>NZ_JHQR01000154.1 GCF_014843825.1 Mesorhizobium silamurunense
GGAAAGGAGAACATCGCTCGTCTCGCGCGGTCTGCATGCAATCAGCCTTCATTCAGTGTTGTCGCATCTCAATTCGCAAAGGCCGTGCCAGCGCGGTCTACGCGCGATATGCGCATGATTAGGCTTTGAAAAATCTCCACCTGCCCAAGACGGCCGGTTGTATTGAACCCGACATGTTTTCTCCCTCTGTCAGGTTTTGGACATGCATCACGCGCCTCCCGTCGCCAAAAAAAGCGTGGCCACGGACGACTGAACATGTATTCGGGCTGAGGGACGAGCAGATGGACATTATGACTGCGTTGTACCGCCAGGCTCGTCATCGATGTCCGCTTGACGCCACCTGTCGTGAGTTTCTTGCCGTTCTGGTCCCTGAGGCGGCAGAGGATCTCACCATTTGCGATTGCGAGGGGCCGCTCCATCCGAGCCTGTGCCCTGCCCTCTTACGGGCCGTTGAATTTTGCTGGCGACATAGGAGTGCTTCGACGAAGCCGGGCCAGCTGCGGCTCGCGAATGCCGCCATCGTCAGATTGACGATGATAATGACGAAAAAGGCCAGGAAGAGTGCCGGCATCTGCCGCCCGGGGAACTCTCCGCACTTACTGCTTTGTGTCGTTATCTTCTGTGTCCCCTGTGCTCAGGCGCTACAGGGACGCCTGGTGCGAATGTGAGCGGTGTCGGAATTGACCAGCCCAAAGACCGCCCGCCCGGTCGCCACGCGGCTCGGCCGGGCCGACTGAAAACGCTGAGGATGCTGCTGTCCTTCGCCGCTACTGCTACCGTCCCAGGCGATGATAACGTGATGGATGCCATCGATTCCGGCCGACTACGGCCAAGAGCAAGACCGTCCCGACTCTTCGTTGAGGGCCCCGGCCACGGCAAGGTCATGGCGTTGTTCAGCACCAGCTGCCGTGAGCAAGAGATCTGATCGCGCGCATGCGAATGCCGCTACAGGTCCGAACTCGAGCTGCCGCGCCGAAACGACTCTCCTTCTCGGCCTGACGCCGCCCTGCGAAACCCTGGTTTTTTGACTGCATTGAAGAGCGCCTGTACCTCTGCGCGGCCGGTCTCCGCGTTGCGGAATCATCTCGGACCGAGCGGAACCCCCGACAGCGCGCTAGAGAGGTCCGGGATGATCTCGGGCACGCGCCGATTGGCTGCGAGGAGCTTCGCGAAATTTCGCGCGTTTGCCGCGACCTTTCTTCGAATTGGCATCAGGATAGGTGACCCAGGAGAGTAGAGCTTCGAACAGCTCGGTGCTCCCTGGAACCAGTCAGCGAGCCAAAAGCAGCGGCAATGGCGGTTTCCCAACTATCCATCTCGTGACACCGCCGAAGAGCCGCTCACGCAGCCGGCGGCTGCCATACGCGCCCATGACGATCATGTCTGCGGACCTGTCGATTGCGTGCTGCGCGAGCACCGTTGCCACCGGTTTACCGGCGCTCGGCAGCCGATCAACCGACACCTGAGCACCGTGCCGAGTAAGATAGGCAGCGATATCAGCTCCCGGATCGGCGCCGTTCCCGTTGCAAGTCGCCTTGGGATCGACCAGTGTGACACGAACTTCCTCAGCACGGGATAGCAGATCCAGCGCTTCCCGAACCGCACGGGACGCCTCGACTCGCGAATCCCAGCCGACCAGCACGCGCCGCGGCGACAGTGTCGCCTCAGCGCCCTTTGGTACGACAAGCACTGGCTTTCCCGTGTCGAACAAGCTGCCGTTGATAACAAGAGGTCCGAGATTATTGTCATTGAGAAGTGCGGGGCCGACGATTGTCAGGTCGTTGCAGTGCGCCCGCTGTCGCACCGCGTCGCCAACGTCGGCCTCATCGCAGTAGTCTGTATCGACGTCAGAGCAAAGCCACATGCCTCTCAGCAGTTTCTGGATTTCCCTGGATGTTTTTTCCAGTCTGGCCATGTCCTCCGAAAATCTCTCGATCTGCCTATACCGTTTGTCCAGTCTGGCAATGGCGTGTGCGCGTTGTGTAGGCCACTCGGGGATGCCATCGCCCAGCGACGGAGACGGCATAACGAGCGGCGGAGGCGACATAATCAATACGGAAAGATACGCGCCGACCTCGGCACACAACCCGGCAACTGTTTTGACGTCCTTATCGGAGTGGTTAGAACCCGTCACACAGAGCACGCTTTTAAAACCCATCTGACCTGCTTCTCTCTGAGTATGTCGCACCTGTAGGCGCGTTTCGAAGCCGCAAGAGTTGTGCCACTCCTCCTCTCCGTCGTGCTCAGGGCCAACGGTTCGCTCTTTAGCCGTCCGGCCTGTCGAGCGAGTAGCCGGCCGATCTGACGGTGCGAATGACGCTGCCGGGCGAGGCCGTCTTCAGTGCCTTTCTGATCCGGCTGATATGGACGTCGACGGTGCGTGGTCCGATATGGATATTGTTCGGCCAGGCTGCGGCGATCAGATCGTCCCGGCTGAAGACCTTGCCGGGAGCCTCAAGAAAATGCCGCAGCATGTTGAACTCGATTGGTCCCAGATGGATGTCGTGGCCATTGCCACGAACCCGGTGGGCGTCGACCCTCATTTCAAGGTCGCCACAGGAGAGCCAGCCGCCGTTTTCAACCCCATTCGAACCCCGCTTCGTCAGCGCCAGCTTCGTGCGTAGGCAGTCGAGCAGCTTGGCCGGCGCGATCGGCCGCACAAAGCTCTCGTCGATGCCTGCCTTCAAAAGATCGAGGTGCTGGCTCTCGGCGCCGGGCGCGATCAAGGCGATAACGGGCAGGCCACCGGTCCGCGGCTCCTGCTTGAGCCGGGCGCAGATTGCGGACCCGGTTATCCTTGCTGGCCCACAGTCCAGCACCACGGCCTGGAATTCCCGTTCGTCGGTCAATGAAAGCGCTTCCTTCGCGCCGCCTGCCGGCTGACTGGCGAAGCCGTCCACCTCCAGTATGTGGCTGAGGAACAGATAGAACTCGACATCTTGCGAACAGATGAGGACGAGTGGCTTCATCAGCGCTACCCCAAGAACCGCATCTGCCTGGACCGGGTGGGCTGCGTGGGCTGGCCCTTGCAGCTCCTCAAGGCCTGACATGATCCCCTTGCTCGAAAATCGGTTTCATTACGCCCGTGCCATGTCGGGGTAGGCTTCGATGGCTGCGAGCGCATCGTCGACCAGTCTCGTACCGGCCTCGGCGAGTTTCCGGTATGTCTCGAAGCCGAACCGGTGGACATCGCGCAGGGTCTTCGACAGAACGACCAACCGCCCGGACGTGAACAGCACGCGCCCGAAGCCCTCATGGCTCATCTCCATCATCGGCGATGCCATGAGGCCGGAGCGCTCCTCGATCGCAAGCCCGACGGCGGTGTAAAACATGTCGAGCCTCCACAGCACGTCCGGATCGGGATCGCCGATGATCGGGATCGCACGGCGCTGTTGCTTGGTGATAATGAAGTCGGCCAGCAGCTCGGCGTCAGCTTTGCCTTCCCATGATCCGTAGGAATCCTGAGCACGGATCAGCCGCACGAGGCATTTGACGAACGGGGTGGCAAGGGCCGCCTCGTCCTCGGTGACAGCAGCGCTAGCCGCGGCATCTGACATTTCGCCTTCTCCCCAATTTCAGTCCTCGTCGTCGAAGGACGGTTTCTTTTCGGCGACGCCTGCCTCTGCCAGCACTTTGCGCAGCCAGGGCGGAGGACATGTCCTGAGCATCATCTGCGTACGCAACAGCACCTCCTGGATGGTTTGGGGCTGCTGCACCTTGATCGGGTGGATTTTTGCCGAAACAACCTTGGCCGCCGAAGGTCCGCCGATCGCCAGACAAAACAGGAGATGGCAGCCCTTTAGCGCCTCGACCTTCGGCGTGATGCGGTCATCGCCCTCGATCCGATGCTTCCCGTTCTCATCGGAAACGTCATCGAAGGCCAAGGCTTCCACGAGATGCCACTCCTCGCGCGTCATGTCGTAGACAGCGAAGCGTCTGGCCGACCCGAAATGGGCATTGAGGTCCTTCATGTCCTGCGTGGCGATGGCTACGCGCAATACGCCTGCTCGTCTTTCCGGCATCGGTGCGTGAACCTCGTCAGTGACGAGTGAGAGGCGACGAACGGGGCCCATCTGGGGTTTCTCGCTTGCGGAGGGGATCAAGTTCTTCAGGTGTCGGCGCCTGCCGGTAAGCCTGGAAAATGTTGGCAACCTCGAAGACCAGGTCGCGGGTGCCCTGATAGAGGATTGTGAGCTTGTGCTGGCTGCCAAGCCGGTCGAAGGTCGGGAAGCCGACGCGCATGAGCGGAATGCCAAGGCGCTGCGCCGCTTGGCGGCCGTGGGAATGAGTGACGAGAAGATCGGCGCTCGCCGCAAGAGTCTCCAGATCGCCGAGATCACCGATCTGAACCGACTCCGCCGGTACTTTTTCCAGAATTTTCGACATATCGGTCGTGGCGACGGCCGCCGCGATTTCGGAGCCCATGCCGGTGAAGAACGTCGCGAGTTGGTAGAGTTGGTCTGGTTCAGCAGCAATCGCAATTTTCTTGCCTCCGAAATGGAAATGTCCGTCGAGCAACGCATCCTGCAATTGCGCCCGGCGCCGGCGCACCCCGGCCGGCACCGACGCACCCGAAATCTCGGACAGCAGCGAGACGAACCGATCGGCGCTCTTCAATCCGGTCAGCGACTGGAAAAGCACGTAAGGCACGCCGGTCAATTTCTGCAGCACCTCGGCGGGGCGGCGCATATGCTCGCCGATGGCGACGCAGTGCTCGGCCGTGCCAAGCTCGCGGATATCTTCGACGCTGGTGCCGCCATAAGTGGTCGTGACCCAGCGGTCGGGCACAGTACCGTCGAGCGAGCCGGAGAGGTCCGGCACTATCACGGGCTCAAGCCCAAAGCTTTCAACCATCTCACGCAAATGCTCGATGTCAGCCACGGTGAGGTTCCAGCCGGGCAGGATTGCGATCTTCTTCGACTGCCGCACCTGCTCGCCAGGGCGTGTAATGCCTTCGATCATCGCGGTGACAGCCTTGGCCCAGCCCTGTTCGATCGCGCCGTCGAAATCCGGCGTGTTGGCCAGCACGATCTCCGTACCCGCGATTTCTTCCGCACGCTTCAGCTTGATGTCGGCGATGTCTCTTGCGCAATCTTCGCCACGGGTTTCCACGAGTGCGGTCGTGCAGATCCCGATCAGCTTTGGCTTTGTGCGGACCTTGAGGTTGAGGATCGCCTCTTCCAGATTGTCCGCCCCGCCGAGGATCGTCGTCACTTCGTCCATCGCCGTTGTCTGCAGGGGGATCGCTTCCTTGAAATGCCGCACGAAGAGCACGAGCGCGAAGCTGGTGCAGCCTTGGCTGCCGTGGAACAGCGGCATCGCACCGTCGACCCCAAGAAAGGCGAAGGCAGCGCCCAGCGGTTGCGAGGATTTCAGCGGATTGACCGCCGATGATTTGGTCTGGGGAAGGATGCGCGCCATCGGCTTTCCTCAACACTCGCCGAAGTCGTCGGCCGTCATGCCGGCGAATTTCTTCAAAGCGTGCACGGTCGCTGTCTCGCTCGTTGTGCTCGGCGGTTCGTCCTTCATGGCAGACTGGCAATCCCACGGTGCCGGCTCGCGTACCTGGCGCCAGATCGGGTTGTGAATGGCAAGGTCGATCTGGCGTACGAGTTCCACCATGCCGTCATAGCCGGCATAAGGATGTTGGCGCTCCTGGTTGATGTCGAGCCAGGGTGTCTTGGCCTTCAGCGCGATGAATTGCGTGCGCCCGCCCGACAGCATGATGTCGGCCTTGTGTTCTGAGAGCATGGCGTAAAGCTCGCGCGGTGCCATCTGCTCGAACATGTGGTTGTCGTCCTTGAGGAGCTGTTTGATGCGCTCCTTGTCTTCGACTGTGGATTTCTTGACTGAGGTGCCGACGATCTCCATGCCGATCTCCATCAGCGCGTGGACGACCGACCAGGACTTGACACCGCCTGTGTTGAGCAGCACGCGCTTGCCTTGGAGCCGCCGCCTGTAAGCATCGAGCTTCTTCCACGCAATCGCCTCCTCCTCTGCGATCAGCGTCTCTGTGCGGTCGAGGATCTCCGGATCGGCACCCTTCTTCACGAGCAGCTCAGCTATGTTCCGGAGTGCTTCCGAGGTGTCGGTGATGCCGTAGAAGGAGCCCTCGAAGAACGGGATGTCCCAGCGCTCCTCCATCTTGCGGGCCAGATTGATGAGCGCGGTCGAGCACACCATCATAGCCGCCCGGGCGCGGTGCGCGGAGGCAACGTCGAGGTAGCGCGCATCGCCCGGCATGCAGGCGCGCACCCGGATCCCGAGCCGATCAAGGAGCGGCTTCACCAGCCAGAACTCGCCGGAGAGGTTGAATTCGCCAAGGATGTTGACGTCGTGGGGCCCGGCGTCGTCGGGTTCCACCGTGCCGATGACATGGTCGAGCAACGCCTCGCTGGCGAGCTTGTTGCCGAGGTTCTTGGAGCCGGCCAAGCCAGGCGAATTGACCGGCACCACGGCCAAGCCGAATTTTTCGGCCGCGCGCTTGCAGACTGCCTCGATGTCGTCGCCGATCAGCGCCGTCACGCAGGTCGAATAGACGAAGATCGCTGGCGGCGCATATGCTTTCTTGATCTCGCGGATCGCCTTGAAAAGCTTCCGCTCGCCCTGCCCCATCACCACGTCGAGTTCGCTGAGATCGGTCGTGAAGCTTGTGCGCCACAGCGTTGCCCCGGACGAAGCTGCGCCGCGGTTGTCCCAGGAATTGCCCTCGCAGGCGAGCGGCGCATGGACCAGGTGCGCGACGTCGGTGATCGGCTGCAGCACGATCTTGGCGCCATCAAAGGCGCAGCCGCCGGCCGCCGCCCCCGGCGTCAGCGGCTTCGAGCAGCCCTCTTTGCGCGCCTTGGCATCCTTGCCGCGGTTCTTATCGCAGGCGGGCTCGTTGAAGACATCCTGGATTTTGGCACTGAGCGAGGACATTACGTCGGTCTCCAAAGACCATTGGGGGACGGATGGCGTCGGCGAAAAGCCGGCCGCCGCTGCTAGCGGGTGAGGTCATAAGAATAGTCCGTCACGCCCGTCTCGCTCGTCTCGCGATCGAGCTTGTCGAAGATCTTGTCGAGGATCGTCGTCAGGACGCGCAGCCCGCCTTGGTAGCCCATGAGCGGAAAGCGATGGTGATGGTGCCGGTCGAAGATCGGAAACATCAGCCGGATCAGCGGCGTGCCGGTGTCGCGCTCCAGATACTTACCATAGGAATTGCCGATTAGCAGGTCCACCGGCTCGGTGAAGAGCAGCGAGCGCATCGCCCACAGGTCCTTGCCCGCCCAGACCTGAGCATCCTTTCCGAAGGGCGAGGATGCAAGCAGTTCCTTCATCTCGGCTTCCCATGCCGAGCTGCCGTTGGTGGCGAGGCAATGGGTCGGCTCGCCGCCGGTCTCCATGACGAAGCGGGCCATGGCGTAGACGAAGTCCGGATCCCCATAGATCGCGTATTTCTTGCCATGCAGCCAGGACTGGCTGTCCGCCATGGCGTCAATCAGTCGGCCGCGCTCCAGGCGAATTGTCTCGGGGATTTCCTTGCCGGAGATCGCCGAGACCTTCATCAGGAATTCGTCGGTCGCCTGGACGCCGAGCGGGTAATGGAACGAGGCCGTCGCCTGCCCGACTTGGTCGCAATATTCCAGCGTTTTTCGGGTGTTGTAGTACTGCAGCGAAAGTGTCGCCTCGGCGTTGAGTGCCTGCTTCACGTCTTCGATCTTCGTACCGCCGTCATACATGCGGTATTCGCCGTCCGACGGCGTGTCGAACTGGTCAGAGGCGTCCTGGATGAAAGTGTAGGACACGCCCATCAGATCGAGCAGGCGTTTGAGTTCCCGGTTGTTGCCGACGCAGAAGCCGTCGAAACCCGGAATGATATTGATGGTTCCCCTGGCTTGCGTGCGCTCCTGGCCTTTCCAGAAGTGCTCCAGAATGCCCTTGACCATGCCGTCATAGCCGTCGACATGGCTGCCGACGAAGGCCGGCGTGTGGGCAAAGGGCACGTCGAAGTCGCGCGGGACCGAGTTTTCGTCCTTGGCGTTCTCGATGAAGCTGTGCAGGTCGTCGCCAATGACCTCCGCCATACAAGTGGTCGAGACAGCGATCATCTTCGGGTCGTAGAGTTGGTAGGTGTTGGCGAGCCCATCGACCATGTTCTTCAGGCCGCCGAACACTGCCGCATCCTCGGTCATCGAGGAGGAAACAGCCGAAGCAGGCTCCTTGAAATGGCGCGATAGGTGCGAGCGGTAATAGGCCACGCAGCCCTGGCTGCCGTGGACGAAGGACATGGTTCGCTCGAAGCCCGCGGCAGCGAAGACCGCGCCGAGAGGCTGGCAGGCCTTGGCAGGGTTCACGACGAGCGCTTCGCGGGCGAGGTTCTTTTCGCGGTATTGCCACGTTTTGGTGAATTCGCGTTGATCGGTAACGATCTGATCGGTGTGCGGACATTCGAAATTCAGCTTCTTCTCGGCAAGCATCTCCCTGTATTCCGGCTCACGGAACAGGGGGGCGTGGTCGAGAACTTTTTCAGCCGACTGCGGCATGTGTGGTTACCTCTTTCATCTGGCCGCGCCATACGGCAGCTCAGGGACGTCGAGACGTTTCAGGTCTCCCGCGGAGCACGCGGTCGCGGGCGTTCGTCGTCTCCCTGGGGAGACTAGGCTAAGGTCAGGTGTTTACTCGGCAGCCATCGCTCGCCCACGGCTCGGGCTTGTTTTCCAGGGGGCCTGGTATAGGCCCCAGACCGGGTTGTTGATGGCAAGGTCCACGTCGCGGGCGAAGATGGCAAAACCGTCATAGCCGTGATACGGTCCTGAATAATCCCAGGAGTGCATCTGACGGAACGGTATGCCCATCTTCTGCACCGGGTATTTTTCCTTGATGCCCGAGCCGACGAGATTAGGGCGAACCCCCTCGATGAACTTCTCCAACTCGTAACCGGTCACGTCATCATAGATCAGCGTGCCATTCTTCACGTAATGGCCCGTGCGCTGATAGTCGTCGTTGTGAGCAAACTCATAGCCAGTGCCGACGATCACCATGCCGAGGTCCTCGTAGGCGGTGATGACGTGACGGGGGCGCAGGCCACCGACATAGAGCATCACGGTATTTCCTTCGAGGCGCGGCCGGTACTTGGCAATGACTGCATCGACGAGCGGTCTGTACTTGGTGATGACCTTCTCAGTCTTCTCCTGGATTTCGGGCCCAAAATGCTTGGCTATCTTGCGCAGAGAGGCTTCGATCTGGGAGGGGCCGAAGAAATTGTACTCCATCCAGGCGACGCCATACTTTTCCTCCATGTGCCGGCAGATGTAGTTCATCGACCTGTAGCAATGGATGAGATTGAGCTTGGCCTTCGGCGCGCGCTCTATCTCGGCGAGTGTCGCGTCGCCCGACCAGTTGCCGACCACGCGCAGCCCTATCTCCTCGAGCAGGATCCGCGAGGCCCAGGCGTCGCCGCCAATATTGTAGTCACCGATCACGTTGACGTCGTACGGGCCGGCCTCGAACTCCACGTCCTTCTTCTCGAAGACCCAGTCGCGGATCGAGTCGTTGGCGATGTGATGGCCGAGTGATTGCGAGACGCCGCGGAAACCCTCGCAGCGCACCGGCACGATCGTCTTTTCGTGCTCCTTGGCCTTCTTACGGGAAACTGCTTCGGTGTCGTCGCCAATCAGGCCGATCGGGCATTCGGATTGCACGGTGATGCCATTGTTCAGCGGAAACAGTTCCTCAATCTCGTCGATGATCTGTTCCAGCTTCTTGTCGCCGCCGAAAACAATGTCCTTCTCCTGGAAATCGGAGGTGCACTGCATTGTCCCGAACGTGTCGATGCCCGTCGTGCCGACGTAGTAGTTGCGGCGCTGCGACCAGGAATATTGTCCGCAGCCGACCGGGCCGTGCGAGATATGGACCATATCCTTGACCGGACCCCACACCACGCCCTTTGAGCCGGCATAGGCGCAGCCGCGAATCGTCATCACGCCCGGAATGGACTTGATGTTGGATTTGACATCGCATTCGGAAAGGACATCGCCTTCCTCGCTAGCCTCGTCCCCGCTCTTTGCGACGCTGAGGTGCTTTTTGCGGCGCTTCGCCGCCTTGTCGGGATATTGCGACAGCACCTCCTCGATAAGCTTCGCATGGAGAGCGCCGTCATTCTCGTAATCCAGGCTCATGGGACCCCTTTCAAGCTTCAGGTGACGCCTCACCGACGAGGCGCCATTCTTTGAAAGGCGGGCCAGGTCAAGGCCGCGCCTCATGTCGTCAGCGCTGGTTACTGGGCGGCCGCCTTAGCCGCTTCCTTGGCCTGAAGCTCGGCAAGCATCTGCTCGTCGGTCTTCATGATGCCGAAGTCGAGCAGCATGTCCTCAAGCTCCTCCATGGTGATCGGGGTCGGGATGGTGCCCAGGCCCGAATTGGCATGGATCTTCTCGGCCAGCGCCCGGTATTCCCCCGCCTGCTTGGAGTCCGGCGCATACTGGATCACAGACATCTTCCTGAGTTCGGCGTGCTGGACGATGTTGTCGCGTGGCACGAAGTGGATGAGCTTGGAATTGAGCCTGGAAGCCAGTGCTTCGGCGAGGTCGAGCTCGCGGTCGGTTTGACGCTCGTTGCAAATCAGGCCGCCGAGCCGCACGCCGCCCGAATGGGCATATTTCAGGATGCCCTTGGCGATGTTGTTGGCGGCATAGAGCGCCATCATCTCGCCGGACATGACAATGTAGATTTCCTGGGCCTTGCCCTCGCGGATCGGCATCGCGAAGCCGCCGCACACCACGTCCCCGAGCACGTCGTAGGAGACATAGTCGACGTCGTCATAGGCGCCGTTCTCCTCGAGAAAATTGATCGACGTGATGACGCCGCGGCCGGCGCAGCCGACACCCGGCTCGGGGCCGCCGGATTCCACGCACTTGATGCCTTTATAGCCGACCTTGAGCACGTCCTGGAGTTCGAGGTCCTCGACCGAACCCTCCTGTGCCGCGAGGTGCAGGACCGTATCCTGCGCTTTCGAGTTCAGGATCAGGCGGGTGGAGTCGGCTTTGGGATCGCAGCCGACGATGAGGATCTTCTGCCCGAGGTCGACAAGGGCGGCGAGTGTATTCTGGGAGGTGGTGGACTTGCCGATGCCGCCCTTGCCGTAAAAGGCGATCTGACGCAGACCTGACATGTAGCTTTCCTTCCTTCGTTCCATCGATCGTGGCTACCGCGACATGAATGCCGGTCGGCAGCTCTCGCCGCCTCGCACCAAAGGGTTTCAAGACTCGTGCCAACTTAGCCGATCGGGTCGTAGAAAAATTTCGTGGTTTCTTTTCAGCTATTTAGGTTGAGGCCAAACAAGGTGCAAACAAGTGATTGTCGGAATAAGCCCGTGTAGAGGACGCGACAAAGGCGACAGAAGGTGTCGGATGACGCTGCTCGAGACCGCTACAGGTTGAGCTCGGCGTCCGGAGCAGTTTTGGGCAACGAGTTAAGGCTACTTTCGTCGAGAGACCTGCTGCAGAGACTTCGGTCCATGCGTAGCTGTGTATCGCTCCAGGCTGCTATTGATCCGCGCGGTTCGGCGGCCGCAATATGGATACACAAGGCCATCGCCTTCGGGCCACAAGCACAACCCTGTTGGCCTGTGGGAGAGTTTGGCCAATCGAAAGCTCGGGTGAAAATCAGCGAGCGGTGGTGCAGAGGACGGGCAAATCACGGCTTCGGTTGCGATTCCGACTCCATGAAGTTATTTGCACCGGCGCTGAATCCTGCAACGCGGAAGGCGAAGCAGTCGGGCTCCGTTTTCGCCGCCGGCTTTTTCGAGTGTATCGGAAGTACTTCGGCATCGACTTGGGATAGGGCGCGGAGCTCGACATGCGGGTAAAGTGCCGGCGTGTTGTTCTACTGGCACGACCACGGTGGCGCCCAAATGGCGTTGGGCAAACTATCTTGTCATCGCCTCTGCCAGCTTAACGCGTTCGCTTTAAGGTGAGAGGCCGTTTGCGACTTGAAGCCATGGGTCGGCGTCAACTGGGCATCAAGAAGGCTGAACAAGTCACGACACCCCGCAGTGACCACCAAAACGCGCCGGTCAGTTGATGCGGTCGATGGCAAGGACCGAGGGCGATCAGCGACAGCGCCAATACCATGCGGTTGGTGGCTATCGAGGTCAACGCAAAATAGCCCGCCGGAAATCCTGCACACTGCAAACTCTTGTGAGCCAACGTCCCCTCCCTGCACCGTCACCCGGCTCGAAATGCCCAAGATACGGCTGGTCAATTGTCGCGGCGATTGGCCACTGGCTGCCGCAGTAGTCTGATGGTTATGCGGTGGGCATCCCGCCATGGACGAGACATCCCGACGCATCCAGCTTCGTCGCGATACTATACCCCTGCCATGTGAACCAGGCCCCGGCGAGCGCAACAAGGGATATCACGATCAGCACGGCGCGATGCCAGCGGATTCGTCCCTCGATGGCATCGAAAGCGCCGGTGAACATATCGCGGATTTCACTGAAATCCGAATTGAGCTTGGTACGCTGGTCCTTGATTTCGCGGCCGATGGCACCGAGCGTCAGCCACTGATTCCCGCACGAGGCGATCAGGAGGGCAACGAAAAGCCAGGCTCCGCCAAGAATGGCTATGTTCGCAATGGCCTCGGGACCGCAGGTGCTCGTAGCTTTCATCTGTGTTGCCACGACGACGGCGGAGACGGGTAGACCCAACAACTGACCCTGAATGTCGGTGAAGGTCTTGTGGACCCTGTTGACATAATCGGCTTGGCTCTTCTCGATCTCGCCGCGGATCTTCGAGTACGAAAAACTCGACGCAAAAAGTTTGTATCCTTCGTCGACGCGCTTCTTAAGCTCATCCGCATTCTGCAGCAGATAGACGAAGCGCCCCGCCGCTGATTGGCCAGCGACGAGAGCTGTGACCGCTTCGCCGAGAATGCTGAGCCTCTGATCTCGGTGGATATCGCCTTCCAGTCTCGCCGCCAGCGCCTCGATCTGTTCGGCGTCGACGAGCCGAAAGTCGCTCGCGTCGTAGCGGACCGGGACCTCTACGCGGCCATCCCCAAAATAGACTAGCTTCGCATGTTGGACGTCGGTGAAGAGCGCGGCCCCACTGAGAGTGGCGACAAACTTCAGGATCGCCCTGTATTTGGCGAGCGCCTCTGAAGCCGGTACGAGGCCCGAATGTGAGCGGTCGGACTTTATGAAGAAGGTGGATGGCTCCTCCACTCGACGTTCCGGGGCTCTGAGCAGTCCGCCCCACGTCTCGGCGAGCAAGCCGAGACTATACTTTGGGTAGCCGATGCGAGCAGGGATGACGCTGTCCAGCTTGACCTTATCGGGGGAGATCAAAGGCGTGATATCGGCCGCTTCCGCTGCCTTCTCCGAGGTTTCAATGAGCCCAAGCGTCTCCAAGATGCTTTGGTTGGCAACGGTGATGCGCCCGTTGTCGCCGTCGTCCCAAGCGGAGTTGAGATAGACTTCCAGCAAATCCGGCCAGGCGATCGTCGCCTTAGCCACCTTCGATCTCCTCGGTCAGCTCCTGCCGGATGTGGTCTGGCACCTCCAGCAGGGTAATGCTGTTTTCGACGGGATCGAAGCGCACCTTGCCCTCGTGCAGTGCTTTGCGCTCAAACTCAACCGCCCAGTTGGGAGTCTTCACCTTGAACTCGATCAGCCCTCTGAGAGCGCGACGGTCCGCGACGAAGCCGTCATTGAGGCCGCGATCAGGGTCCGCGAGTAATTCGATCAGCGCTTCAGGGTCGTCTGGGTGAAGTTCGTTTGCGAGGGTAGCGAAGTTGATCGGCTTATCGGCCTTGGCATCGCGTGTGCAGATGTTCATGGCGCGAGCCATGAAGTCGGCCCGTTCGGCAGGCTCCATCGGCTGGGTGTCGGCGAAGTGCTTCAGCGCCTGGACCATGTGAGTGGTCTCGACCCTGGCCAGCACCGTGGTCTCGCAGCCCAAGAACGCCTTGAAGTACTCTGAAACGGCCCCTTTTCCCTTGAGGAAGCTGAGGTAGCGCTCCTCGTTCGCCGCCCAGCCTTTGAGGTTGACGCGGCCGGCGAAGCGATATCCGTCTACGTCGAGATGCTTCACGTCTTCTAGGTCGGCGTTTTCCGTGAGCGCGGCACTGATCTTGTCATTGACGATCGCCACCAAGACGTACTGAATTTCGTCACGGTTGAAATGCGCGAAAAAGACGTGCCCGCCCTCGGAAGCCGGACGCCCACCGGCTTCTTTGGCGAGCGTGTCCATAAGCGCCAACGTCGTCTCTTCGAAAGTTGACTTCCCGTCGATGTATTCTCCAAGTCGGAGCGATGTAGGGAAATTAGCGGTATCCATCGAGAAACGGCCGTAGGCCTTTGATGGCCGCCTCGCATACAGCCGATGCAGGTCGTCGATCAGTCGCTTAGCTGTGTTCCCCACAGCGAGCGCCCCGTTGCCGGCGTGGACTTGATAAGCCCCAGCATCGCTCTTCTCTAGGTGATGGATTGCTACTGAAACAATGTTGTCTGCCAACTCGCTCCCCTTTTGGTCGATTCTTTTTTAATAAAACCAAAAATAATCGTCGATCGCTACGGAAAGTTTTACCGCACCGCTCTGGTGTAGCGCGAATTTCCCCGATCTATGGCATTTATTGGTCGGTATCGCTTTAGGGATGTTCACGAACAGGACACAGGCTCGACCGTATGATTCGGCGCTGCCAAGACGAACGAAAGGGACGCCAAGGTCAGCTGACGGCGCAGGGGAAATCCTGCGTATCTGCCTGCGATGTCAGCTCATGGAGATCGGCACCGGTGATCTCAACGTCCGACATGCTGAAGGGTTTCGGGCGCCGTTGATCGGGGGGGCCCATGCCGTTCTCATGTTGGGACAGCTGGAAGCGTCGGATGTCCTCGGTCGTCGCGGTGTCGGGAGCGCGACCAAGGAACGCGGCGAAGCGCCGGACATGACGAACGTAGTCCTGCTGCGTATGCGGTCCCAGACCCCGCATCAGCATGTCTTGCTGCATGCGCTGGCGAAGCGGTGTGATCGGAGCATCGGTCGACAGGGTGGCCATGGCAAGTTCCTCTCGTTGAAGGGAACTCCATGATCGGATCGCGGTCTCTACCCGCTCAAGGCCTATGAATACCGCGCCCTCTCAGAATCAGGCGACCCTCCCGCGAAGCGGGTTCTGCATGCGGCGCAAAGCCGGCGTTCCAAACAATCGCTACTCTTATCGATTGCAGGCACCGCTCCGGTCCCACCTCCCCAATCCCGGGTCACAACTTCGCCGAAGATAGCTGAGATGTGTCCTGCGTGTCGAGTTGGCCCTGCTCGTCAGGCAGGCACCAACGGATTCGACCACCAGTTACCCAGAAATGTGAGCGGCATCCCTCAGCCAACCAGACCGAGGGCGTTAGGGTGGGGTGGTTCCCATCATCAAGCTGCAGTCTCCAACGCGGTCGCACTTCATCAAGAAGCATCAGCTCTATGCGCCGCTTACAACCGCACGGGCATAACATGCCGGCTGCCCATAACTGGTCACCTTCTCGCGCGACCGTAATATCGAACTCCGGTAGCTCCGTCGGCAACTCATCGGATTCGTAGAAAACCACTTTGCGAGCCGCGGGTTCTAGGGCGGGTTTCTCAGCGGCCGGTCGAAAGGGCCTGACGAACCACGACTTAATTCGCTGCCAAAGCTGACTAAACATTATTCCCCCAAGAGTGGCAGACCTAAAAGCGGGACTGTCAACCCTCTGCCTGCGACACCAAATTCATCGACTGGAAAACTATCTTCTGAGAATCTTTCTTCCTCTCCATCTGCCAGCGCGAACAATGTGCGTGCTGCCGAGCGGTTGGAATCGTGCCTGAAAGGAAACATCCTGGCGACAAACTCGAGCATGGCGCAGCTGGCCGCGCGCATGTTCAAGGGTAGAACCGACGGGGCCTCCTCTAGGGTCCCCTTGATGTAGCCTTCCTTCAATTCCTGAGCATAGGCCTCAGGGTCGGACCGCGCCAAGTATTCGGCTCTTAGCAACGCTGATGTAAAGACCTGCCTCGATGCCAGCGTTGAGCCAAATGGCTGCACATAGTCAATGCGGCCCATAACTTCGGCTATCGCCGGATTGCCGTCCCGCAGCCTCCGCGTCGGGATGGTTACGCCCATGTCGATCAAAGGGATCACAAAGGCCTGGGCAATCAGATCGGCTATCTGGCGTCCCTCGGCCGAGTCGACACAGGAAAACAGGATATCGCACTGCGCCGCGGCAAGGACGGCCTCGCGCGTCATGATCGAGGCTGGAACGAGTTGCAGCTGGATTTCATCTCTGTATTGTCCGATTTCCCTGGAAACGGCGTTGACCTTAAGCTCACTGGTGACCGCGTCCTTCAGGCGAGATCCCAGGATGCGGTTCAAGTTACGGTGCTCAATCCTGTCGAAATCAATCAACGTTAAAGCGCCGAAGCCCATTCGAGCTGCCTGTTCGGCGATGATCGAGCCGGTTCCGGAAACACCAATGATTCCCGCCCGAAGCTTAGCCAGTTGCTCGGTCATGGCCGAGCCGAATGCCATGACCGGCGGGCCTTCTTGCTGGTTATCCCTCCAGTGGACAATGTCATCTCCCACAACGGTGACGTCAGCGACCGGCGCTGACCTCATGGTCGGATCATACAGCCTCGCGCGTATCCGGCCGCTGGCGACCATGATGGCTGAGCCGTGGCCGGCTGCCGGCGCCTCGCCGGACCACCCTCCAAACAGGCTTCCAATCGCCCACCGATCGCTCTCGTCATCGACCACCGAAAATTCGAGAAAGCCTCCGGGATGTGAATGGATCAGGATTAAGGTACAGCCCTCGTCTTCGGCCCGATCCATTGCCGCAGAAAGTCGTGCACCTGGCCAGGTGATGAAGTCGGGTCTGCGAATTGAGCATTCCTCATTTGGAATCAACAGCACATCAAACACGATAAGCTTGGCACGCTGTGGCGAGAGATCGCGACAAAACAGAATGGCAGCAGCCTCGTTCCTATCTCCCAACAGATGCTTCTTCAGCAGCTGATGGTGGGTTCCAGATAGGGAAAGGCTGTACGAACTGCTCACGGTTCAACCTCACGATGCAACGATGCGTCGACAAGCGTCAGATGCGTAAGCACGCTGTCTCGCATGGGTCGCCACGGGGCCGTTGCGCCCCTATGGCGAGACCACCGCTGAAAGGGCATCCCTCGAATGTCTTGAACGACCTGCGTCTGCTCAATGGACCGGCCGCTAGTCAAGCTGAGCGCCGGAAAGCAGTAGAACATGTCAAGCTCGGCCGACGGATAGCTGCTTGGAATCTCAACCGCGACTGTCACCGTGCCGACATTGAACCCAACCGGAAGCGCATAGTCTTTCAGCAAAAGCCACCGTCTTGAGCCGTCGACGATCGTTTCATAGGCAAGCTGGCGCTTGGCGAGGCCCTCTTCATCTGATTTGAGGAGCTGAAATTCGCGTTTGCCACCCTCCGCAGTAAGCTCGCCATTGTTTACGTCCCGCGGAGTGAGCCGCAGTTTCTCGATGCCAGGTTCGCGCAAATCGATCGGATCGTCTGCCGAGACGTTACGGCGCCCGCTAGCCGTCTTCAGCACGATGATCCAATTTTGCTCGGGATCGAACCCCGCCTCCTGCATCGCACGGCGCACGGTGATTTCAGGCTCCGCGAATTCGACCAAGACGCCCTGTACATTGATTTTCCAGGTTCGTCTGCTGGCATAGACCTGTTCGACGCCGACGTCGGCGAGCGAGAGATCCGAACCAGGCTCCAGCACTTCGTCAGAAACGTCTTTCCTCCTGACATAGAGCATCGAAGATGCGTCGATATTCCCGAGCCTGCGCAGGATCGCTTCAGCAATTTTGCCCCGCGGCCATACGAGTGAATGGTCCTCGAGCTTGAACCGGAAAAGACGATCCGACTTCGAAACGATGAAGCGCGCAGGCACCGGCCCGGAAATGCGGGCCATTTCGTCCGGCCGGACTTCTTCGATATCGCCGGAAGCCAACCACTGCAGCACAACATAGTCACTGCGGGGTGAGACGTTACAGAGCGCGAGAATCTGCTCGCCAGTCGGGGTGGCATCGGTGATGCTAATGGGACGAAAATTCAAGTCAATATCCGCTACTTCGATGAACGTAAGGTTTTTGGGCAACTGATTTGGCTCTTCAGACATTTAAGTCTCCTTGCAAGTCGAGTTTCCAATTGCAGAAGTGAAATTATTGTCCTATGTAGAGTGAGAATCCATCAATTGCAAGAGTGAAATCGAATGCCGAAATCGGAATTCAGGGCTGATGAGTTTCATGCTGCCTTGGGGCGCGTACGAGCGGCCAAACGTCTGAACTGGAAACAGGTGGCCGAGCAGTCCGGAGTCAGCGCTTCGACGCTGACAAGAATTGCTCAGGGCAAGCGGCCTGATGTTGATAGCCTTGCCGCGCTGGTGAGTTGGTCCGGGCTAAGTGCCGATGCTTTTGTTGCGCGGGCGGAGCAACCACACAAGAAGGCCCAGCCTCTTTCCGACATTGCTAACGTTCTTTATGCTGACGCAAGCCTCAGCGAGGACGGACGGGCAACAATGATGGATTTGATCACGGCGGCATACCTCCGCCTCAGCAAGAACAGTTAGCCTTAGGAAGTCAAAGCGTGGACAAAGAACAGCGGCAGGCGATCAAGGAGATGTTGGCCAAGCGCTCAAATGCCAACACCCAATCGAAGAAACAAGCGACGGACTGGCTTATTAATGAGGGGCTGCTCACGGCCAAAGGGCAGCTCCGAGCGCAGTACGGCGGCGAAGAAGAAGCCGAGAAAACAAAGAAGAAGTGACCCAGATCCGCACCGGCTTCGTCCTCGGATATCATGGTTGCGACAAATCAATTGCCGACGCGGTCATCGCAGGATCGAAGCTCAAATCGAGCGCAGAAAAATACGATTGGCTCGGCCCCGGAGCCTATTTCTGGGAAGGCGACGCGCGCCGGGCTTTGGAATGGGCTCAAGATCGTCACAAACGGGGGGAAATCAAGGAGGCGGCCGTGCTGGGAGCGGTTATCGACCTTGGCAACTGCCTCGATCTGACGACGAGAGACGACCTTGAGTTGCTCAAGGATGCCTACGCTTCCTTGAAGAAGGCATTTGATGCCGCGGGTAAGAACCTCCCCGAAAACCGCGACCCCGCCAGGGGCGGGATGGACAAGCTCCTCAGATATCTGGATTGCGCGGTGATCGAGCACCTCCACGAGAACATCAAGGCCGATAGCGAAGAGCACACCGATGAGGCCTTCCCTAGCATTCGGCCTTTCGATACCGTGCGAGGTCTGTTTCTGGAGGGATCAGCGCTCTATCCAGGCGGGGGCTTCTTTACCCACACTCACACGCAGATTGCCGTTCGCAACGAGCGCTCCATCATCGGCTACTTCTGGCCGGCAATTCCCTAATATTGCGCCTTTGGCAGCCTGAATCGCGGGTTGAGGTCGAGATCGAAATAGTGCTTTCGCTTGACCCATATGAATCCCTCGTTCCGGGTAAGAATAGCGACATCGATCGGACCGCCGACCGTCTCGATCTCGGTTGAATAGCGCCGCTTTCGTGACGTCAACTCGACCAGCGAATAGGCTAATTCACCGAGTTCCTTCCTCGACATGTGGTTTACGACCGAATTCAACTTAGCCTCGGCGTTATCTTTGAGTTCCTTGAGCGATTCACGAAACGTTGTCAGCGTCTCGTTCACTAAGGAGAAGCCGTCGCCTGCCACATCGCCGCCGCCGCGTTCGATGACCAATTTCACCATGTCGGACATTAACTCCTGAAGATCCCTTTCGAAGTTCCGGTCGATGCCATGGATGAAACGCTCCGCCATGTCCGTTTGTGCAAACGGAACGATCGCCGACGTCGGTCCTGCGCGATCAATATCGATCGATTGCGGGTTAAGCGTCCTTGCCTGTCCAAAGTACACGCCGTCCAGTTCAACCGACTCCAGCGAAGGGAACAAGTCGTCGTGGCCCAGTCCGGCAAAGACAAGACCTGTGTAGGCAGGGGAGCGCGTCTCCGACTTTAAGAGGCAGAACATCAGCTTTCCGATCCCGTCAAAAACTGACTCGCTCATCTCCTCCATGGTGGTCTTTAGTCCATTTTCGGTCGTCGACCGGATCTCGCTTGCGAAATGCTGCAGGAACGCTTCGAACGACACGTCCTTCATGAATACTTGATTTTTGAGCGGGACTTTCGTCAGCTCCGCAATGCGCTTTTGGATAACGCCCTCAGCGATGCGCCTTAGGGTTGCTGGTCGCTTTTTCTTCCTTGTGAGGAGCGCGTTGATTTTTTCGTTGAGAACCGTTTTGTTAATCGTGTCGATCTCGGAGTTCAGCATCAACTGAAAGTGCTCCATCCGATCCGCGTCCGAAGCCTTGAAGCCTAGGAGAAACCGCTCAAATTCCGAGCGGGCTTGCGCAACTACGCGAAAGGCGCCCGAGGTAAGCGTTTCGCGATACCGCCGGATCAACACCTCCAGCGGAACGTTCATGAAGGTAGCATTGTTGTATATCATCAGGCCGATCGGCTGATATCGGCTCAATTCAAAAATCTTCTCTGCAGAATCGAACGTCTTTTTGCCGGACTCCGAACCAACGAGGGTCAAGACACTGTCTGCGGCAAGCGCAACAGCGCTTCGGTTAAGGATAGCAATTTCGGCTGTCACTTGTTCCCCCAAAAATGCCGCAGTAAGCATCGGCATTTCACCTCCTGCCCGCTGAACTATTCAGAGAGCATTTACCCGCGCAATATATGATTTGCCGACGCTAGTAATGCAATCAGTCAACTCCTCTTTATTTTTGATAGCATCGAAAACGCCCGACTGGGAAATCGCTCGTTCAGGCGAATATCGCGGATAGCCGCATTAATAAGCCGCGGTCGTAGTCTCACATTAGAAACCGACCTTCGTCCCGTTTGACCACGTCCATCTTTTGCAGTCGGAAAATTTCCTCGACGGATGCGATGTCGCGATCGATGTGGTGGATGCCACCGTCGGCGCGGATCCGAGCGAAGACTTCCTTCATCGCTGTGACCGCTGCCCGGATCGCATGATTGCCATAAATCACCATGCCGATTTTTCCCGAAGCGCGGATGCGCGGTTCGTTCATTTGCGGATAGGTGGTCGGCACGATAACGATTGGAGCATTGCCGTCCCATGCGCGGACAAAGCTCTCCACCTCGTCGGGCGTCTTCTGCTTGGAATGGATCAGGATCATGTCGGCGCCGGCCTTCTCATAGGCGGCAGCCCGCCTCAGGGCCTCGGCCTCTCCGCTACCGGCAATCAGCGCTTCAGTACGTGCAATGACGAGGAAGTCCGGGTCCGAACGCGTAGCCACGGCTGCGCGCACCTTGCCAGTGAACTCCTCCATCCTGACGAGCTCCTGTCGGCCATCCGCGATTAGGCTCGTGACTTTTGGAAAGGCCTTATCCTCTATAACGACTGCGGCGACCCCGGCGCGCTCGTACTGCCTGACCGCATGGATCACATTGATGGCATTGCCAAAGCCAGTGTCGATGTCAGCGACGATCGGAAGTGACGACTGCTCAACCATCGCCCGAACCATATCCAGGTGCTGCGCCATGGAGATCAGGCTAACGTCAGGCAGGCCATAAAGAGCGGAGAGTTCGAAGCCGGACGCCCAGACCCCATCAAAACCTGCCTCTTCGGCTAGGATGGCTGATAGCGGGCTATGCGCTGACATGATGTGGACCAGACGTTGCTCGGCCATGCGAGCGCGGAGACGCGCTGCACCCCTCATGGCGGAGGTTCCGGACAGGAGCTGGGAGTTGACGCCAGTGTGCAGCATTACGTGTTGCCCCTCTTCTCAAACAAAGGAATGGACGAATTGCTGCTGCCATATTCAGCCATGGCGTATGCAATCAAATGCATCGATCGAATTTTTCGAATATTTCGATAGTTTTTGCGATGTTAAGCGGTTTCCGGAATCGCGTCCTTTTTGCAAAGGCGAGCCAGCCACCGGCAAAAAGCACGAGCGATTTCGGGGTTACCGCTTCGGTCGACCGCATAGGCCCGATATTGCATGCCGCTGGGGGTACGCGATCCTGGTATCACATGCAGAGCGCCCCCGCGCACCAGATCGCTAACTATGATTTCCGGCGCTACCAGAAGGCATTTTCCTGTCATGACCGCCGGGAGGGCAAGGTAATTGTGATCATAGCGCGCGCCCGATTTTATGTCTTTTGAAGTCAGATTCATCGCCCTCAGCCATGTTGGTAGAATATCAGGTCGGGATGTAATGTTCAAAATCGGCATTGAGCGGATAACCGAGAGACTTTTGCCCCGTACGTGAGTTGGCATGCCCACACAAACGAGTTGCTCGTTGTAGATTTCCCAGTGGTCGGCCGGTTCGATGAGGGACAGGTCGCGTGTAATCAAGATGTCATATTCATCGGAGGATGTGGGCAGAGAAAGCGAACTGATCACATCCACGATTACGCCGCCCATTTCGGCGGAGAATGCTTGGAGATTTGGAATCAAGAGCGAGTATGCGAAGGTCGAAAGCGAGGTGCGGACCACGATGCGATTGGCGTCCGGACGGTTCCGCCGGCGCATTCTTTGAGCAGTGAAGCACACTGTATCAAGCGGCTCGGCGACCGTAGTCGCGAACAGCCTTCCGAACTCGGTCAACTGGCTTCGTCTTCCGCGCCGTTCCAATAGATCTGTCCCGAGATAGTCTTCGAGCACGGCCAGATAGCGGCTCACGGAGCTCTGCGTCGTTCCCAAGGCATTAGCCGCACGCGTCAAGCTCCCCTCTCGGGCGATCGTCACGAACGCGCGGATCGCGTTGAGCGGCACTCCATGGTCTTCGGCAGCCATTCTGTACTCCGGCAACTTTGTAGGATGGCGGCTTCCTGTCTCAGAGCAATCCATCGGTAAATCCGGACGTTCCATCACATTATTCGATGTTTGTCACTGGATTGTTGCTTCAAAACGATATTGCGTCAGCGCGAAATGAGTTCTGGCCTAAGGATGGGGCATGACGTTCCAACGTAACCGACATGACTTTCTTAATTGCGGCGTCGCGCTTGATGAATTGGAAGGTGGCCTTCTTCGCTTCTTTCAAAACAGAACTGCGAGTGAGCCAGCGATCCGGTCGTGGGAGAGACAGGCATCTATTTCGAGCCGTCCCATCACTGTTCCCTACGCTTTTCGGGATACACCCTGCAGGCAATCAGCCGTCGGCTTCTCTTCCGTGAGCAACCCGGAGGCCGTCGAATGAGTGGAATAGTCCTCGGAAATATTCGCAAGTCATTCGGACCTACCACCGTGCTGCACGACGTCTCGCTGTCGATCGCCGACGGTGAGTTCCTGACCCTGCTCGGACCGTCAGGCTGCGGAAAGTCCACGCTGCTCAGAATTCTGGCCGGGTTGGAACTTCAAGACGCTGGAAGCGTCTCGATCGGCGATCGCGTGGTGGACGGCGTTCGCCCAAAGCGGCGCGACGTGGCGATGGTGTTCCAGTCCTATGCGCTCTACCCGCATATGACGGTGGCCGGGAACATAGCGCTGCCGCTGCGCATGCGGCGTCTGAACGCATGGCAGCGCCTGCCTCTTCTCGGACGACTGCTGCCCGGCACGCGCACCACTACACTGGAGATCACCGCGGAGGTCGCAAGAACGGCCGAAGCGCTCAGCATCGATCATCTTCTTACCCGCAAGCCAAGCCAGCTCTCCGGCGGGCAACGACAGCGTGTTGCCGTCGGTCGCGCGATGGTTAGGCACCCGGCCGTCTTCCTCATGGACGAACCGCTTTCGAACTTGGACGCCAAACTGCGCGTGCAGATGCGGGCGGAGATCAAGGAACTGCATCAGCGGCTCGGCGTGACTTTTGTCTACGTCACGCACGACCAGGCCGAAGCGATGACGCTCTCGGACCGGGTGGCGGTGATGCTCAACGGCGAGTTGCTGCAGGTTGCTCCGCCGCAGGATATCTACGCCGACCCGGAAGACCGGCGCGTAGCGGAGTTCATCGGCTCCCCGAAGATCAATATGCTTGACGGCCTCGTGAGCGCGCCCGGCAGCGTCAGTTTTGCCGACACGACGATCGTGGCGGATATCGGCCTCAGCCCCGGCGCCCATCTGAAGCTCGGGATACGCCCCGAAGCTTTCCGCTTCGGCGCTCACTCCGAGCGAGGGGCCATCAGCGGGACAGTCAGGCTCGTCGAGCATATGGGATCCGACCTCTATGTCCATCTCGATGTCGCGGGCGCGAAGCAGCCGATCGTCGCTCGCCTGTCAGCCGAGCGCACAGCGAGCGCGTCCGTCGGCCAGAGGCTCAATTTGTCGTTCGAACCGGAACGCGTGCTTTATTTCGGTTCTGATGGCCGGCGGATACGCGCTCTCGATTTTGCGGGCAAGGCTGCGGTGACGTCCATCCGGGAGAGTGCTTGATGGGCAGCGTTATGTCGATCGCCACGAAACGCTTTAGGGCAAACCACAGGCCCGTGCAGCGCGACGCTCACGCCTTATCGACCTCGGACCTTCGGCGCCATCGCCTATCAGAAATCGGAGCCGCCTGGCTTCTCGCAGGGCCGACGCTGTTTTTCCTCATTGTGTTGTTCTTCTTGCCCGTTCTTGGCGTTTTCGTCATCGCGCTGACCGACTGGCAATTCGGCGCGAGTACCCTGTCATTCGTCGGCTTGGCCAATTTCGAGGAGGTCTTCTCGGACGAGGGCTTCCGGATTTCGCTGGTCAACACCGTTCTCTATGTGGCCATTGTCGTGCCCGGCACGATCCTTCTCGGCCTCGGGATCGCGCTGCTGATCGAAAGCGGCAAGTCCTTCCGCGCGTTCTACCGCGCCATCCATTTCTTGCCCTATATGGCAACGCTCACCGCCATGGCCATCGCCTGGGAAGCGCTGCTTCATCCCACCATCGGTCTCGTCAATCAGACGCTTGCCGCCATCGGCCTGCCAACTGCCAACTGGCTGCGCGACGAGAGCAGGGTTCTGCCGGTTCTGGGCGTCATCGGTATCTGGCAAAACCTAGGCTTTGCCATGGTGCTATTTCTCGCGGGGCTGAAGTCGATCCCGCAGGACCTGTATGATGCGGCAGACATCGACGGCGCCGATCTCTGGGTCGACCGGCTATGGACCGTCACCTTGCCGATGCTCGGCCCGGTCTTCATGTTCGTTTTCATCGTGGTTGCTCTCAAAGCCTTCGAGACTTTCGACACCGTTCAGGTCTTGACCCAAGGTGGGCCCGGCCATGCCTCGGAGATGCTGCTGTTCACGCTCTACCGCGAGAGTTTCCAGTATCTGCGCACGGGCTACGGCGCCGCGGTCGCCGTCGTATTCCTCTTCATCCTCGTCACACTGACGCTCGTCCAGGCCCGGGTCATGGATAGGAAGGTTCACTATCAATGAGCACTCATCGTTTCGCTCAGCCCTGCACCATTCTGCGGCACGCGGCATTGCTGTTCACAGGTGCGCTGATCCTCATTCCCTTCGCCTGGATGCTGTCGCTTTCGATCAACCCCCCGGGCGAGATCTTCCGCGCCTCCTTCTCATTTTGGCCCCAGCACTTCTATGGCATCGAGAATTACACCCAAGCAATAGCCAAAGCGCCGCTGCTCCGCTTCATGCTCAACGGCGTCATTGTCTGCACAGCAATTCTGGCGCTCCAGATCGCGGTCTGTGCCCCAGCGGCCTACGCACTGGCCAAACTTCACTTCCCGGCGCGAGACCTGCTCTTTGCGCTAGTGCTGATTGCCCTGCTCCTGCCGCACGAAGTGCTGTCCCTGCCGCTCTTCATCCTTGGCTATAAACTCGGCATTCTCAATACCTATGCGGCTCTGATCTTCCCATACGTCGTCTCGCCCTTCGGTATCTTCTTGATTCGGCAGTTTTTCAAGACCATCCCCGATGACGTTGTTCACGCCGCACGGCTCGACGGTCTTTCCGAGCTCGCGATCGTCTGGAAGATCATGGTGCCGATGGCGCTGCCGGCAATCATTGCCTTCGGCATCTTCTCGGTGGTCGGCCACTGGAATAGTCTGTTCTGGCCGCTGATTGCTGTCCGTGACCAGAGCCTGATGCCGCCGCCCCTTGGCATCATGGCCTTCAGGAATGAAGAGGCAGGCAATGATTACGGCCCGCTCATGGCCGCCGCGACCATCGTCGTTCTCCCGCTCATAATCGCCTTCCTCGCCGCTCAACGCTGGTTTGTCGAGGGGACGACTGGCGGAGCAATCAAATAACCAAGGGAAATACCATGAAGCGTCTCACTTCCGTCGTGACTTGTGCCTTTGTACTTCTCGGCTGCACAATAGGAGTTTCGTATGCTCAAGATGCGACGCTCCGCATCGCTGCCGCGCCTTCGATCCACCAAGGAATATACGAAAAGATCGCTAAAGAATTTCAGACGCTGCATCCGGAGATCAAGGTCGAACTGATTCCGGCGGTCCGCGAGGATGAAGAACTCCTCCAGAATACGATGCGCGCAGCCATTACCGGCACTCTCCCGGACGTGCTCTTCATCAGTCCCAATGTTATGCGACCGCTGATCGACCGCAAGATTGCGACGGACCTGGCCAGGATCGGGGCCTCGGATCAGGCTCTTGGCAGCCTAGGTTTGATCAGCGGGGCTACGGGCGTAGGAATGGTCGAGGGAAAGCTTTATGGGCTGCCGTTCGGCGTATCTGTTCCGGTGATCGCCTACAACGCCGATCTGGTGACAAAAGCCGGGGGGGACCCAGATCATTTCCCAACTACTTGGTCTGACACGGTTGCCTTGATAAACAAGATCGCGGCGCTAGAAGGCAGCCTTGGCGGCTTCTTGGAATATGACAATACCGGCAACTGGACATACAAAGCACTGGTAGCAACTCTTGGCGGCCGCATGATGACCGCCGACGGTCGGCAGGTCATGTTTGACAACGCGGCAGGTCGAGAAGCTTTCCAGATTCTCGAAGCTTTTGGCCGAGCGGGTCAGGCTAAAGCCGACATGACTCGTGATCAGGCGCGCCAAGCTTTTGCTGCAGGGACGATCGGGCTTCTGGTTACTTCAAGCGGCGCCCTTCCCAAACTTGAAAAGCAAGCAGCTGGCAGATTTGACCTTCGAGCCGCACCTCTCCCGCTCGTGGACTCGGTTGGCCGCATACCAGCGGCCGGAACAATTCTTATGATTACTTCCAAGAACGAACAGTCAAAAGCCCTTGCGTGGGATTTTGTCAAATTCGCTGTTGGGACTGACGCGCAAACCATTATGGGGAGAGAAACGGGATTGCTGGCGGTTAACCAGGCAGCACTGGACGACCCGAACCGCTTGGGGAAGCAAATGCAGGATCGGCCCAATCAAAAGGCCGCCATCTCGGAACTGTCTCACCTCACTGAATGGTATGCCTTTCCAGGTGAGAATTCGATGAAGATCACGGACGTCATCAAGAATTATCTTCAGGCCGTTCTGACGTTGCGGCGGCAGCCTGACGAGGCCCTGGCCGCGATGAAGAAGGATGTCGAAAAGCTGCTAGGGTTGGAATGATTGATATTCAGAATCTTTGGCGACGGCCTGCGGCCCGGCGACGGCTGCGTCCGCTGATCATCGCCCATCGGGGAGCGTCCGCCCAAGCTCCCGAGAACACAATTGCTGCGTTCAACGCGGCAATCGCTTCGCAAGCCGATGCCTTCGAAACGGACGTAATCCTGACACGAGATCGAATCGCTATTTGCCACCACGATCTGACTTGTCGGACTACGAGCGAGGATGTTCTTCACTACACACGTGACCTTGATTGTCACGATCTTGTTCTCTTATTGCCGTACGTTCCGACGCTAGCTCAAGCCTGCCGAATAGCCTTGCCGATCTTTCTCGACATCAAGGAGGCGGAGGCCGCCGACATTTTCAATATCCTGGCCTTGCCGGAGATTTCTGCGGCCCCACATCGCTTTCTTGTCGGTGTACATTCCGTCTCGACGGCGGAGGCAATAGCGGACCGACATCCCGGAATTGCCCAAGTTTCTCTAATTGCGACGAGAGACGAAAATGAGGTGTTCACCAGAACGCTGCCAGGGCAATGGGTCCGCCTACGTCACGCCGATGCCAGCCAACATGCCATATCGCGCATGAAAGATGCTCGTATGCAGGTGATGATAACCTGTGGCGGCGGGAAAAGACCTGTTGGGGACGCCGTCCCGTCAGAAATCGCCGAACTTGCTGCGGCCGGAGTCGACGCTCTGATCGTCAACGACCCCGAACTCGCGCATCGGGTTTTTCAACAGCGGTCGGCAATGACTGGGCCGCAATGAGAGATAACGTCTTGACCAACGCGACGCTTCAGGTCGGCTCGATATCACAGTCGCCAGCAGCGATGCATCCCATTGATCTCTCCAGGTCGATTCCTCCCATGCCTCCGCTCTTTACCCCAATGCTCCAACGAACGTTGGCGAGACTCGCAGCGCGAGACGATATTGGCGTTCTTTCGCGGAATAGTCTTGCCGGCGGCACGGCAGTCGATCGCGCGGCGGCCAGACTGTGGCTTCGATCGCGATTGCAGGAACCACCGGATAATCGCTTGATCGTCACCAATGGAACACAGGGCGCACTCCTGTTGCTGTTCGAAGCACTGGTTGGCCAGGGCGGTCTCCTCGCAGCTGAAGCGTTATCCTACGGCGTCTTGCCCCAATTAGCGGCAAGAGCGCATATCCGGGTCTGCAGTCTTGATTTGGATGCTGATGGTATTGAGCCATCCTCATTCGAGTTAACCTGCAAGACGCACCGACCTCGCGCCTTGTATTGCAATCCGACGGTTCACAATCCGACAGCGATCATGATGCCCGCGGAACGCAGAAAGACGATCGCCGAGATTGCCAGACGGCACGCCGTCACGATCATTGAAGACGAACCCCTTGGTTGCCTTCATCCGGAGGCCCCGCCGCCAATGGCCATGATCGCACCGGACATCACCTGGTACATCGCCGGGCTGACGAAGGGGTTGGCACACGGCTTCCGGGTCGCTTACGTCGTTGGACCAACGGCGGTTGAAACGCAGGCGGTCGCCACCGGTGCAAACCGTTTGTCGTATTGGTTTCCTTCGCCGGTCTCCACCGCGATCGTCAACGATTGGATCGTCTCCGGCGTCGCCGATCGCGTCCGCAATGCGATCTCTGCCGAAGCGGCGTGCCGTCAACAATTAGCGGAAGAGATCCTTGGCGACCACGGTCTAGCCACGCAACCGGGCGGCTTGCACGCCTGGCTGAGCCTACCACCCGGCATCGATCGCCGCACCTTTGCGCAAGAGCTGGCCCGAGATCGCGTTTTGGTCCGCCCTTCGGACGCCTTCGCGATCGAACCGGAAAGGAACCACGCCAATGCGATCCGCATCTCGCTGAGCGGCCCTCTAGACCGCGAGGAGGTCGAAAGGGGACTTCGGATCATTGCAAGCGCCCTCGAATGCCGTGCATGACCAAGCTTCGTATCGTAGTAACCCATGATTTTTTCGGGAGCTTTGCGCCGCTCAAGACGACGCACGGACTTTTGGGCGGGGGAGCGCGTCTCCGATCGATGATCGATGAGATGCGCGGCCAAGGCCCAACCGTCTGGATTGACACCGGCGATCTCGTTCAAGGCGGCCCCTTGACTTTACCGACCAGAGGCAAAGGAGGCATTATTGCAGCGTCCGAACTAGGTGTCGACGTCTCGATTGCGGGCAATCACGAATTGGACTTCGGCATCCCGTTTTTCCTCGAAAGCCTAGAGACGTTTCCGTTTCCCGTCCTGGGCGCCAATGCCGGTCTGAGCCTCGATGCAACAACCATCATTGCCACTCCAGTTGGTGATGTCGGCGTGGTGGGCCTGACACACCATGACCTCGCCTCGATGCGATCATGGAGCATGACGCCCGATCGCGAAATGCCTTGCCAGAGCCAGCACGACAGGGCCATCGACGTCGTCGCGTTGGCGAATGAATTGCGACGCCAGGGAGCATCCATAGTTGTGGCCGCTCTCCATGATGGAGTTGACTGGCATTTCGACATTGATCGACGATGGAATGTTTCTGCGGAGAGGCTGGTGCGGATATGTTCACCATGGGCCGGGGCTGTAGATGTCATCTTGTGTGGCCATACTCTCGGCCGATTCAGCGGAACGATTGCTGCCACGCCCGTCATCCAGCCGTGGCCGCTTGGCTGCGAAATCGGGATTGTCGAGATCGGCTATGATTACCGGACGCAATCGTCGTTTCAATTGGTTGAAAGCCAGGGACCTCTGCCATGGAAATGGAGCGGCTATGGAGCCGACATAATTGACACTGCTGAAGGCAATGTACTCGGCTATCTCGCGGAACCGCTATATTCTGCGGCCAACGGCCAGTCTTCTCTCGCGTGCTTCTTGGCGCATGCGATCTCGGAGATTAGCGATGCCGATGCTGCGGTGGTATATTCAACCTACAGCCAACCGGTGATGGACGGCCACTTCGCTTTCCTCGAGCACGGATATGTCACAGAGCTCGATATCCTTCAGCTGGTCCCCTACAGCGACTTTGGGATCGTGGAAACAGAGATCAACGACAGGGAATGGATCCGCATCAGCGAGTTGTTCGGTCCGCGGCCACAAAGCCGTTCCACGATCTGGTCAGCGGTTAGAAAGCGTCAGCGAAATAATGGCGTATTCACACTGGCGACGATTGGCGGAGCTGCAACCGCTGTCCTTTCCGGAATCATCGGCCGTGATCTCCTATGGCAACGGCGAGGGCCGTGCCTTCTTGACGGGCTTACGGCTGTTCTGCACGCGCCCGCACGATCCGTTCATGGATGTCTGCCGTGATCGGCAGAAAGAGGCTGAGCAACACGAAGCGCGCGACTTGATGAACAGCGACATAAAGCGAGTCGGCCCCGAGAAGAATCGACGTGGCGATCAACGCATCCAATCCGCCGGGAGCATAGGCGATGAGGACTTGCTGCCACGGCAGCTTGCCGATGGATGTCATGACCAGGCTGCCCAGGATACCGATGAAGGTAGCAACTAGGAGAGACACGAGCGACGGCGCCAGTAGTCTGGCAATATCTCGCAAGTGCATGCCGGAAAAACGCGCCCCGATACCGGCCGAGATGATGATGCAGGCAGGTATTACTAGGGTGTCCGGCGAAGCATCAACGAACCATCCGCTTGCCCGACAAAATGCCGCCCCGACGATCCCACCGATCAACATGCTAGCTGGACCTTTCATCCCTTTGATGACTAGGCCGAGGCCAAAACAAATCCCGAACACGAGTGCGGTCGGCCAAAGGGTGGATGTCGAAGGAAGTGCCTGAATCGATGTCGGCCGGCCTAGTCCGACCGGTAGCAGAATCATGACGGCGAAGACTCTCATAAGTTGGACGATCGCGACTTTTACTACATCAGCACGTGTTTGGGCGGCCATCGAAAGAGCTATACCGACGGCGCCGGGAGAGGATGCCCAGAATGCTGTGGCCACATCCCAGCAGAAGATCCGGCGCAATGCATAGAAGGAACTGATGAGCATCAAGGCGACGGTAACCACCATCGCCACCAAACTGAGTGGCCATGTAGCCGCCATCTCCAACTCTCTAACGCCGATACGCGATCCGACCGATATTCCAAGTGCGGTCGTAGAAGCATTCGTCAGCCATTTGGACGGGTTTGGAAATGGGTGCGCCAACGCGACCACCGCGGCAGCGCATATTCCCCCGGTCAGCCATGGTGCAGCCAATCCGGCCAGACTGGCGGCGATGCCGCCCGCCGCGGCGACAGCAAGACCAATGCACCACGAACCATCTTTGCGCCCGCCGGCCGACGCATCCATCAGGGATCGGTCGCGCTTCCACTGGCTCATCGTACCCTCGAATAGCAGCGCTGTATAAACGGAGAATAGGTCATGATCGCAAAAGGGACTTCAGACGTTCGAGCCCAAGTTCAAGGTGCTCATCCGTTTCTGGTGTGGTGAGTGCGACCCGCACGGCCGCCGGCTTCGGAGGACCGTCGCTGCCGTCGATTGCGAACATATCGGCTGGTCGGATCAAGAGGCCCTGCTCGGCCGCGGTGGCGACGAAATCGACGGCGGAGCGGGGAGAAGGAACCGGCAGCCAAATGTGGAGAGCGCCCGACTGCGAATAGAAAGGGACATCGCGCAAGATCCGCCTTGCGATGTCTTGGCAATGCAGAGCTCGTCCAGCGATGGCAGCGGCGATGTCTTCAATCGCTTTTTCTACAATTAGTCTCGTCGCAATGTCTGCTGAGAGGGCGGATGGAAACCAGAACGAATGGCTTGCGGCCGATTGCACCAGCGTTTCAGCCGCATTCGCGGACGGCGCCACCATGTAGGCCACCTTCAAACCCAGAGATACGCACTTAGACAAGCTTTGGATATACCAGACGACATCCGGCCCAAGCGCTGCCAAGGCGAGCGGCGCCGCCGCATGCAGTGGACCAAGGACATCGTCTTCGATGACGAGGAGATCGAATCGTCTTGCCAGTTCGATAACGGCCTGACGGCGCTCCGATCCCATTATTGCCGTGGTTGGGTTATGCAGCGTCGGATTGCAAAAGAGCGCTTTGGGGCGATGGCGCTCACAAGCCGCTTCGAGCGCCTCGGGCAGCAACCCCTCCTCATCAATCGCAACCGGCTGGAGAATGACGCCGAAGCGCTGTGCTAGGGGGCGCAAAACCGGGTAGGTGAGCGCTTCCGCAAGAAGAATCTCCCCTGCCCCGACCAACTGATAGAACAGCAGGCCGAGAAGACTTTGGGTCCCATTGGCGAGGATGATGCGTCCTCTTTCCGGCGCCTGCCCTAGACGTAGCGCCAGCCAGAGCGCCGCAGCCTCTTGATCGGCCTCCGTGCCGGCGAAGCGGTTGCGTCGCATTGAGCGCGCCAGGGAGCCGGATGCTGCAAGCATCCCCATGGCCTCCACCAAAGCGGTCTCAAGTTTCGGAGGAGCGGGCGCAATGGCACGGGAGAGATCAATCGTCCCGCGCGGCACAGCGGAGTATGACATCGTCGACCTCTTTGAATTTGCCGTTGGTCAGCGAAGGCACTATTGGGCCTGGAGCGTCCATGCACGAGTCAGCCACATGGTTTCGATGGCTGGTTGGTCGGGGATCATCCGCTCGGTTTCTTTGATGATGCGTCGCCACATGTCGGCAGAGACCTGACTGGGAACATCGTGTCCGGCTTTCCAAGTCGCGAGAAACCTATCCGGTGTAAAAATCCGTTTGTGACTAGCCTCGGCGTAGAGGACTTCTAAGAAGCGTTCGCCGGTGTCCAAGTTATCCATGATTTCGGCCACGGAAATCCCGGTCCGTTTGAGGCTTCCGGCGAGACGCTTGACCATCTCTTCAATGGAGCACTGCAAAGGGTCCTTCCGGAAATGCCGGACGTTCCAGATGAGTGTGAGAAAGCCGCCGGGCACGAGAATTCGATGAGCTTCGGCAAACATGGCGAGGGGGTCAACGAACTGATAGGCGTTGCCAAGTAACACCCAGTTCACCGAAGCGGGCGGCAAATTAGATTGCTCAGCCGTTCCTTCTACCCATTCAAATCGCAGGTCGTTGGGTGCGAGTTTACGGGCCACCGCGCGCATATCCCTGTTCGGCTCGACGGCGAAGCCACCGATTTCCGCTTCCTTGAATGATCGCAGCAGGTTTCCGGTCCCGGCACCGAGTTCGGCTAGTCGAATGGGGCCAAACCGTTCAGTAACAGTTCTCGCTAACGCAGACAGCACTACGTCCGAATAGGGCGGTCTCTGGCCGTATTCAGACGCATTGGGAGAAAAATCCCCCCATTTGACGGCCGGTTGAAGTGCGGTTCTGTTCATGGAGAAACTCCTATGATGGAATGCTTTTGCCTAGGTCCAAATCAGTACGCGCCCAGCGAGGAAGGCTGAGGCCGTGGTGCCGAAGGCGACAATGACCAAATACATGGCCCGCCCGGGTGCGGGGACGCGCAGTGGGCTGACATGCAGGCAGCCGAGCAGAAGAAACGATGCTGTTACGATAGGAACGAAGATGCCGTCTGGAATCCATGGACGAAGAATAAGAAGCGTCGCTAGAAGCGGTCCGTCGTAAGACAGCGGGACACCCGTGAAATATCCAGTCGTCAAACCGAAATTGCTAAAATAACTGAGCCGGAGTGCGCCGGCGACGAGAAGGACGATTCCGACGATGATCGAGGTCAGTTCGCCCCCTCCGAGGCTCATGACTACGGCGGCGGGTATAACGCTGCCGTAGATGAGGTCGCTGAAGCCGTCGAGACTCTTGCCGATTTTCGCTGCTTCGGGACTTCTATTCTTTGTGCGCCCAGCGATGACGCCGTCAAGCTGATCAGCTAACATCGACCAAAGCGAGATTGCGACTGCCAGTTCTGGCTGCCCCACGAGTAACTCGCGCAAGGCCAAGCCAGAGAAAATAATTCCGCTTGTGGTAATGGCGTTGGCGGGATCAACGAGGTAGCGAAGCATCTTTCATTCCCCAGGGTTTAGTCGTCAGCAGGCAATCTCGCGCGCGGTCGTGAACATCGCCTCCGCGATGCGCAGGTCGGTTTCATTGTCGATCTCGTACCATTTGAGGCTGTCGCACCTGGCGGCCGCGATCTGGAGCCCTTTTAGCCGGACGAGGTCCGACAGGAGCTCCTCGACGTAGGACTTGATGGCTCCGGCGCGGATGATGTCATTGAGATGCGGAACGATCGTCCGGCCCAGGGCTTCGCCAGAGAAGCGGATTAGGTTCATGGTCTTGAACAGTGGCGGCGAACCATCAGTGAGGTTCGCCGCCGTTTGCTTCATACGTACCTCGGCGATGTAGCCGTTGTTGGTCAACACGACGGCCGAGCCCTCCATCGCCGGGCTGAACGGCGCGACTGCGGCGACGTTGTCGGCATCGCCCAAGCTCAGGCAGCGGAGGGCATCCAGTTCGAAGAAGACGTCCCCTTCGAGTAGATAGGTGTCGCCGCTGAGAAGCGCATCGCGCGCCAGCCAGAGCGAGTAGGCGCTGCCTGTCTTGTCAAAAACGTCGGACTCAACATAGTCGACATCGAGAGTTCCGAAGCGCCGGCCGCAGGAATACTGTATGGCGTCCTTGCGATAGCCGACGACGATTGTCACCTTCCGTACGCCCATTGCCTCGAGATGCTGCAGGGCATTATGCAGGATCGGTGTGCCGTTGACCTCGACCAAGGGTTTCGGACGCGCGTCGGTAATCGGACGCAAGCGTAAGCCGAACCCGGCGGCAAGAATGACGGCATTCCTCGGAGCAGTTGCGGTCATTGATCCAAACCCTATTTGTCCTTGTTTTGATGATTCCTTCAGTCCCAGGCATTGAGGACGCCGACTAGCCGACCGAGGCCTGCCTTGAGTTGCTCTGGCGGAATGCCATAGGAGAGTCTCAGTCCCATCGGATCGCCGAAGGCATTCCCCGAGACGCCCGCAACCCCGGCTTCCCTGAGTAGCGCGGCGACGATGTCGTCGGCGGTCTTGGCGTGACTGTCGCCGGGTGTCGGTCGCAGGAGGCTGGATAGATCAAGGTAAAAATAGAACCCGCCCTGAGCTTTCGGGACCTGAACGCGCTGCAACCCAGAGAGCACGGTGAGCCCGGTCTGCCGTGCCGTGGTCAATTGACCCCGCAGACCTGCCTCAAAGGCGCCATCGCCTTCATCGAGGTGGCGAAGCACGGCGTGCTGGGCGACGACATTCGGGTTCGACGTCGTATGCGATTGCAGCGCCTTGACAGCGGAGATCAGCTCCTTCGGCGCCGCAAGGTATCCGATGCGCCAGCCGGTAAGCGCCAGGCTCTTGGAGAAGGCGTTGACGATCACCGTCCAGGCCCGGACTTCCGGCACCAGCGACACGATCGGGTGGTGTTCATGCCCGTTATAAGTGAAGCTGCCGTAGCATTCGTCGAAAATGATCCAAAGTTTCCGCTCGATCGCCAGCCGGGCGATGGCCGCGAGGGTTGCTGCGTCGTAGACGGCACCGCTCGGATTGCCGGGAGTGTTGACGACGATGGCGCGGGTCAGTGGCGTGATAACGCGTTCGATGTCGTCAATTCGCGGAACGTAGCCGTTTCCACGCGTGTCGAGATGGACCGGCGTACCGCCGGCGATCTGGACCTGGGCCGGGAATGATGCCCAGTAGGGCGCAGGGATAATGACCTGGTCGCCGGGATTGATCAGCGTCATGACCACATTGAACAGGGCCTGCTTCGCGCCGCTCGTCACGGCGATCTCGTCGGCGCGCCAGCGTTGCCCGGTCTCAATCGACACCATCCGCGCCAGCGCCTCGCGCAACTCCATCATCCCGATTGTATCGGTGTAGCGATTGACGCCCTTGTTGATGGCGTCGATCGCGCCTTCGCGAATCGCGGGAGCAAGCTCGCTCCAAATCTCGCCGGCTGTCAGGTCGACGATCTCCTTGCCGGCATCGGCCGCTTTTGCGGCAGCCCGCGCCGCAGCGGTGCCCGACATTTCGAATAACCTTGTCCGTTGCGCGAGCATGTGCGCCCCACCGTTTTCGTTTTGCTTTTCAAAGGACGGGCCGAGCCTGCTACCGGACGCCGTTCTCCGTTTGCGGCAGATATCTCTTTTCGGCTGCGGAGAGCTCTTGGTATTTCAGCAGATCAAAGAGCTCATCGAGCGTCGCGACGTCGCTCTCGATCCCAGCGATGCTCTCTTCCCGGATGATACGATCGCAAACCTGGCGCATGGCCGAGATCGCCGCGCGCATGTTGTGGTTCGCCCAGACTACCGTAGAGATTCCGGCCTTGCGATATTCCGAGACGGGCGTACGGTAATATTTCGTGGGCACGATCACGACCGGAAGGCGGTTCTGCCAGGCGCGCGTGAAGGCGAAAATCTCCTCAGCATCGGACTTGCGGGAATGGATGAGGATGGCGTCGGCACCTGCCTCCGCGTAGGCGTGCGCCCGCACCAACGCCTCGTCCTGTCCATGGCCGGCGATGAGCGCCTCGATCCGGGCGACGAGCACGAACTCCGGATCCGGCACCTGGTCCTTCACGGCCTTGAGCCGGCCACAGAACTCCCCAACGTCAGCCAGCGGGTGCCGGTCGCCGACGAATGAGTTCATTTTCGGGAAAGCCTTGTCCTCGAGGCAGACACCGCTCGCACAGTGCTGGCGTAGCTTCCGGGCGACCAAGCGCGCATTGTTGAAATTCCCGAACCCGCTGTCCCCGTCCACGAGAATCGGAATGTCCGCCACGTTCGCCATACGCTCGACGACATCGACGACCTCAGACCAGGATGCTTCGCTCGCATCGCGATAACCGAGGCTCGACGAGATGGAGAGCCCGGAAGCCCACAATGCCTTAAACCCAGCGCGTTGCGCGATCGCTGCAGAAAGACCGTCATGGGCCTCCATTGCAAAGGCGAGGTCGCTGGAGGTGATCAGGCTGCGCAAGCTCTCGCGTGGGCTCTTGGCTGGAATAAAGTTATCGGTCGATTTCGCTAGGAGCGAACCATGCATCGCCATCTCTCCTCTGTAAATAGCCAGCATAGTATCGATCAGTTGTGCGTCAAGTCGAAAAACGCGCGTTAAAAGCAATTGGTTACGATCTAACGGTGGGTTCTGCGGCTTATTTTGAGGTTATTTTGAGCTACACATGGCAGACGAAACCATTTGACTTAAACATTATAATGCCGCCTCTATCAGTGCTTATATCGATTGTAATATCAACCATTATAATGGCCGCTACATCGTCGACTATAATGCTCTTCGGAGCGGCAGTGCCGCGCGTTCATATCGCTGACATGGCTGTGTGTGATGCTTCCCGCGCCGCCCTCTGGAAGGCAGCGGAACCTACAACTGTGCGGAGCGAATGTCGGAAAAAGAAGAGCAGACGGCCGGAGAGGTGACGGGGGCGGAAGGCCTGACGGGCGCGCTCTACCGACAGCTCAGGGATCGCATCGTCAGGCACCATATCCGGCCGGGCCAGCGGCTCGATCCGCGCAGGCTGGCGGATGATTTCAAAGTCAGCGCCGCGCCGGTGCGCGACGCGGTGAACCGCTTGACCGGCGAGGGGTTGGTCCAGCACGTGCCCTCGAAGGGTTACTTCGTCCGGCCCATCACCGTTGCCCGTCTGATCGAAGCTTATGAGATGATTTTTGTCATGCTGCGCCATGGTGTAGAGTTCAGCAGGGTGCCGTTCGACACTGAGGGCCTACAGCGTGTCCCTAAGATTGCGACTTTCGGTGACGAGGCCCCTGTCATGACCGATGAGGCCGCGAAGCAATACGGCTCGTTCGTCGAGATGCTGTTCGAGCGGATCGCTGCGATGGCAGGAACTGACATCGTCCGTTCTGTAATCCGCTACTATCTCGACCAAACACATTATGCGCGTGTTCACGACCTGTTGGACTCAGAGTACCTGGGTGTCGTTGTCGAGCAGATGACCAGGCTAATGACGAGCCTCACGGCTGGCGATCGCACGGCAGCGCTCGCGGTCATGGGCGAACTCCTCGACGAGAAGCTCAAGCGATTACCCAGCCTTGTGAACGAAATAGAACGCCAGGCATTGGAGCGTGACCCGCTCTTTCGGGCCCGTAGCGAGGAGGATTGAGTTCATCGCCAGTCATAGGGCCTGTATGGAACGCTTCAACGACGGTTGGCTATCCGGACGGGCAGCACGCGGTGCGCATCATGCGTCGCTTCAATGATTCCACCCAACCACGGGCCGAAGCGCAATCGCGCATATTTCGAAGCGCATCGGCGCATCGCCTTGTCGACGCGCTGCTCAAGCGCATCACCACAGCCGCCATGAAGGAACTCGACGCGCAGTTGACGCATCACGCTGACCGCCTCGCGGATCCCGCTCCGGAAGTCGGCAAAGGCTCTGGTTTTGGCTGACGGCAATAACCGCGTTGTGATGCGTCGACGCTTCGACGGAATATGGCAAATCCGCCCGATGCGTCGGTTCGGGATTCTCCAGATAGGACGACGTTTTGGCACTGAAGAGAACGCCTTCGATTGCGCCATCAGAGGCATTGTAGCGCCGACGAGCACTCGCGACCGTTTCAACATAATCGGGATAGCCTTGCAAAAGCCGGGCGCTTTCGTGCTCAACAATCTCGCTAATAGCCTGCGCCACGTCTACAATTCGTCGTCTCGCAAACTGCTCTGTGAGATGAACTAGCATTCGGGGGAGCCGCGCCGTAACCTGCGTGTCGTGCGACACGGCGCGCCGGAAGGCGAGGGTCTGATCCAGAATGCTCAGCAGGTGCCAGCGCGGCTGTCGGTGATAGCACACCGTCACCAGACGTCGCAGAAGAGACTCGATCCACCAAAACGCTTGGGCGAGCCTGGTTCCCTCGCTGATCCCGCGATTAATGCGTTCGGCCGCCATCTTCAGTTTGCCAATCGATGCCTCGTGACGCGCTAGAAACGACTCATCCAGTCCGGCGACGGCCACGGCCTTGCCGATGGCACACGCCTGAAGCACATCGGACTGCGACAACGTCTTCGCGTAGAAGCCCTTTTCGGGAACAAAGTCCATCAGGCCTTCATGCGAGACGCGAAACAGAGCTTCGCGCACCGGGACAGGACTGACGCCTAGAATTGTCGAGATCTTGCGAGCGCTTATCGGAACGCTGTCCGACAGTATGTTCAGCGTCACATAGTTCTTCACAAAGCGATACGCACGCCTCTGCGCATGTGGCGTCACGGGCTCCTCCTGAGTGGGCCGCGATTGGCGGTAAGGCCCTTGCGATTTTTGCTTGCGCCAACCGTCATGACGGCGATCGTCTCGGCAGATCGGCGCTTCGCGGCTCGGAATCGCACGTACTCCCGCGCATCAGTATGCCTTCCGACCATCCTGTCTCACCTCCACTCCCTCTACCCGAGCGGACACGTCTGTCATGGCTACCGCACGAAGCGCTTCACCACCAATCGCTCTGCGGGCCAAGCGGAGATCTGCCATTGCCACCCGCCGTGACAGAATCATCGAAGCAATGTGCGTGCCGGATGGCGCTCCGTTTGCGTTACACCGCTTCCCCACTAATCGGTGGCCCGGCCTTGGCGACCTTTGGGTCGGGCTTGCGACATTCTTGTCCCGTTTCTGACACAGGATGGTTTTGCCGATAGACACGCCCGGGGAGAACACATTGGAACCCGAGCATGTAAACGTCTCACCCGAGCCGAACGCGATCCTCACCGAATCCGGACCAGGGTGCTTGCTGAAGAGCGCGCGCATATGGTTGTTGCGACAGGCGTGTCTTCCGCGATAGCCGCGCACGCGCACGCAAGAACATGCTAGCGGCAGACGCTATGCGTCGCTGCAATGCCCGCGGGTGTGCGGCAGTGCATCGGCTCGATCTGTCCGGATCATTTTTCCCGAGCCGGTGCGGAAGCGCCGAATATCCGCACCATACAGCACCTTTGTTCAGTGTGGTGACCAAGCGGTTATAGCACGCGCCGGTCTTGGCGAAGACACGGGCAAGTGTCGTGCCCCGCTGAATGGTGTAGCTCGGCGGTGACGAGCCGCTCGCGAGCGCGCCCTCAACAGCGCTGAAGCGAGCGAGCGGCGTAGCGGCGGTCATCGATGTTCCCCGGGAAGGATTCGAAGGAACGACCGATGACCGACGGGGCGGTGACGAGCCGCTCGCGAGCGCGCCCTCAACAGCGCTGAAGCGAGCGAGCGGCGTAGCGGCGGTCATCGATGTTCCCCGGTAAGGATTCGAAGGAACGACCGATGACCGACCACCTGATGAATGAGGCGACGGCCCGGACGAATGCGGCAAGCTGGCCGCCGCTCGTCACAAAGCGCACCGCCTTATATGGACGATGCTGATATTTTTTCTTCAACGATTGGTCTCAATGCCAAAGGGCTAGGCCGATCGCTGCCTGGCCGAGCGCCAGACCGCCGTCGTTTGCGGGAACGCTTGCGTGCGCCAGCCCCTCCAATCCTGCAACTGTGAGCTCGGCGAGTACGCCTTTGAGCAGCAGCCAATTCTGGAAAGCGCCACCGGACAGTGCGACCGTGCCGACGCCGTTTTCCTTAGTGAGTCCGATGGCCCTCCGCGAGATGATCTCTATCAACGTCCTGTGGAAGCGCGCGGCAATCAGCCCGGTTTCGACGTCCGAAGCCTGATCGCGAAGAAGCGCTTCCCACAGACCTTTCCAAGAGATAGCCGGCCCCTTCGGCGAGGTTGCTGGCCAAGCCTTGGCCGCATCCATGAACGGGCTGGCGAGCGCCTCCATCTCCATGCCGGCTTGCCCCTCGTAGCTCTGGCGCTTGAAACAGATGCCGAGGACTGCCGCGCAGGCATCGAAAAGGCGCCCCGCCGAGGAAGCAAGCGGAGCATTGACGCCCCTCTCGATCATCCGGTCCAGCACGCCAAGCGGCTTTTCGGCCAAGGCGCGGACGAAGGGCCGATCGGCAGGAAGCTTGGTCAGGAAATCCGGACCGAAAGCCGCCCGCAGATGCGCATAGGCATTGCGCCACGGCTCGACGCTGGCCTTGTCGCCGCCGGGCATGGCGACCGGCTCGAAGGATGCCAGCCTCCGGAACCCTCGATAGCCGCCGAGCAGGAACTCGCCGCCCCAGATCGTGCCGTCATCGCCGTATCCGAGACCGTCGAGGATAATGCCGAGCACCGGCGGTGCGTCGATTGCGCGGCCGTGCTGGGCAAGGCACGAGGCGAGATGCGCGTGATGGTGCTGGACCTGCACAAACCTCGCCGCGGTCTCACGGGCAAGCTCCATGGCAAGCCGGGTCGAACGGTAGCCCGGATGCCGGTCGGCGACAATGAGGTCCGGCTTCGTGTCGAACAGGCTTCGATACAGCCCCAACGCCTGCCCCCACGCGTCCTGGTTCTTCAGCTCGTCGAGGTCGCCGAGATGCTGCGACAGCAGCGCCTTGCCGTCGCCCGCCAGGCAGAACGCGGCCTTTAGGTCGCCGCCCACAGCCAGCGCCCTGACCGGGCCATCGAAGCCCGCCGGCAGCGCCAGCGGCTCCGGCGCGAAACCACGCGCGCGACGCAACACCGAAATGCCGTGACCGTCGCAGCGCACCACGCTGTCGTCGAGCCGGTTGACAATCTCGCGGTCGTGCATCAGCCAGAAATCGGCGATCCCGGCAAGCTCCTGCCGCGCCTCGTCGTTGTCCGTACATTGCGGCTCGCCCGAGCGATTGCCGGAGGTCATCACCACCGGACCGTCCAGCGCTCGCAGCAAGAGATGGTGCAGCGGCGTGAAGGGCAGCATGAAACCGAGCCGCTCGTGCTCCGGCGCCACGCCCGCCGCTGCAGCTGTCACAGCGCTTCACCAGCACGATCGGCGCCGCTCGGGCGGCAAGTGCGGCGCGCTCCTCGCCTGACAGCTCCGCGAATTCGGCAAGCTGCTCCAAGTCGCGCGCCATCAGTGCGAACGGCTTGCCGTCGCGTTTCTTGCGGGCGCGCATCTGCGCCACCGCCGCTTCGTCCGTCGCGTCG
>NZ_JHQR01000011.1 GCF_014843825.1 Mesorhizobium silamurunense
GCCTCCACGGTGTCCCATGTCTATGGCGGCGACGGCAGCGATACCCTGATCGCCAGCGGCTTGACGCTCTCCGCCGATCAGAGGGACAGCATTTTCTTATTAAACTCGGTCGAAGCCATCCGTGACGATAGCGGGGTCTACGGCAACGATCAGTCGAATGTTCTCTACGCAATCGCCAATGACATCGTGACTGGCCAAGGAGGTAGCGACACATTCGTATTTTCGGCAGGTTTCGGAAACGCGGTGATCACAGACTTCACACCGGGAAGCGATATAATTCGGATCCCCGATGAGCTTTTCGCTACACCTCAGATCTTGGATCATGCAACACAACAAAATGCGGATGTCGTCTTCGACGCGCTGACGGGAGATACCCTCAGGCTCTACAACGTCAATCTCGCTAGTCTCAGCGCAGGCGACTTTGATTTGGTATGATTTGCAAGCGGCGTCCGCTTCCGGGCGGTTTCGTCAAGACCCCGAGCGGATGGCAAAGGTACGAATAAGTCATTGATTGCCCTTCCCGAGAGATGGGTGACAGTTCATTCCGGATGGCGCGATCAATCGGCAAGCCCTTGTCGAGATTGCATCCGAACCGGAAACTCATTGCGGCAAGGATATTTCTCTCTGCGGGCTCAGGACGCCCTTGTTCGTATCGTCGCGGGCGCCGACCATGTATTGTACGAGTTCCTCCGTGTTCGTCTCAGCGGTTGCTTTCTCGGCCACCTTGCGCCCACGATGCATGACGATGATGCGATCGGTGACTGCGAACGCATCGGGCAGGGTGTGCGTGATCAGGATCACAGGCACGCCATGCTCGCGCAACCGGCGAATGAGCTCGAGTACCTTCTGCTGCTCGGGAACGCCGAGATTGTTGGTCGGCTCGTCCATGATCATCAGCTTGGCGTCCCAATAGACCGCCCGCGCGATGGCGACCGCCTGGCGCTGGCCGCCGGACAGGTTCTCGATCGGCTCTGTGAGGGTCGGAAAGTGGATCTGGAGGGACTCGAGCGTCCGGCGCGATTCGCGCAGCATCTGCTGGTCGTCGAGCGTCTTGATCAGCCCGCCAAGATGGCGCTTTTTCAGCTCGCGCCCCAGAAAGATATTAGCGCCCACATCGAGGTTGTTGGCGAGCGAGAGATCCTGATAGATGGTCTCGACGCCATGGCGGCGAGCGTCGATCGGATGCGCAAAGTGCGCGTGCTTGCCTTCAAAGAACATCTCGCCTTCGTCGGCGTGGTAGACGCCGGATATGCATTTGATCAGTGTCGACTTTCCGGCCCCGTTGTCGCCGAGAAGACCGACGACTTCGCCGCGATTGATCTCGCAGCTCACATTGTTCACCGCAACCAGGCCGCCGAAGCGTTTTGTGATGTTCCTGACGGAGAGAAGCGGCTCAGTCATGCCTCGGCACGCCTCCGGTGACGACCAGCAATCAAGTCGCGAGACTGGTCGATCAGCACCGCGACGATCACGACCGTTCCGACCACGATGAACTGAAAGAAGGCCTCGACGTTGAGCATTACCAACCCGGTGGTTAGGACCGCGATGATGAGGGCCCCGATCACCGTCCCGATCACGCTTCCGGCGCCGCCGAATAGGCTGACGCCGCCGATGATCACGGCCGCGATCGAGGACAGAAGCAGGGGATCGCCGATGACCGCGGAACCGGCGGTGAACCGAAGCGTCGACAGGAAACCGGCCATCCCCGCGGTTGAGGCGGAAAGAATGTAGAGCTTGATGATGTGACGATCGACCGGGATACCGGTGCGGACGGCCGCTTCCATGCTGCCGCCGATGGCGTAGGTATGTCGGCCGAATTGGGTTTTGCGAAGAAGGAAGATGGCGCAGGCGACGACGCAAGCGGTCACGATGACGGGATAGGGCAGGATCGTGTCCATCCGGCGCAGCAGCTCGCCGCTCACATCCGGCCGTTTGAGGAAATAGAAGCCGCCGCCTTCACCGCGGATGAAATATAGAAGCGCGTCATTGCCGTATGCGCGAATTCCCGGTGGCAATCCGATCACCGTCGTGTTCTCGGACATGAGGTAGGCGACGCCACGCACGATGAACGAGGTGCCGAGCGTCACGATGAACGCCGGCACTTTCAGCTTGGCGATGATGACACCGTTGATGAAGCCGACCACGGCCGCGCCGCCGACGCCCGCGATCAGCCCGACTAGCACCGAAGGAAAAAGCGGCACCCCGCCATCGAACGCCCAACGCAGAGCGAGTGCCGACAGGACCGAGGCGAGGCTCATCACCCATCCGACCGACAGATCGATGCCGGCGCCGATGATGACGAAGGTCTGGCCCAACCCGAGCAGCAGCACCGGAATGATCGCGACCAGAATGTTCTGGGAATTTCGGATGGTGAGGAAATGGACCGTGCCGCCGCTGACCAGCGGCACCGTGACGACGAAGAAAAGCACCATGAGGGCAAGGAAAAGCCACGCCCAGATGCGGCTGGCCAATAGGGCGAACCGCTGCACAGGCGTCAGGATCCCCGAAGACTTCACCCCTGCGGGCAAAACAATTCTCGACCCGCGATCAGTCACGTACCGGTTTCCTCGAAAATATGGATGGGTGACCTGAAACCGAAATCAGATCGGGGGCGCCGTGCAAGAGCACCCCGACTCTATTCCAGCGGGCCAGTTTATTTCCCCGGAACTTGATAGATAAAGCGAGCGATCGTCGGGTCCTTTACGTTCTGCTTGTCAATGATGGCAAAGCCTGTCTCGACGCGGCGCGGCAGGCTGGTCACCCCGGCTGCGTCGGCCACCGCAAATTGCACCGCCATGTAGCCCATATCGTAGGGCTTCTGCGCCAGCACCAGCGTAACCACGCCCTTGTTCAGCAGCTCGATGGCCAGCTTTGTTGCGTCATAAGCGACGACCTGGACATGGCCGCCGAGACCCGCATTCACGACCGCCGCGCCCGCCCCCTGCGCGCTGAAGACGTTGGTGCCGAACACGCCGCCGAGTCCGGGTTCGCGTTCGAGCACTGCGGCGGTCTGCTGCGTGGCCTTGTTGGGGTCGTCGAGATTGTAGTCTGGCCCGAGCACCTTGATATTCGGGAACTCCTTCTCCATCACCTCCTTGAAGCCCTTTTCACGGCCTTCAACGGAACTGACGTTGGGGTTCGTTGAATTGATGTAAACAGTGCCTTTTCCGCCGATCGCCTTCGCCAGCCCGCGCGCAGAGATACGGCCGCCTTCGACATTGTCCGAACCAATGTAACTGATCGGGAACTTCACCGGGCCGTTGACGTAGTCTCCATCGCCGAGAAAGGTGTCAACGGTGATGACTTTGATGCCGGCGTCGACAGCTGCCTTCAATGGGCCGACCATCTGATCCTTGTCGGTCGGCGCGGTAACGATGTAGTCAAGGTCGCCGCGGGCTACCATGGAATCGAGGATCGGCGTCTGAACATCGACGCCCCAAGTCGGCGGGACCTGCGTGACGACGTCAACCCCGAGGTCCTTCGCGGCTGCCTCAACCCCGACCTGCATGACCTGATAGAACGGATCGACGACACCCGGCAGGAAGCCGATCTTGATCTTCGCGGCAGCGTGGGCGCCGTGTGACGCTATGGCCAGAGCCAGTGCGGCCGCGACTGCAAACAGCGCTTGTTTCCGCAGCATTTTTCTCTCCTCCTCGACTGCTTGTAGCGGCGAAATCAGGCGGAGGAATCCGTTGCAATACTGAATCGTTTCAAGCGCTTATCGCTGATTGCAGGAAGCCGAGCGTTTGATCGTGTCCACTCATAAGTCTCTTCAATGATAGCGCCGCAACGTTCCGTCGTCGCCGCTCCGGGCCAATTAACCCGTAACGCATGCTATGATGCGCATGCATTATAGCATGGTTCAGAAAGATCTTGCATTTGGTCTTCGGCGGCGGCTTTGCACTACTCTGGCCGAGTCATACAGGTCGTGTCCCATCAGGTGGTGTAGCTCGGCGGTTATGAAGCCGTTCGCACCACGTTCCCAACTCGAGTTCGAATGCAGAATCTCGGCATGTATCGCTTTAGCTCTAAAGGGGCGGATCCATCTGAGAAGCGATGGCGATCAAAGCAGCCGTGGGGGCTGGTCGGCCGACGAACCCAGTTTTTGCCGCTCCGCTTTTTGATTTCGGTCGCGGATGTAGGCTCGAAAGATTGCTCTAAATTCTGCGAAACTATTGAACCCTAAGGCGTCTACAAAGCGCGATACCGACGACTCGCTCGCGCCAACCGAAGCTGCGATTTGTCGACAAGTCCCGAAAGCTATGTCCTCGGGGTTCTCCAAGGCATATCGGCCGATTTGTTCGAACCGTCCGGGCAGAACCACTCGTCGCGCCGCAATATCCTCTTTCAGGGTGCGTAAATCGCTGGGTGGGCCGTAGGTTGGTGTGACGCTTTTGTTGAGAGCCTTTCGCATAGTCATTGACTTTGGTCGGCTTCACGGCGTGAAGAAGCTCCATTGCAAGAAGTCTGACCGCGACTAGCCGATACGGCCTCACCCGTCGCGTCAGCTATCCAATCCCTATCGCAATAGAACTATAAGTCACTTCTTGCTAAGGCAGAATAGTCGTCAGATATCGCCTGCGATTTTTGGAAAACGCTTAACGCTCTTTCTGACGCTTTGATTTTCTTATCGGGCCGCCAAAAATCACGCTACCGTCAATAAGATATGGCTGCGGATGGTGTTTCGCAGCGCATTCCAATTGCGCCGGCGACACCATCGATTACAGATATTCAGGGGCGCGGTTGGCCAGTCCCGGCCTGTTCGAGAAAGATGAGATTCCCGTCCAGCTGTGAGACGACGATAGCGCCATTGTCGAAGGGGAGGACGTCGACCGGACGGGTCAACCCATCGAGAAGCACTTGCCTTTTTCCTGAGACGAGGTCCAAGCCGAGAAGGCTGCCGCTGCCAGAAGCCCAGCCACTGGATTGACCGAAGGTGCCGTGTTGGAGGACCAGCATCTTGCCCTTCGCATCGAAGACGACATCGACCGGAGCATTTAGGCCGACGGCCTCGATGCGGGCGCTGCTTGCCTGGCCGGCCTGCGGCAGCGAGACGATACGGCCGCTGCCGGCAACGAAGGGAAACCCGCCGAACAGGGAAACGTAAAGCCGGCCGCCGTACGAGGCGACGCCGGTCGGAACCGCGTCGAACTCGTATTTCTGCCCCTCGCCGAACTCGGTCGGCGACAGGGCGGTGAGGGCCTGCCCGCTGGTGCTCAGCCGGGCAAAGGCGAAGAGCTGCGTCCGGCCGCTTCCGTCGGCCAGAAGGCGTTCGACGGAGTTCCGTGCGGCGTCGATGACATAGAGTGTGTCGCCCGACAAGGCGAAGTCGTACGGGTTCCAGAAGTCGTTGCTGACGACCCTCCTGACGGCGCCCTCGTCGACCTCGAGCATCGCGTGGTCGTTGGGGTCCTCGTCATGGCCCGCAGGCGTCCAGCCCTGGGCGACGAGATAGCCGCTTCCATAGCGCTCGACCCGATAGGGGCCGGTCGGATCGCCCATGACGTCGGTGCCATGCGGCAGGACCGGCCCGAAAGCGGTGAAACGGCCGTTCGGGGTGCGCCTGTAGAGGCGGCCGTCGGCTAGGTCCGTGACCAGGAGCGCATCCCCGTCACGTGCAAGGCCGGCGAAGATCGCCCCCGGCTTTCGCGCGATTTCGACTTCGTATCCCGGCGCGGCCTTCGGCTCCGCCAACCCTCGCGTTGCGATCGCCATGAGCGAAAGGGCAATCAATCTGGTGTGCGCACGCATCGAAAGCCTCCGTTGGCGGCGAAGCGAAAATCAGGGTCGTAGGCAAGCCGGTGGGTCGTGCTCAGGCGGGTGAGGTCGCTGTTCCATGCGCCACCGCGAAGCACTCGATACTTTCCAGCGATTTCGGGCGGTGCTTCGCCGCCGTAAGGCGCATAGAAGTCGCGGGTCCATTCCCACACGTTGCCGACGAGGTTGAGCAGGCCCTCCCTGCTCGCGCCTAGCGGAAACGACCGGGCGGGTGCCGTCATGTCATGGCCGTCGCTGGCGTCCTCGTCGCAGCAGGCGTCGCGTCCATAGTTGGCGCGTGTCGGGTCGACCGGCGCATCGCCCCAGGGAAAGCGCGCTCCTTGCGGCCCGCGCGCCGCGCGTTCGTATTCCTGCTCGGACGGCAGCTTCAGGCCGTAATGGGCGCAGAACGCCTCAGCATCGGCAAAGCTGACGCCGACGACCGGGTGGTCGGACAGGCCGAGAGAGGGATGCCTGTCGTAGAAAGCGGCGCGATGTCCCGTAGCTGCGACGAAGCGGCGATATTGCGCGTTGGTGATCTCGGTCTGGTTCATAGCAAAGGCCTGGCCTTCGACGAGGCGTCGCGGCCGCTCGTCTTCAGCGCCCGTGTCGTTGCCGAAGGCGAACGGGCCTCCCGGTATTTCGACAAGCGGGTTGTGCGCAATAACTTCCTCGCCGGCCACGGCACCTCCGGTCCACAGGAATGCCGCGACGGCGAGGAGCATTCTAGAAGTCAACACGGTCCTGGCTCTGGCGATCAAACAGGAACACCCGTCCGGGCGCAAAGCCGACCTCTACCATCTGATCGAAGTCGCCCACAAAGTTCTTGTCGGCGCGAACAGTGAGCAAGGCCGCTCCGGCGCGCAGGGTGACCAGCGTGCTTTCGCCGGTCAGTTCGACTGAATATATCGGGGCCACGATATTGGCCGTTTCGCTTCCGGCAGGGAGGACGTGGATGTCTTCCGGGCGGACGCCCAATACGGCGCTCGCAACGTTCGCGCTCCCGAGGCCGTCGGCCCTGACGCCACCGAGGCTCGTGAAGACCCCGTCCTTGACCTCACCGTCGATCAGGTTCATCGGCGGCGAACCGATGAAGCCCGCGACGAAAAGGGTGCGCGGGTCGTTGTAGATCTCCTTCGGAGTGCCGAGCTGCTCGATCACACCCTTGTTCATCACCGCCACCCGGTGAGCAAGGGTCATCGCCTCGATCTGGTCGTGGGTGACGTAGATCGTCGTCACCTGCAGCTCGTGCTGGAGGTGCTTGAGTTCGGCCCGCATCTGGACCCGCAGCTTGGCATCGAGATTGGACAGCGGTTCGTCCATCAAGAATACCTTTGGTGTGCGGATGATGGCGCGGGCCAGCGCGACGCGCTGGCGCTGCCCGCCGGAGAGTTGCTTCGGCAGCCGGTCGAGCAGGCCGTCGAGCTCGACGCGGCGCGCCACCTCCATGACCATCTGGCGCTGCTTGTCCTGCGGCACCTTGCGGATCTTCAAGGGGTAGCCGATGTTGTCGGCGACGCTGAGGTGGGGGTAGAGCGCGTAGGACTGGAAGACCATCGCGACGTCGCGATATTTCGGCAGCACGTCGTTGACTCGGTCGCTGCCGATGAAGATCTCTCCGGCCGTAACCTCCTCGAGGCCGGCTACCATGCGCATGGTCGTGGTCTTGCCGCAGCCCGAAGGTCCGAGCAGGACGAGAAACTCCTTGTCGCGCACCTCAAGATTGAGGTCGCTGACCGCGGTGAAGGTGCCGAACATCTTGACCACGTCCTGGAAGACGACCGAGGCCATGGCTCACCCCTTGACTGCGCCGAACGAGATGCCCCGAACCAGGTGTTTCTGGACGACGAAGGCGAAGATCATGATCGGGATGCAGGCAGTGAAGCCGGCGGCGCTGATTTCGCCCCAATAGGTGTTGTACTGGGTGACGCGCCCGGCAATGCCGATCGGCAGTGTCTGCGACCGTTCGGTCAGGGTCAGGATGAGCGCGAGCAGGAACTCGTTCCACGAAATGATCAGGCAAAAGATGGCCGTGGCCGCCAGCCCGGGACGGGCGAGCGGCAAAGCGACATGCAGGAACGCGCCCCATCGCGTGTCGCCGTCGACCATCGCGGCCTCTTCGAGCTCGACCGGCAGGTCCTGGAAGTAGCTCTTCATCATCCAGGTAGCGAAAGGTAGGTTGAACGCCGTATATGCGATGATCACCGCAGGCTTAGTGTTCAGCATGCCGAGATGGTTGAAGGCGATGTAGAGCGGGATGATCGTCACGATGGGAGGCATCATGCGTGTCGACAGGATCCAGAAGGAGATCTGATAGCGCCATCTGCCCGGATACTGGAAACGGGCGAGCGCATAGCCGGCCAGGGAACCGAAGACGACCGAGACGAGCGTCGTCGAGACCGCGATGATCAGGCTGTTCAATGCATAGATGAGGAAAGGCCGTTCGACGAAGGCGGCGTGGTAATGCTTCGATGTCGGATTGGCGGGGATCCATTGCGGCGGTATCGAGAAGATGTCGATGTCGTATTTGAACGAGTTGGCTGCGATCCAGTAGACCGGGAAGAGGGTAACCACGAGCGCTGCGGCGATCGTCGCATAGGCGGCGATGCGCTGGATTCCGATGCTTTTTCGGCGGTGCGCCATAGGTCCTCTAGTCGGCAAGCCGCATGCGCTTGATGAACCAGGTGCTGAACGCGACGGTCGTGAACAGCACGAAAAGCGAGATGGCGGCTGCATAGCTGGGGTCGGCGAAGCGGTACGCCACTTGGTAGATATAGAGACTGAGCGTCTTGGTCCGGTCTGCGGGGCCGCCGCCGGTCAAGATGAAGACGAGGTCGAAGAGCCGCAGCGTGTCCATGATGCGCAACAGCAGCGCGATGGCGATGATCGGCTTCAGGAACGGCAGCGTCAGATCCCAGAACTGCCGCCAGGCGGAGGCGCCATCAATCGCCGCTGCCTCGTATGGCTCGTCCGGCAGGCTGGCGAGCCCGGCAAGCATAAGCAGGAACATGAACGGCGTCCATTGCCAGACGTCGGCGACGATCACGGAGAACATAGCGAGCCGGACGTCGCCGGCCCAAGCCTGGAGCGGCAGGCCGAGCCGGAACATGATCTCGTTGAGCACTCCGAATTGTGGCTCGTAGATGAGCTTCCAGGTGATCGCGACCGCAACCGGCGGCAGCATCATCGGCAGCATCAGGATCGTTTTCAGGAAATTCAGGCGCCGGATATATCGGTCGAGCAGCAAGGCGAGGCCAAGGCCGAGAAGGAACTCGGTGCCGACTGCGAATACGGTGAACACCAGCGTGTTCCACAGGCCGACGTGAAACTGCTCGTCGGTGAGGAGCCGCAAAAAATTGTCAGCGCCGGCAAATTGCCAGGGCAGGTCGGGATTCGGGCTGATCCGCGTTGCCGCCGCCACGATCATGTAGATCGACGGGAATATCGTGAGCGTCAGGAGCACGAGCATGGCTGGCGCAAGCATCAATACCCGGAGGTGGCGCTCAAACCACCGCTCGAACGAATTTCCGAACTTCGCACCGATAGAGACGGTCATCGGAAGTTCTATCCGTCATATCAGTCAATCATAGCATGGCGACCCGGAGAGCCAAACCCGGCGCGTATGCTTGCCCGAGAGCTGATCCGGCAAAATGGAGCGATATCTCCGGATATCGCTCCATTTTAATCACCATGCGGCCAGCTACTTGATGCCGGTTATCTCTTCGACCGCAGCCTGGGATCTCTTCAGCGCCTCCTCCGGCGTTTCCGTGCCAGCTACGGCCTTGGAAAGCTCGATCCCGAACGCGTTCTCGATCTCAGGCCACTTCGGATGACGCGGGCGCGGCGTCGAGGCTTCGATGGCTTGCATGAGCACTGGATAATGCCGGAATTTTTCCTGGCTGGTCAGGCTGGCATCGGTGAAGATCGACTTGCGCACCGGCGGGTTGCCGCGCTCGGCCGAGATTTTCATCTGCTCCGGTGAGGTCGCCCACAGCATGAAGTCGAAGGCCTCCTGCTTGTTCTTCGCCGCGGCCATGATGCCCATCGTCCAGTGGCCGATTTCCGAGCTGCCCGGTTTGGTTCCCGCCGGGATAGGCGAGTAGGAGATCTTGCCGACCATCTTCGACTGGCTGGGGTCTTCGAAAGTCGCGACCCAGTTCGGCCAGTTGATCGACGAGGCTGCGGTGCCCGCCGCCAGGGCCTGGCCGACTTCGTTGGCGTTGTAGCTCTCGACACCCTTCGGCGAGACGTCGCGCAACGCCATGAAGGTCTTCATCGCGGCAGCACCTTCGGGCGTGTCGATGGTCACTTTTGTCCGGTCACCGTTGAACATGTCGGCGCCATAGGACCAGAAGATCGGCATGAAGTCGGCGACGACAGGGTTGCCCTGGCCACCCCGGAAGACGTAGCCGAAATAGCGCCCGCCGCCTTTTTCGGAGAGTGCTTTGGCTGCCTTCAGAACGTCGTCCCAGGTCGTCGGTGCCTCAATGCCAGCTTCCTTGAATTTGGCAGCGTCATAGAAGAACATCTGCGCGTTTCCCACATAGGGCAGGCACACGTAAGGCCCCGTGTTGTAAGGATTGCGGCAGATTGCCAGGGATTTCGACAGGAAGTCGCTGTCTGGTCCTTCGAGCCCGGCCTTCTTGAAATAGGGCGTCAGGTCCTCAAGATGCGCGTTTTCCGCGAAGAACGGAATCCACGGATCATCCATCAGAACGATGTCGAAGGCGCCCGATTTTGTCTGGCCGGCGTTGGCCGCCTGTTCGAAGACGTTGCTGTAGGGAGCCTGGACGATCTCGACTTTGGTGCCCTTCAGCTTTGCATAGTCGGCGGCAGCGGCTCTCAGGCCGTCGCCCTCGCTTCCCGAGGGAACGAGCACGGTTATGTCAGCCCAAGCGTGCGTCGCCATCAGCGACGACAGCGCGAAGACCACGGAGAAAAGAAATCTTCTGACCATCGTATTCCTCCCTTTTCCGCTCCGGCCTGTCGGACGGCCAGAGCCAGAACCGCTCGCACGCGTTTGACCGCTTACGAATCGCGCGAGCGCTTCGTCGCAGTCGGCAACGTTTGCAGGGAGTGTGCGAACAGCGCAGGGGGCCACTTGGACCGCCAAAGCATCAATACAGCAGGACAACCGGCGGGTCGTCACAACCCACATCTCCTGCTGGTGCACCGAGGTGCGCTACCCCCCATTTTAGCAGCTTGGCTGCTTCAATTGAAGGGGAGGGGCTTCACGGTGTGACGAATGCGCCCCGGTTGGGTCAAATCTTAATGAGAGGATGCGGCTGCGCTAGGTTCCTTTCCGCCAGCGGTCGTAGGCGCCGCCCTGCCTTCAGCGCTTGGTTACCGTGGGGGAAGAAATTCATGGTGCAACGCACAAAAATATTGCTATCGGGTAGAGTCGGTTTCATAAATTAACGAGGCGTTTTGGGGGCTGCCCACTGAAGGATGGAAACCATGTCGAGCGCTGAAAAAGCCCCTGATACCATTGAAGGCACCGCATTGCCGACCTTCGATCCGTCCAAGGCCGCGGCCGAGTTCCGCGCTGCCGCTGAAAAGGGCGTCGAACAGTCAAAAGAAGTTCTTGCCAGGTTCAAGGCGGGCTCTGAAGGCGCCCAGAAGGCTATCGAGAAGAGCTTCGAAACCGCCAAAGCCGTTGGCAGCGAGGTGTCGCTGAAGACAATTGCCGTTCTGCGCGCCAATACTGAAGCCGCGTTATCGCACCTTGAAGCCCTAATTGCCGTTAAGTCGCCTTCCGAATTCGTTGAACTGCAAACCGCCTTCATCCGCAAGCAGGTTGAAACGGCCGTCGGGCAGGCCAAGGAACTCCAAGCCGTCACGACCAAAGCCGTCGAGGACGTATCCAAGCCGATCAAGTCCGCCTTCGAAAAGGCGGTCAAGGAACTCAAAGTCGCCTAGCTTTTTCTTGGGCGAGCTTTGATTGCTAGCACACCGCCGACGATGAGCCGTCGCTGGGCTGGGTCGATCGCGGCAGCCGGGCGACACCCTCGATCTGGAGTTGGGCAACTGCGACGACGAGGACAGCCACGACGCCGAGCCTGACGGCGACGGCGAAACTGTCATGTGGCCTGACGACCTCAAAAAGCGGCGGCGATCGCGGAATTTGAGCTGCGCGTCGCTAGCGGCGAATTTGCATCGCTCTGAACGCAGCGGGCAACTTGTCCGCGACGTTGGCCCGCTGCCTCACGGTGGCGGGCTTTTCTATATGAACATGCGGGGGATCGAGGGTTTGAGCGATATAGGATAGGGAAATCCGTGCACCACGGATCAGCCGCGGTAGTTCTGCTTAACCATCTGTTTTCATTTGGTAAATGGTTGGCTGGGGTTCCTGGAAGCTTTTCGAACTTTCTGGGTCGCGCCTCAGCCCGAATTGCGGTTGCTTATGGACAAAGTGGGATACTAGATTCGATTTTTGGATAGCTTTGAAGGCATTGACTTCTGGCACGTGGGCCTGATAGCGCGCCAGCACGAACTTCTAAGCGCACTACGTTTTGAATGGCAGCTTCGCGCCCCACGCCAGTCATTACCGCGGACGTCGCCAATCAACCCGAAAACGGACATTGCCGGAAAAGGCCGAAGGCAACGTCGGTGAGAGCGTCGGCCAGGCGGGACTGCTGTCCGTTGCCGGTGAAATCGTCGAACGGCAGGACCGCGATCGACAGGTTTGCGCTCGTCGCCGGCCAATTGCGCTGGCCGCGACAAGGCCGATGACGGCTGCCGCTATGAGCGTCCGCAGAGCCGCCCGGCTCCGCCCGGACGTCATCTGGCGGCAGCACGATAGCCACGCTTCGGCACCGTCGTAGCGGGTTCGGGCGAGTTCGGTGATGATGTCGAAAAATGCTTCGCGGCAGTCTCGCGGCGCTCCGAACGCGCCGACTTGAGATGAGGCGCTTGCCAGCTCGCGGGACCTCGTCGCCATGCGCCCCCCCGGCGAAGCCGGCTTGAACATTCTGTCGGGGTTTTTTTAGGAAGCGTAGCGTTAGCTCTTTCAACTGCCGGCCTCGTGGCATTGGCTTTTCAACGTGGGTGCGGACGACGGCCGGCTCCGCATTTCTACATTCTCTCCATGAAAATCTTCCCTGAACACCCGCTGCCAGCTCCAGTCCCTCTAAATTTGCCGGTTCCACTGTCACCTTTTATGACGCCAGTCAGGGTGTTTCCGCCTGTTCTTCCTTTATGAACAAAGGTCAGTTTTATATTGACGGCGCCGCTGCCAGAAATGCTTCCTGTAAACCCGGAGTCAGACGATACTTTGCCGTCACTTATGACGACCAATGATGAGAGTTCTCGCCAATCTCCGCAGTCCGTTGTAGCCCGTCTGACTAATTTCCATGTGCCATTGAAAGCGCTTAGTCCACCGGTCTGAGGCACACAACGATCGCCCTGCACCCTCATTCCGTCCTCGCAAGCAAGCGGGCAGATACGAGCTCCGACCGCCCTAAGTCTGTCCAGAAGTCCCGCTGTCGGTTCCAACGATGCAAGCTTGACGCCTTGCCGATCAGCATAGTCCTGAAGCGCTTTGCGGCTGCCGGCTCCCCATTTTCCGTCAGCCTGGCCTTCAAGGCATCCTATGCGAGAGAGTTCCGTTTGAGTGGAGCGCGCAAGTTCGCTGGGGTCCGGGGTAGGTGCCGATGACTGCGCCGAGGGATCGGGGCGTTCAAGGCTTGCGACTTCCGTTGCCTTGGCATCGTCGGTCGCCTTGGTAGCGCGCTCCGCCTCCGGCAGCTGCGCCACCTGCCGTTCCGTTTCGGCGCGCTTGTCGATCGCGCTGATCTTCAATCTCGCAAGGGGTGCAAAGGCGCCGTCCGGAAATTGCTGCAAATATGCCTCGAAGAAGCTCTTGTCGGTCGAGTCCTTGATAGTCGCCCAATATGCAAGTTCGACTGCGTTGTCCGGCGAGGTGGACTGTGGAGCGGGGACAGATACCGCCTTCGGTTCCGTCGCGAGAGGCTTCAACACTACCTCGCCCGTGAGAGAAGAGTTCTCCCACGGCACTTGCTTGCCCTCCGTCGCAGCCAGCACATCGCGACGCACATCGATAAGCTCACGCGTAATATCCTGCCCCGGCGTCCCGAGGTGAGCGACCAGTGCGGCCGTGAATGGAGAATTCCGCCCTGCTCCGTCTATGGCGACATTACCTGGTTGCGTTGCGAATGCTATGAGCGTGCCGACTCCGCTGCCAAGCCTGGCCAGACCCCGACTCACGGAATCGGAGCGCGTCCCCATCGAGCGGGAAAGCTTCTCCGCGAAAGGATTGTCCCGGCAGGCATCGAGGAATATGAGGTTGACCTTGGCGGTGCGCTCCATTGCTGAAAGTACGAGGTCCATCGGAAGGGCCTCGAAGTCGAGGTCATTGTAGCCGGACAATTCGGCATCGACCGGCACCATGTAGTTGTTGCCATTCACCTGCAGGCCGTGCCCAGCATAGAAGAACAGCGCCATATCGGCACCGTCGAGCTTTTCCAAGAACTCGCGCACCGTGCGACGCATTCCCGCGAGGTCGAGGTCCTGGCCGCTTACAACCTCGAAGCCAAGGCTTTGAAGCTTGGCATTCATGTCGGACGAATCGTTCTTCGGATTGGCGAGTTGGACGGCATGCTGATAGGCCGAATTGCCAATTACCAATGCTACGCGTTTCTCGGCGGCTGCCTGTCCCGATATGGCAACGAACAATAAAACCAAAAGAATGAAAGCGCTGCGCATGGCAGAAACGGCTCCCCAAAGGAACTGTAGCAGAGGCTAATACAACCGAAAAGAGCTATAGCCCAGGCTGCGGCCCGGGTAGCCTGCGGCTCCGAGACGATTGTTGGCAAACACCGATTCGGTGCTGCGTCATGCATCCCCATGCAAGGGGCGCAATTTGCTTGATGCACCTGAACGGATATGCTGGCAGTGAGTAGCGCTTCCAGTGGCTTGGGGGTCCAATTCGGCGTGCGAACAGTTGGCCGGATCGTCAGTGTGCAGCGAGGTGGCATCGCCGCATCGCTCGCCTATCTGGTTCTGCTGGGCGTCTCGACTGCTCTCGTGTCACCGCCGCTGGAGAATATCCTGCGCGACATGATGATGGTCTCGATCTCGCCGTTCACCCATGCTCCACGCAACATTGTTGTGGTCTCGATAACGGAACAGACCCTGGCGAATTTTCGATACCGCTCACCTCCGGACCGTGGGTTCTTGGCGGACATCGTGGCCCGGATCGAGTCGGCCCACCCTCTTGTCATCGGTATCGACCTTTTGTTCGACCAGGCAACAGAGCCGCAAAAGGACGCCCGGCTCGAAACTGTTATCGAAGCCGCCAGTGTGCCCGTGGTGATCGCCTCGGCGTCGCGTGCTGATGGCCTCACCCAGAGGCAGTCCGACTATCTCAACGCGTTCGCTCCGTCGGCAAAGCGGGGCCTTGCGGCATTGTCGCATGACAATCTCGACGGCGTGGTCCGTGGAGCTTTTCCCGGTCGAGAGGTTGAGGGGGGGTGGACGCCAAGTTTTGCTGCGGCAATGGCAGCAGCAACCGGCGTTAGTAGCGGCCACAGGCCGGAGGAAATGGTCTACTACCGAACGGCCAACAGCTTGCCCTTCAATTTTTCAACCTATCCAGCACAGGCCGTTCCGCTGGCACCGCTCAGTTGGTTCGAGGGGAAATATGTTCTTATCGGCGTGGACCTACAGCAAATAGACCGTCATCCGACACCGTTCGCGTTGTTGAGCGGCGCGGAAATCGGTGTTTTCCCTGGCGTCGCAATCCACGCCCACTCGTTAGCCCGACTCTTGTCCGGAAACAGAATAACGATTCCTTGGCCCGCGGTGGGTTACGCGCCGATGCTTGTTGTCGGGCTGTTCTGCTTGTGGATCGTTTCGCGGCCGATCCCCGTGGTCTTTAAGCCTTTCGCGGTCGCCGGTGCGGTGCTGCTGGTGTGGATAGGTGAGGCGTGGGCCTTCGCGAGGTTCGCAATACTCGTGCCGATGGTCGCCCCTGCATTGCTGGTGCTCGGTCTGTCGGCATTCGTTGGCTTCCTGGCTTGGAGACGGGACGCGAATGCTCGCCACTTCATACAGAACGCGTTCTCGAAATACGTAAGTCCGGCCGTCGTTGCAGCGATCGTCAAGGAACCTAACGCTCTCCATCTCGGTGGCGAGAGGCGACAGGTCACCTGTGTATTCACGGATGTCGAGGGATTTACGTCTCTCAGCGAGAAACTCGCGCCAGAGGTCCTCGCAGAGGTATTGAACGAATATCTGCACGGGCTCTGCGAGTTGTTCATTGAGCATGGTGCAACCATCGACAAGGTCATCGGCGATGCAGTGGTCGGCTTCTTCGGGGCCCCGGTAGCGCAGAATGATCAGGCGGAGCGGGCGGTGTCCCTGGCGCTGGCTGTACAGGACCTGGCGCAGCGGCTGCGAGAAAGATTGGCGGGACGAGGCCATTCATTCGGCGCCACCCGCATAGGTATTCATGGCGGGCCGGCAATCGTCGGCAACTTCGGGGGAAATCGGTTCTTCAACTACACAGCTATTGGAGACACGGTAAACACTGCCGCCAGACTGGAGGGCGCAAACAAGTACATCGGCACGAAAAATTGCATAAGCGCCGAAGTCGCAAAACAAACAGCGCGGTTCTTACTTCGCCCTGTAGGGGTTCTGCACCTTAAGGGCAAGAGCCAAGGCATCGAGGCTTTCGAGGCAATGAGCCGTACGTCGGAAAATATTATACTTTGCGAGGAATATGCAAAGGCGTACGCCTTGCTTGCCACTGACGATAAGCTCGCGACAGCGGCATTCGAGCTATTGGTCACAAACTATCCGCAAGACGCCCTGATCGCTTTTCACCATGGCCGCCTTGCAAGCGGACACTTCCGGCCAGACATTCATCTTGCCAGCAAATAGGCCATCATGACATGAGCCTCATGCGTCCGATCGCCCAAATCGCCTCTCTGGCCCTTGCCGCGGCCGTTCTTGTCACGGCGCAAGGCGCGGTGGCCGGCAGCCAGTATGTGGTCCTGTCAACTGAGCCGGTGGTGGATGAACTGCCGCCAGGCAAGATCTTTATGCCAAGTGACGTCATCAACGTGCCAGCTGGTGCGGTCGTCACCTTGCTCGGCGAGGACGGCAGCGTGAATCCCATTTCAGGTCCCGCAGCCTTGGTGGTCACTGAGGATGCCCTGACATCCGACAGTCCGCAGCGGGCCAGCGACGGTCAGGCAGGGCCTTCAAGCCTGGCCCTGATAGCGAGCCTTTTGACGAACGAGCGCCGGAGGACCGAGTCCATCGGGAGCGCGCGCACCACCGCCGACCAGTCCAAACCGACTGGACTTGACGATCCTTGGGCGATTTCCATCGAAGAATCCGCTCCCGGCTGCATCCGCAATGGCGAAGTGGTTCTGGCGCGTCGCGGAATCGGTGAGCGCGCGGTGTTCTCGGTTCGCCTTGGCAGTGGACAGTCGTTTAACGGCTTGGTCTGGAGCGCCGGCAAGCCCACTTACTCTCTTCCTCACCCTATTCCCGCCGACGTAAAATCCTTCATCGTCGAGACCAACAAGACATCGGTTTTGATCGAAATAAAAGCGCTTCCGGAAAACGCCGTTCTCGAAAATCCGCTGGAAGTTCTTGGATGGATGGTGCGCAGCGGTTGCAAACGCCAAGCGTTGGCCTTTGTGCGTCAACTTGTGACGAAACAGCATTAGCTTGTCAGCCAGGAGCCGAGTCGCATGGCAAGTCATACGAGGAGTTCAACAGCGACGGTAGCCGCTTGATTGCCTGGCCGGCACCTCGCTGATAGCCTCCCCTGTCAGTATTCGGGGAGGGGAGCATGAAACTGTGCATTCTCCTGTTTGTGACGTTGGCGGCGGCGCTTTTTGCAAGTTCCGCACTGGCCGATAAGTTTCCTGCCGGTTTCAAGAACAATGGGCTCAACGGCCCCTTGAGGCCGGTGACGAAGGGCAGCATCACCACTTTCCAGATATTCGACCGGAAATGCAGCAGCGTGGACTACGGCGACGGCCGTGGCGAGAACGACTGCCACAACGGCAACATACGCTCCACGCTGATAGGCCCGGACGGCAAAACAGGCGAGAGCATGGAGTATCGCTTCGATCTATGGATCGATCCGTCGTTCAACTACCCCGGCTTCTACAACGACCATGCCATAGGCTTCCTGCCGGGCGCATTGGACAGCCGCCTTCGTATCGCCAGTTGGGAGGGGCCGTTCATTCACAACTTTCTTTACATGCTGAAAGCGGACGCAACCAAAGGCGTTACCTTCCTCGGCAACGAGTGCCAGCCGCCGGCGCGCTTCGGTTCGTGGGTGGCCTTTTCCATGAAGATCCGATGGGCGGCCGACAGGACGGGCTGGATCCGGGTCACCTGCGACGACAAGCTGATCTATTCGGCCGACAACGTCCCGACCAATCAGGCACCACATTGCTACATCACCAACCAGTGCGAGCCCGGTGTCGCCAAGAATCCGAAGCGGTTTACCTTTTGTCTCGGTCCGGTGATGGCGGGCTTCGGGCCCGAGTGGGAGAAGTACGGGCTCGCCTCACAGTTCACTGCGATTCAGCCTGAGGGTATCACCATCAAGATGCGCAACATGTTGATAAAGAAGGGAGCCAAGCCGTAACCAGGTTTCGGCTAGCGCTTGTGTGCTCGGTGATTCGGAATGAGCGTCTGCAGAAATTCGCCCCTCCTTCAGTGCGCGTCGCGCAGATCCAACGAGAACCCGCAATTTGGACCGAATGCCCCAATTTACCTTGGGCCATCGTTTGCTCCTTAGCAGGCTACCCCGAAAGCTGACAGTCCGCTTTCGCGAAGAGTTTCGGGCGCCGG
>NZ_JHQR01000139.1 GCF_014843825.1 Mesorhizobium silamurunense
TCCGCCGCCCGTCGCCTCATGGGATCTCTCCGGCCGATTCGCGGCCACCTCTCCCCCACTTTGTGGGGGCGAGGAAACAGGTCGCGTTACTTCGTCACCTTGGTGTCGATGGCCTGCTTAAGGTCCGAAAGCTCCACGCAGCCCGCCGGGCAGAGCTTTTGCAGCGAGGCGAGCTGCTCCTTGGCCTTGGCCATGTCGCCGGTCTCGACATAGAGCTCGCCAAGATATTCATGGGCGGCCTTGTGGTCGGGCTTAAGCTCCAGCGCCTTGCTGTAGTAGGTGAGCGAGGTTTGGTAGTCGCCGGTCTTGCGCAGCGTGAACCCGAGCAGATTATAGACGTCGGCCTGTTGGGTGTCCTGTGCAAGGTCGCGCAGGTCGGCCAGCGCGCCGTGATAGTCTTTGGCGTCGATCTTGGCCTTCACGGCCGTCAGGTCCGGCGCGTCGGCGCCTTCGATGTCGTCCACGGCATAGGCCGGCACGGCGATGGCGATCGGGGCTGCGGTCAGCACCGCAATGGCGCCGAGCACCGCGAAAAGTGCATGTTTCATTGGAGTTGTCTCTTTGTCTTCGGAATTCGATTCAGATCTGGGTCGGGGTGAAGGCATAGGCGTTGCCGTCCTTGACGAAGCTGCCGGTGCCAGGGAACGGGAAGTGCGAGCCGCAGATGCGGACGTTGTCGGCGATCACCTGGTCGATGAGCTTGTGCCTTGTGGTGATCGCCATCGGCCCGTCCTGGTCGTAGGCGCCCTGCCATTCGGGATGCGGGGCAAGCAGCGCCGGCACGTACATGGTGTCGGCCGAGACGAGGAACTGCTCGGAGCCGGCATCGACATGGTAGACGGAGTGGCCGGGCGTGTGGCCGGGCGCCGCCATGATGCGGATGCCGGGCACCACTTCCGTGCCGTCGTCGACCAGCTTCCAGTTCTTCCACTTCGGGAAGTTTTCGGCGATGCGCTTGCCCGCCGGCTTGCGGCCTTCGGGCAGCTTGGCGAGCCGGCTGGGGTCGGTCCACCAATTGTATTCGGTGGCGTTGACGATCAGCTCCGCATTCGGGAAGACCGGCGCGTTGGTGCCCTTCTCCATCAAGCCCCAGACATGGTCCGGGTGGAAATGCGAGATCATGACGGTGTCGATCGCCTTGTAGTCGATGCCGGCGGCCTTCATGTTGGCCGGCAGATGCGTGGCGTTGGCCTGCCACTGGCCGACGCCGGAACCGGCATCCATCATGATGGTGCGGCCGTTCATCTGCAGCACCACGACGGTCAGCGGGATCGGCATGAAATCAGTGGTCAGCCCCGCCTTGGCGAGCGCCGCCTTGGTGTCGTCGACCGAGACGTCCTTGATGAAGGCCGGGTCGTGGGGCTTGCGCCAAATGCCGTCATAGACGGCGGTGACCTTGAGCGAGCCCACCTTGTATTTGTAGAAGCCGACCAGCGGCTCGACCGGGGTTTCGGCGTGAGCCGCGGGGGCGAATTCCAGCTTGCCGGCAATGCCGAAGGCGGCTGCGGCCGCGGCAGATCCAAGCACCATTCGGCGTGTCATGTTGAACATCAGAAGTCTCCTCTAGTGGCTGCGGTTGGCGGTGATGGCGGCACTTGGTCGAACATGCGGAGAATGGCGGAGGGCGCCGGTGCTGCCCTCCGCCGACTGCGAAACCGGAACCGACAGGTCTGACTGGGACCTGCGATGCCGGGAGGCCGGGACTTCTGGTTTCGGACCCGGCGAGGCGTGCCTTCCTCACCGGCCCGGACCTTCGGTCCAGGCCCTAGCTCAGCGACCCCAAATGCCCTGGCCGGGCTCTTCCGCAGCGATCTTGGCCGCCGGCTTCATGTCGTGGCGGGCCATGTCCGGCTTCGCGATCGAAGCGGTGTAGGTGGTGTCGACGGCAGCGGCCGGCTGACCGGCATTGGTCGAGGAAAAATGATCGCTGCCGGCAAAGGCGCCGCCGGTGGCAACGAGGATGGCGGCAAGGGTAAGGACGGTTCTGTTCATGGCTATTCCTTCTCGAATTTGTTGATGCGTGCCTTGGGAGGATGGCCTCGCTACACAGCAAGACCCGGAACGTCCGGGCTTTATTCCCGGGAAGCGGAAGAATTTTTCGGGAAGCACGGAATTGCTATCGCAATGGCGCGAAGGCCAGCGGGGCGCCGATCGTCATCGGACTGTCACACGCAATCGGGGTTGTGCGTGTTAGAACGCCGCCTGGCCGCCCCCCGCGACCCGACCGCATCAACAGCCGGCGAAGCCGCCATGAATATCGCTGTCCCCAACGAAGGCACCGACCTGTCGCCCTATTTGCCAGACGAGCACGGCCTGTTCTTCATCTATCATTTCACCGCGGAAGGTGTGCGCACCAAGGACCCCGCCGAGGCGCACTGGACGTGGCGCAGCTATCAGATATCGGACATGCGCGCCCGCAAGGAGATCGGCGCCGAGCAGGCTCTGCCGACGCCGGTGCGCGAGGCCTTCCTTTCGCCCAGCCACGGCTGCCATATCGACTTCGAGGACGACTTCCTCTACGGCGATCTGCCGGATCTCCGGCACGACTTCGCCGAGGCGCGCGGGCTCACGCATTTCCGCTTCGCCTTCAACGAGAAGATGCTGATCGGCGCGCGCAAGCAGCCGCTGGAGTCGGTCGACAAGATACGCAAGCTGGTCGAGAGCGGCACGCGCAAATTCCGCTCACCGTCCGAGCTGATCGAGGCGGTGATGGGCCAGTCGCTCGACGGCATGGCGGGCGAGCTCGACAAGATGGGCGACACGCTCGACGGCATCGAAGACCGCATCGTCTGCGACGCATGGCATAGCGAGCGGCAGGCGCTGGTCGATGCGCGGCGGCATCTGGTGATCATCCACCGCCAGATGGCCACGCTCACCAACCTCTTCCGCCATCTCGATCATTCGCATCGCGACGACCTGCCGGATCCGATCAACGACATGGCCACACGCCTCTCGCACCGCGCGCACACGCTGCATCACGACGGCGAGCAGTTGCAGGCGCGAACCCGGCTTCTGCAGGACGAGCTGATGGCGAAACTGACCGAACAGTCGAACCAGCTGCTCTACATACTCTCCGTCATGACGGCGGTGCTGTTGCCGATGACCATCATCTCGGGCCTGTTCGGCATGAATGTCGGCGGGCTGCCGCTGGTCGATACGCCGCTGGGTTTCTGGCTGGTGACGGCGATATCGATCGCGATCGCCGGTATCGTCTACATGATCGTTCGGCGATTCGGGCGCGGTTAGCGCCTTACGCGCTTGCGCGCAGATCCTCGACGAGGGTGCCGGCGGCGTGGACTTCCGCCTCATGGTCAGGCTCGCGCCATGTCTCGGCGAGGCCGGCCTCGTACCATTCGCGCATTGCAGGGATGTCGAGCAACCGCTTCGGATAGGCGGCGGCAGCGCCCTCGAACGCCAAGCCGTAGGACTGCGCCCGGAAGGCCACCGGGGCAAAGAAGGCATCGACGGCGCTGAAGCGGTCGCCGGCCAGGAACGGTCCGCCGAAACGGACGAGGCCGTCGTTCCAGAGGTCGCCGAGGCGGAAGAGATCGTGCTTCAGCGCGCCGGACATCGGGAACGGCTCGACGCGCACGCCGCAGCTCATCGGGCACAGGTTGCGGAGTGCGGTGAAGCTCGAATGCATTTCGGCGGCGGCCGAGCGTGCCCAGGCGCGCGCCCTGGCGTCCGCCGGCCAGACGCCCTGATGGCGCTCGGCTAGATATTCCGCGATGGCGAGCGAATCCCAGACCGCCCAGCCGTCATCGACCAGGCACGGCACGCGGCCATTCGGCGAGAACGACCGGAAGAGGCTGAAACTCGATCCGGTCGGGAACGGCGTCAGCCGCTCCTCAAAGGGAATTTCGAGGGTACGCATCAGCACCCACGGCCGCAGCGACCAGGACGAATAGTTCTTGTTGCCAATGTGCAGAACGTACATTAGGCGCCCCCTCCTTGTTTTGACGCAATTCCGGACGGAAAAGCGCTTCACGCTTTTCCTCGAATTGCTTTATCTCGTCGCCGGCGCCGGCTGGCGGACCTCCCGGCCCCTGAACATCGACCAACTGTAAATCGCAAGCGCCGTCCAGATCAGCGCGAAGGCGATGGCCTGCGTGGTGCCGAAGGGCTCGTCGAAGATCAGCACGGCGATCAGGAAGACCATGGTCGGCGCGATGTACTGCATGATGCCGATGGTGGAGAGGCGAAGCAGCCTGGCGCCGAAGGCAAAGAGCAGCAGCGGCACCGCGGTCACCGGTCCGCAGCCGATCAGCAGCGCGGTGTCCGTGGCGTTGCTGGAGATGAAATGGTCCTGGCCGGTGGCGATCAGGTAGGCGATGTAGCAGAGCGCCGGCACCGAGAGCAGCAGCACTTCGAGCAGGAAGCCCTGGCTCGGGCCGATCGGCAGCGTCTTGCGGAAGAAGCCGTAGGCGGCAAAGGAAAAGGCCAGCGCCAGCGATACCCAGGGCAATTTGCCGGCCTCGACGGTGAGTACCGCCACCGCGATCGCTGCCAGCGCCACCGCCGCGATCTGCAGCCGGTCCAGCCGCTCACCGAGCAGCAGCGCGCCTACGACGACGCTGACCAGCGGATTGATGTAATAGCCGAGCGCGGTCTCGACGGTGCGGTCGACGGCGATTGCCCAGACATAGATGCCCCAGTTGATCGAAATCAGTACCGCCGTCAGCGCCGCCATACTGATGCTCTTCGGCGTGCGGATCGCGACCTTGAAATCGGCCGTTCGACCTGCCCAGATCAACACGGCAGCGGCGATCGGCACCGACCAGACGACGCGGTTGGCGATCACCTCGGCGAGCGGCAGATGCGCCACCGCCTTCATGTAGAAGGGTAGCAGCCCCCACAGGAAATAGGCGCCGAGCGCCAGCAGGAAGCCACGGCGGGCCTTGGTGTCTGCGTCGAGGAGAGCTGTTTCGGTGACCATGGCCCAACGCTATGGCCCAGCCGGACATTCAAGACCATCGCAAAATTATGATGGATCAACGGACTTCCGCTGATGGTTCAAGGGCGGCGTCTTCGTAGAGCGCGGAAACGGTGATTTGGAGCCCAGACGGGCGGCATGAGGCAATCGAGTCCTATTCTTCTCGGACTCTGGCTTCACGAAGGTCGCCCCCCGCTCCGTCCCGGCTTCGCCGGACCACCTCTCCCCCGCTTTGCGGGGGCGAGGAAAAAACGGCAGCCCTACTCCGCCGCCACCAGCCCGGCCATCTCGCGGTTCTTCATCAGCTTGTAGACGATCGAATCCATCAGCGCCTGGAAGGAGGCGTCGATAATGTTTTCCGACACGCCGACCGTCCACCAGCGGGCGCCGGTGGAATCGTGCGATTCGACGAGAACGCGGGTGATGGCCTCGGTGCCGCCGTTGAGGATACGCACCTTGAAGTCGGCAAGCTCGAGGTCGACGATCTCGCTCTGGTATTTGCCGAGATCCTTGCGCAGCGCGATGTCGAGCGCATTGACGGGGCCATGACCTTCGGCCACCGACATCTTCTCCTCACCGTCGACCAGCACTTTTACGATGGCCTCGGACACGGTCTTCAGATTGCCGTTGGCATCGAAGCGGCGCTCGACCATGCAGCGGAACGAGGTGACGTTGAAGAACTCCGGCAGGCCGTGCAGCATCTTGCGGGCCAGCAGCTCGAACGAGGCGTCGGCGCCCTCATAGGCATAGCCTTCGGCCTCGCGCTCCTTGACGACGGCGATCAGCGCGTCGAGCCGGTAATCGTCCTTCGGCATCTCAATACCGCGCCGCTTCAGCTCGGCTAGGAAATTGGCCTTGCCGCCCTGGTCGGAGACCATGACGCGGCGGCGGTTGCCGACCGCTTCCGGCGGCACATGCTCGTAGGTCGCCGGCTCCTTGGCGAGCGCCGAGGCATGGATGCCGGCCTTGGTGGCGAAGGCGGACGAGCCGACATAGGGCGCCTGCGCTTCCGGGGCGCGGTTGAGCAATTCGTCGAAGGCGCGGGAGAGCCGCGAGATGCCGGTCAGCGCCTCGGCCGAAATGCCTGTTTCGAAGCGATCGGCGAAGGCAGGCTTCAGCGAAAGCGTCGGGATGATGGAGATCAGATTGGCGTTGCCGCAGCGCTCGCCGATGCCGTTCAGCGTGCCCTGGATCTGGCGCACGCCGGCCTCGACGGCGGCGAGCGAATTGGCCACCGCCTGGCCGGTGTCGTCATGCGCGTGGATACCGAGATGGTCGCCCGGGATGCCACCGGCGATAACCGTCTCGACGATGGCGCGCACCTCCGAGGGCTGCGTGCCGCCATTGGTGTCGCACAGCACCACCCAGCGCGCGCCGGCGTCGTAGGCGGTCTTGGCGCAGGCCAGCGCATAGCCAGGATTGGCCTTGAAGCCGTCGAAGAAATGCTCGCAGTCGACCATCGCTTCCTTGCCCGCTGCGACGGCTGTCTCGACCGAGACTTTTATGGACTCCAAATTCTCCTCGTTGGTGCAGCCGAGCGCGACGCGCACATGGTAGTCCCAGCTCTTGGCGACGAAGCAGATGGCATCGGATTTCGACTGCACGATCGCCGCCAGCCCCGGATCGTTGGACGCGGAGACCCCTGCCCGCTTGGTCATGCCGAAGGCGACGAAACTGGCATTCGCCGTGCGCTTCTTCTGGAAGAAGGCGGTGTCGGTAGGGTTGGCGCCGGGATAACCGCCCTCGACATAGTCGATGCCGAACTCGTCGAGGAGCTTCGCAATCGCGATCTTGTCCTCGACGGAAAAGTCGATGCCCGGCGTCTGCTGGCCGTCGCGGAGGGTGGTGTCGAAGAGATAGAGGCGGTGTTTTGTCATGGCTGTAGCTCGAAAAGCTGCGATCCTTCACCGTAGAGCGCAAGCAGGCATCGTCATTTCCCCGCAAACCGATCCGTCGCCCGGATCAGCCGATCCAAAATCCCCGGCTCCGAATAGGCATGGCCGGCGCCTTCGATGAGGTGGAAATCGGCCTTCGGCCAGGCCTTGTGCAGCGCCCAGGCATAGCGTGCCGGGCACGGCATGTCGTAGCGGCCGTGGACGATGGTGCCGGGAATGTCCTTGAGCTTCCACGCGTCGCGCAGCAGCTGACCTTCCTCCAGCCAGCCGGCGTGGACGAAATAGTGGTTCTCGATGCGGGCAAACGCCACCGCATAATCGTCCTGGCCGAAGGGCGTGCTAGTTTCAGGCTCCGGCAGGAGCGTGATCGTCTCGCCTTCCCAGAGGCTCCAGGCAAGGGCTGCCTCGACCTGTGCCTTACGGTCCGTGCCCACCAGCCGCTTGCGGTAGGCGGCCATCATGTCGCCGCGCTCTGCCTCGGGGATCGGCGCGAGAAAACGCTCCCACTTGTCGGGGAACATCTCCGAGACGCCGAACTGATAGTACCATTCGAGCTCGGCGCGGGTGAGCGTGTAGATGCCGCGCACGACGAGCTCGCTGACGCGCTCCGGATGCGTCTCGGAATAGGCGAGTGCCAGCGTCGAGCCCCAGGAGCCGCCGAAGACCAGCCATTTGTCGAAGCCCGCCATCTCGCGCAGCCGCTCGATGTCGGCGATGAGATGCCAGGTGGTGTTGGCTTCCAGCGAGGCGTTGGGCGTCGATTTCCCGCAGCCGCGCTGGTCGAACAGGATGACGTCGTAGAGTTTCGGGTCGAACAGCCGCCGGTGTTTTGGCGAAATCGTGCCGCCCGGGCCGCCATGCAGGAACACGGCCGGCTTGGCGCCCTTGGTGCCGGAACGCTCCCAGTAGATGGTGTGGCCGTCGCCGACATCGAGCATGCCGGTCTCAAACGGCTCGATCTCTGGATAAAGCGTGCGCAAGGAACTGGCGTGGATCGTCATAGTTTTAGGCCCTGCTGCGGCCAGTTGGCCGTCTCGCGGTCGGGATGCTGGAAGGAGATGATCTGCTCCTGCCGTCGATAGTAATCGGGGTCGTCATGGATCGGCGCCTCGAAGATCTTCTCCACCCAGGGCAGCCGCACCGCGTAGTTGACCTGGATCTGCGGCGCCAGATCCGAGCGGTCGTCGAAGGCGCCGATGGCGATCTCCAGCGCGCCGGGCTGGCGGTAGGTCAGCGGCGTGCCGCAGCGGCGGCAGAAACCGCGATCGATATTGACCGAGGACTGGAAATAGCTCGGCTCCTCATGGGTCCATTCGACGCCGTCCTTCGGCACCGTCACCAGCGCGCCGAAGAAATTGCCGAATTGCTTTTGGCACATGCGGCAGTGGCAGATGGACGGGCGGCCAAGCTTGCCCTTGATGCGGAAGCGCACGGCGCCGCATTGGCAGCCGCCTGTTCGAACTTGGTCGGTCATGGTCTTTCCTCCGGCGGCCATCGGTCGGTGTCGTGATCGGGATGTTGATAGGAGACGAGCTCGGCAAGATAAGGCGCGGACGAAATGTCGGCCATCGTGGCCTCGGACGGCAGTTTCGGAATACCGTCGACATAGGGCAGCTTCGCCTCGACGCCCCATTGGATCGTCGGCGCGATGCCGGCCGGATCGTCGAAGGCGGCGATCGCCAGCGCCACGCCGTCCGGCGCCTCGAAGGTCAGCGGCGTGCCGCATTCGGCGCAGAAGCCGCGCCATGCCGCGCTGGACGAGCGGAAGCGCTTCGGCTCGCCGCGCGTCCAGTCGAGCCTGGCGCCACGCACCGAGACCAGCGGCAGATAGAAATTGCCGCTCGCCTTCTGGCACATGCGGCAATGGCAGATCGAGGCATCACCCAGCGTGCCCTCGACGCGGAAGCGCACCGCGCCGCACTGGCAGCCGCCCGTATAGCGGTTGTCGAGGCTCATGGCTCGCTCCGATTCATGGGCCGATTCACGGGCTCACTCCGGATCATGGCAGACCGCCTCGACATTGTTGCCGTCGGGATCGAAGACGAAGGCCCAGTAATAGTTGGGGTGATAATGCGGGCGCAGGCCCGGCCCGCCATTGTCCCTGCCGCCGGCCGCAAGCGCCGCGGCATGGAAAGCGTCGACCTCGGCGCGGCTGCGCGCGGTGAAGGCGACATGCTGGCGGTCCTTCGGCTTCTCCTTGCCCGCACTCACCCAGAACACCGGCCGGTCGCGGCCATAGCCGCCGACCTTGGCGCCGCCGGTATATTCCTCCGGCACCATGTAAAGCAGCGAGGCACCCAGCGGCGCCATCGCCTTGTCGTAGAAGGCCTTGGACTTTTCGAAATCGGAAACGCTAATGCCGAGATGGTCGATCATGGAACTGCCTCCCTTGCTGGTTCCGGCACTTCGGCACCGGCCAGGCCGGCCGCGATGACGATGTGCTGGCAGACATTGTCGATATCGCGGATCACGTCGTCGTTCCAGAAGCGCAGGATGGTCCAGCCTAGCGCTTCAAGCCTCACGGTTCGCGCGGTATCAGACGCCGAAACTTCAGGCGATGCGTGCTGGGAGCCATCCAGCTCGACGATCAGCTTCTTGTAGGGGCAGGCAAAATCGACAATGTAGCCAGCTATCGGCATTTGACGTCGGAATGCCAGTCCCATGAGCCGATGAGCGCGTATCTCATTCCAAAGCTTCAATTCGGCATCTGTCATTTGCTTGCGCATCTTGCGCGCATTGCCGCGATTGACGGGAGATACAGGATAATGGGTCATCGCGAGGCGCCCCCCTCTGTCCTGCCGGACATCTCCCCCTCAAGGGGGGAGATCAGCAGCTTCGCCGACGACGCCCAATCATCGACTTCTGCGATTGGCGAAAGCCAAGGCGACGTCCAATCTCCCCCCCTTGAGGGGGAGATGTCCGGCAGGACAGAGGGGGTGCTTGGCGCCAACCTCTCCGTTCCCGCCATATGAGCAGGCACCCTCACCGCTTTACCTCCCACGTCGTCACGCGCTGGCCCGTGGCGGGGTCCTTGCCGTCCTTGAGCTGCACGCCCTCCCCCAAGAGCTCCTCGCGGATCCTGTCGGCCTCGGCCCAGTTCCTGGCGGCGATGAACTCCAGACGATCCGCGATCGCCTTGGCAACCGCCGTCTCGTCCACCTTGGCGGCGCCGACGTCGAAGCCGAGGAAGGCAAGTGCAGCCTTCAGCGAAGCGGCGGCGGCATTCTCGCCGTCGCCGCTGAACTCGATCGCCTCGCCGGCAAGCTGCGTCAGCCGCTGGAAAGCGGCGTAGGTGGCGAGGTCGTCGGACAGCGCTTCCAGCACATCGGCCGGCAGGTTCTTCGCCGCCGCGGGCGCCAAGTCCGCCGCGCGCTTCCATTTGCGCAGCGTGTTTTCCGCCTCTTCCAGCTTGCGCACGGAAAAGTCGATCGGCTCGCGGTAGTGCGTCATCAGCATCGCCAGCCTCAGCACCTCGCCCGGCCATTTGCGGCCGCCGAAGGTCTCGGTCTCCAACAACTCATGAATCGAGTAGAAATTGCCGAGGCTCTTCGACATCTTCTGGCCCTCGACCTGCAGGAAGCCGTTGTGCATCCACACATTGGCCATGACCTTGGTGCCGTGGGCGCAGCGCGACTGCGCGATCTCGTTCTCGTGGTGCGGGAAGATCAGGTCGAGGCCGCCGCCATGGATGTCGAAGACCTCGCCGAGATAGGCGGCCGACATGGCCGAGCATTCGATGTGCCAGCCGGGCCGGCCCCTGCCCCACGGGCTTTCCCAGCCCGGCTCTTCGGGGCTCGAGAGCTTCCACAGCACGAAATCGCCGGGGTTCTTCTTGTGCTCATCGACGGCAATGCGGGCGCCTGCCTGCTGCTCGTCGAGATTGCGCTTCGAAAGCTCGCCATAGTCCGGCATCGAGGCGGTGTCGAACAGCACCTCGCCGCCGGCGACATAGGCGTGGCCGCGCTCGATCAACTGCCTGATCAACGACAGCATGTCGGCCTTGCCGTCCGCGCGGGGCGCGACGAACTCCGTGGCGCGCGGCTCGAAAGTCGGCTCCAGGCAGCCGAGCGCGGCGACATCCTTGTGATACTGGTCGGCGGTCTTTTCGGTGACCTTGCGGATGGCATCGTTGAGCGAGAGCTTGCCGGCTTCGATCTCCGCGCCGAAATCGCGAAGCGCCCTGGCGTTGATCTTGTCGTCGACGTCCGTGATGTTGCGCACATACGTGACGTGGCTTTCGCCGTAGAGTTGGCGCAGCAAACGGAACAGCACGTCGAAGACGATCGCCGGCCGCGCATTGCCGATATGGGCAAAGTCGTAGACGGTCGGGCCGCAGACATACATGCGCACGTTTTTCGGATCGATCGGAACGAAACGCTCCTTCGCCCGCGTTAGCGTGTTGTAGAGGCTGAGGCCCTTCGATGCGTCAGACATGCGTGCCTTCCCGGTTGGTTACTCGCAAACCCACCTTGCGCCGAAGCGCAAAGCGGACTCCAGCCTGCTGGCCGGGGCGTTTGTCCAATCTGGGGGAAGATAAGGCGAAAACGTCCGGACCAGCGCGAGGCTAGCCAATAATGCAAATGCCACAAATGGCGAAAGACGTTTTCATGGGCGGCCTTATCGCGCCCGGCGGTGTTGCCGTCAAGTCGCTCAAAACGGGAAAGATGTCGTCGGATCACAGGTAAAGACGGGCCGAAACGTTTTATTAAACATGTCGGCACAGTGATGAAACATTCGCCGGCTAGACCCGCCGGGTGTCACGATTTGGTCCGAATCGGCCGGCAAACGCGGGACACGAAAACGTTACCAGGGAAGAGAACAATGCCACGAAGCAAGCAGGAACAGAGCCGACCGCCGCAACAGCCGCTCACCAAGCACTATCGCGCGATCGGCCCGGCGGCAATCGTCGCAGCCCTTCTGCATACCGCGAAGAAGAAGAAGCCGGCGCAGAAGATCGTTTCGCCGCGCGCCGCCTGAAAAGGCACGACCGGCGCGACCTCCTGTAGTGAGGCGCCGACGATGAGGGCGACGCCGATGCGCGCCCTGGGAATGAAGGCCTCCGTTAACAGCCTTCGCTAAAACAGAGTCATCTGGTTTTCGTCCGCGCCGGGCTTCTGGCGCCTGATCCTCTCGGGCTGAGGCCCGACGACACCCCGCTCCTGAATCTCCGGCCCGGTGTTGGCGACCTTGTTGACAAGGTCGGAAACCGGGACAGCCTCGAAGAAATCGGGTTCGGCAGGCTTCAAGAGGTCGAGCACGTCGCGCGGCTCCTGCGTGCGGCAATCCAGCCAGCGGGCGAAGTCGCGCTCGTCGATCACCACCGGCATGCGGTCGTGAATATGGGCGATGCCGGCATTGGCACAGGTCGTCAGGATAGCGCCGGTATCCATTTCGGAGCCGCCGGGCTCGGCATAGGTCTCGACCAGGCCGGCGAAAGCGATCGTCCCACCGCGCCTCGGCCGGATCCAGTAGGGCTGGCCCTTAGTGCTGCCCGACTGCTGCCATTCATAGAAACCTGAGGCCGGCACAAGAGCGCGGCGATGGCGCATGGCGGTTTTGAACGAGGCCTTTTCCAACACGCCTTCCGAGCGGGCGTTGAAGAGCAGCGGAAATTCCCTGGTGTCCTTGACCCAGGCCGGGATCAGGCCCCAACGCACCAGCATCGCCTGGCGATCCGGCAGGTTGGAGCCCGGCGCACGCGGCGGACCTGCGAGCGCCATCAGCACCGGCTGCGTCGGGGCGATGTTGTAGCGAGCCGGAAACTCCTCCAGCTCCGCCAGGCCGAGAAAGGCGGCGGTCTGGCCCGGCGTGGCGGTCAGGGCAAAGCGTCCGCACATGGATCGAGGCTCTTCGAATTGAGGCGCCACAAAAGTGGCGATGGAACCGCGGCGCCGCAACCGCTAATGCTGAGCCCGGCCAGTCGGTCCACAACAGGCTGCTTTCGTCATGGAACCACGCAAGATAGTCCCCGCTGTCTCCGTAGCCGTCGTGCGCGGCAAGACGGTGCTGCTGGTCAAGCGCGCGCGGCCGCCCTCGCAAGGGTTCTATGCCTATCCCGGCGGCAAGGTCGAGCCGGGCGAAACGCTGGAAGAAGCCGCGGCGCGTGAGCTTGCGGAGGAGACCGGGCTCGAGGCTAAGGATTACCGCGTGCTGCGCGACATCCATATCGACGGCATCAGTGAGAATCACGCCGTCGATTATCTGCTGACGGTGTTCGGTGCGATCCATGCCGGCGGCGAGCCGGTGGCAAGCGACGATGCCGAGACGGCGGCCTTCTACACGTTGGCGGAAATGGCGGAGATGCCGCTCGCCGATGCGGTGCTGGAGGTAGCCGCGGAGTTGCTGAGGCCTTCGCAAGAGGCTGGGCTATAACCCTCGAAGAATCGCCTTGCAGGCGACAAAATGTTTAGCCACAAAGCCTTACCCTTCCATCGCAAGGCTTTGATGACCCGCGCCTCTCCCCTCCTCGCCGCATGCCTTGCCATCAGCATGGCCGTCGCGGCGCGGCCGACACTCGCGGCAGAGGCGCCGTTCGAGCCCGGGCTGATGCGGCTCGCCGAGGTGCTGGGCTCGCTGCATTTCCTGCGCAATCTATGCGGCGAGAAGGGCGACCGGTGGCGGGTCGAGATGGAAAAGCTGCTCGAATCGGAAAACCCGGACCCCGAGCGGCGCGCCCGCTTCATCGCCTCCTTCAACCGCGGCTACCGCTCCTTTAGCGGCACCTACACGCAATGCACACCTTCGGCCACCGAGGCCATCGCCCGTTACATGAAGGAAGGCGAGACGCTGTCACGCGATATCGCTTCCCGCTACGGAAATTGAGCATAATCCACCAGGAATTGGCTCCAATGTGACGCGCCTTATTGTGTCGGGCTGCGCCTTGGTGCAATCATTGTGTTGCGCTTGTGCAACTGTGTTAATGAAACGTTAGTGCGCAAATGCGGAATTAACTCAAACTGAAGGTTTTAATGCCGAAAGCCGGCCTAATCGGCTAAGCTCGGCCCGGATCGAGCACAGCCTAGCTCGAAATGTAGATTGCGACCGCAAAAATGTCGTATTTACAATTACTTATCCTAGGCTGCGTATGAACTGGCAAGTCAATCGTCGATCCCTTGCCGGATCGATGCTTGAAAAGGTGGACACGCAATGGAACATGGTGTCAGCGACATCGACGCGTTGGTCAGGGAAGAAAAGCGCCTGACCGCCGTGGAGAGCCACAGCGAAGCCTGGGCTGAAGGCTTGTCGGCCGGCATCGAGCCCGAAATCATTGCCGAGGCGGCGCTTGAGACCGCCTTCGGCGAGATGTTACGCACTAATGGTGAAACCTCCGCACTGGCCCTGCTCGACCGCATGCGCGAGAAGGTCATCTCCGGCGCGTTCGAGCCGGAACGGTTCAAGCACTAGCCCGCTCGCTTTCCAATAGCGACTTTTGACGGCGACCTGCGGGCATCATGCTTACGCGCCTAGCCATTTGTTTTTTCACAATTCCGGGCGGAAAACCGTTACACACTTTTCCTAGAATTGCTCTAGCGAGCCCGGGAATCATGGAGAGCCAAGGGGTGAGATTTTCAATGTCAGGCCGCCCACGCGGGCTGATCCTTAGCATATGGATTGCCGCTTCCTGCTGCGCCGTTCCGCTGGCGATCTGCCTCGCCAGCACGCCATCCTACGCGCTGAGCGAGATACAGCGCGAGGACCTGCCCTCGCCGGTCACGCCGCCTGCCGGTAACGACACGGCCGCTCCGGGAACCACCGTGCCGATACCGGCGCCGCCCGGCACCAAACCCTCCGACGACGGCCAGCCGGCCGACGACACGGACAAGAGCGAGCCCGAGGCGCCAACCGGCAGCGGCGGCATCACCAGCCCGCGCTCCGATCCGGATGCGCCGCCGCCACCGGTCGTCTACGACCTCGACAAGCTTCCCGAACCGGTCAAACGCATGCACGGCCTGATCATCGAGGCCTGCAAGAGCGGCGACATCGAGAAACTTCGGCCGCTGATCGGCTCGGGCGAATCCATGACGCAGCTGTCGCTCGGCGACATCGACGGCGACCCGGTCACCTTCCTCAAGGGGCTCTCCGGCGACGGCGACGGCCAGGAGATTCTCGCCATTCTGGAAGAGGTGCTCAGCGCCGGCTATGTCCATGTCGACACCGGCACTCCGCAGGAACTCTATGTCTGGCCGTATTTCTTCGCGCTGCCGCTCGACAAGCTCGACCCCAGGCAACGCGTCGAGCTGTTCAAGCTCGTCACCGCGAGCGACTATGACGACATGAAGCAGTTCGGCGCCTATATCTTCTACCGCGTCGGCATCACGCCCACCGGCCAGTGGCTGTTCTTCGTCGCCGGGGATTGAGTTTTCGCCAACGACGCCTCATCCTTTTTCGATCTGGGCCTCCGGCCATATCCGGGCAACTTCCCGCCGCAGAACCGAAATCGCATCGGTTGCCGCCTCGGCATCCATCTGCAAAGCCTGGGCCGCATCGCGCAACTCGCCCTTATCTTGAAGCCGGTTCACTACCCATGCGACCTTGCGCTGGATATCAGCCCCATACGCGGCCTGGGCCTTGCCGAGGGCGTCGGCTGGGATTTTCCCATAAGCCTTGACCAACATTCCGAGATCGAAGGCATCACGATATGCGGTTGCGCGATCCTGGCACCGATCGGCATTCGCCAAAAGCTTCTCGGCGAACATGTCCGCGGGAATGAGGGCTGGGATGTCCAAATCGTCGTCGAACTGACCTTGCAACTGGATGCGGCCCTCACGAACGACTTCGAATCTGATCGACTGCCCCTTCGACGGGTTCAGGGAAAAAGCCTCCGACACCAAGCTCTGACGCTCGCGTCCGCAGTTCGCGATAGCCGTCGGCGTCGGCGCAGAGGAAATCCAGATCCAGCGACCGCCGATATTCGCCGAGTTTCATAACAATGGCAGTCAGGAAGTCGCGGTCCATCAGTCCGAGGGCTTCGGCCATGATCCTGTGTTCGGGCTTTCTGAACTCCTTCATGACCTCAGCTCGCGGTGTTTCCTGCTTTGATTGATTGCTGCGAGAAGACGTTCAAGAAGAGAGGAAAGCGAAACCTTACGAGGTGGTCAAAAGGATGCCATGACCGAACTTGTCAGCCAACTTCCTTATAAGCAGCTTTTCACGCACCGTAAGACGCTCTTGATCAACGAACCGCCAGTTGCGCTCGTATAGCGCAAATGCCTCTTCCGCAGGGATCGGGCGCGCCGTATCGCGATTCCAGGCGAGCGCCTGGAGTTGCGGAAACCTTGCGGGAACAATGGGCGCGATGTTTGCGGTCATGGCGCCCCTAAAAATAGTGCAGAGCGCTTAAGAAATCCACGCCGACGAAGCCTAGGCCGGCAGCGCCTCGGAAAACTCCACCGCCATGCCTTGGCCGGGCGTAACGAGCTCGCCCTCCCACATCACCCGGTTGCCGCGCACGATCGTGCCGACCGGCCAGCCGGTGACTTGCCTGCCGTCATAGGGCGTCCAGCCGGCCCTGGAGCCGGCCTGCGCGTTGGTGATGGTCTCGCGACGCTTGAGGTCCACGACGGTGAAGTCGGCGTCGTAGCCGGCGGCGATGCGGCCCTTTCTCGCCATGCCGAAGATGCGCTGCGGGCCGTGGCTGGAGAGGTCGACGAAACGCTGCAGGGTGAGCCGGCCGGCGTTCACATGGTCGAGCATGATCGGCACCAGCGTCTGGACGCCGGTCATGCCGGAGGGCGAGGCCGGATAAGGCTTTGCCTTCTCGGAGAGCGTGTGCGGCGCATGGTCGGAGCCCAGCACATCGACGATGCCTTCATGAATGCCGCGCCAGACGCCGTCGCGATGGCGCGCCGCCCGCACCGGCGGGTTCATCTGGATCAGCGTGCCGAGCCGCGCATAGTCGTCCGCCGTCAGCGTCAGGTGATGCGGCGTCGCCTCGCAGGTGGCGACATCCTTATGCTGTTCGAGGAAGGGTATCTCCTCGGCCGTCGAGATGTGGAGCACGTGGATGCGCGCGCGTGTCTGTCTCGCGATGCGCACCAGGCGCTCGGTGCAGCGCTGCGCCGCTATCTCGTCGCGCCAGACCGGATGAGACGAGGGATCGCCCTCGACGCGAAACCCAAGCCGCTCGCGCAGGCGGAACTCGTCCTCCGAGTGAAAGGCGGCGCGGCGGCGCGTGTTCTTCAGGATGGAAGCCACCCCTTCGTCGTCCTCGACCAGCAGGTCGCCGGTGGACGAGCCCATGAACACTTTGATGCCGGCCGCGCCCGGCAGCCGCTCCAACTCGCCGACATAGCCGGCATTGTCGCGCGTGCCGCCGACCCAAAAGGCGAAGTCGCAATGCATGCGGTTCGTGGCGCGCCGCACCTTGTCGGCAAGGGCGGCCTCGCTGGTGGTCAGCGGATTGGTGTTGGGCATCTCGAAGACGGCGGTAACGCCGCCCAGCACAGCGGCGCGAGAGCCTGTCTCCAGATCTTCCTTGTGCTCCAGGCCCGGCTCGCGGAAATGCACCTGGCTATCGACGACGCCGGGCAGGACGTGCAGGCCATTGCAGTCGATCGTCTCGCCGGCCGATGCCTGGCCGAGATCGCCGATTGCGGCAACGCGCCCGGCCTTCACGCCGACGTCGCGCCGGCCTTCGCCGTCATGGTTGACCACAGTGCCGCCTGTCAGGATGAGGTCGAAAGTGGTTGCCATGGACAGGTCCAATCTCTTGCGGGGGGAGTGAGGCCGGCTTACGTAATGACCATCATTTTTGCAAGATCAGGCCGCTCATGCCCTTTGCCCTGCTGAAAGACCGCGCGCTCATTTCCGTGTCAGGCCCGGATGCCGAGCATTTCTTGCAGAACATCCTCACCACCGATCTGGATGCGCTCGGCCCGGGCGAAGCAAAGCCTGGCGCGCTGCTTGCGCCGCAGGGCAAAATCCTGTTCGACTTCCTGATCTCAAGGGCCGGAGACAACGGCTTGCGCCTGGAATGCCGGGCCGACATCGCCGACGATTTCGTGCGCCGGCTGATGCTTTACCGGCTAAGGGCAAAGGCCGAGATTGCCAAGCAGGATCAGGTATTTGTCACGGTCTCGTGGGGTAATGATTCAACCGCCTCACATTTTGATTCAATCGGGGCTCAATCAACGGCGCTTACCGACGCCCGCTTCCGCGACGTAGCGGTCAGGCGGGTCTATGGCGACGCAGCGGGTGATGGCGACGCCGGCGCCTGGCAGGCCCTGCGCATCGCCAATGGCATCGCGGAAAGCGGCTCCGACTACCAGCTCGGCGACGCCTTTCCGCATGACGTCCTGCTCGACGAGACCGGCGGCGTCGGCTTCAAGAAAGGCTGTTATGTCGGCCAGGAAGTGGTCTCGCGCATGCAGCATCGCGGCACCGCGCGACGCCGTGTGCTGATTGCCGCTGCCGCTGGCTCGCTGCCCCCGAGCGGCACGGAGGTGACTGTCAATGGCCGGCCCGTCGGCACTCTGGGTTCGGTAAGCGGCGGACGCGGCCTCGCCATCGCCCGCATCGACCGCGTCAAGGCAGCGCTTGATGCCTGCGATGCGATCATGGCCGGTGAGACGCCAATCATCCTCGCCATCCCGGCTTGGGCAAAATTTACCTTCCCGCAGGATGCCGTCGGCGCGGAGGAGGCCTGATGGCGGCCGACAGGGCGGGAGCGCCGCCGCGCGCCTGGCAACGCATGCTGTCCGGCCGGCGGCTCGACCTTCTCGACCCCTCGCCTCTCGACATCGAGATTGCCGACATCGCGCATGGTCTCGCCCGCGTCGCGCGCTGGAACGGCCAGACCAGCGGCGAGCACGCCTTTTCGGTGGCGCAGCATTCGCTGCTGGTCGAGGCGCTGTATGGCGAGCTGGTGCCGGCCGCTTCGGCCGAGGCGCGGCTTGCCGCGCTGCTGCATGACGCGCCCGAATATGTCATTGGCGACATGATCTCGCCCTTCAAGTCGGTGATGGGCGGCTCCTACAAGGACTGCGAGCTCAGGCTGCAGCGCGCCATCCATCTGCGCTTCTCGCTGCCGGCCGAGCTCGGCGCCGCCTTGCGCAAGGACATCAAGCGCGCCGACCAGATCGCCGCCTATTACGAGGCGACGCTGCTCGCCGGCTTCTCGACGGCGGAGGCGACCGAATATTTCGGCCGGCCGCGCGGCTTTTCCGCCGACCGCTTCGACTTCACGCCGCGCTCGGTGACGTGGGCGCAAGCGGCATTTCTGAAGCGTTTCACAATGCTTGAGGCCAAGCGGCAAGCTTTTCTTGCCGCCAATTCAACAGTGTAAAAGAACGCTAAATTAACCGGCAACCGCGACAGTACCATGTTCAGTCACGGTCAGCAGGCGCGCTCATGCCCGTCGCTCATGTCAAGGCTGGTTCGGCCGCGGGCAAGCGGAAAGCAACCGGTATTGGCCCGGCGCGGCGAATAGCCGAGGAACTGCGCGCGCAAAACGAGCGCTTTTCGGCTGCCGTCGAAAACATGTCGCATGGCCTGTGCATGTTCGATGCCGACGAGCGCATGATCATCTGCAACCGCAACTACGTCGACCTCTTCCGCCTCGACGCCAAGGTCATGAAGCCCGGCATCCGCTTCTTCGACATCCTGCAGCACAGCGTCGATATCGGCATCGCCTCGCAAAGCGCCGAGCAGCTCTATGCCGTCCGAAAGCCCTATATCGACGGCGCGAAGCCCTCGATCTATGAGGAGACGCTGGCGGACGGGCGCATCATCGTCATCTCGCACCGGCCGCTCGCCTCCGGCGGCTGGGTGTCGATCTACGAGGACGTGACCGTGCAGCGGCGCGCCGAGGAGGAGCTGAAGGAGCAGCACCGCCGCTTCAACGCCGCTTTAGCCAACATGTCGCAAGGCCTGCTGATGTACGACGCCGACGGCAAGATGATCGTGCGCAATCAACGTTTTCTGGAGCTCTACAAGGTCGCCGAGGCCGATTTCCCGTTTGGAACGACGCATCGCGACGCGCTCGAACGGCTGCTGGAACTCGGCATCTACACCAAGATCGACGTCGACAGCGAAGTCGCCAAGACCGAAGCCGCCCTTCGGGCGGGCAAGATGCAGTCGACTTACCGCTATCTTGCCGACGGCAGGACGTTTCTCGTCGTGCGTCAGCCGATGGGCGGCGGTGGCTGGGTGGTGACTTTCGACGATGTCACCGAACGACGCCGCACCGAAGAACGCATGACGCATCTTGCGCATCACGACACGCTGACCAACCTGCCCAACCGTTCGATGTTCCGCGAGCGGCTGGACCAGGCGCTGAGCGAGGCCAAGGCCGCGCCGCTGGCGATCTTCTCGCTCGACCTCGACCGCTTCAAGGCGGTCAACGATACCTTCGGGCACCCGGCCGGCGACTGGCTGCTGAAATGCGTGGCCGAGCGCCTGCAGCGCCGCCTGCGCAGCGAGAAGGACGTGGTGGCCCGTTTCGGCGGCGACGAATTCGCCATCATCCAGTCCAATATCAAGGGCGCGGCCGATGCCGAAAAGCTTGCCAAGCGCATTATCGAGGTGATCGGCAAGCCTTATCGCGACAAGGGCCGCGAGATGCATGTCGGCGTCAGCCTCGGCATCGCACTCTATCCCGCCGACGGGCAGGATGCCGACACGCTGCTCACCAATGCCGACATGGCGCTCTACCGGGGCAAGAGCGAGGGCCGCAACATCTACCGCTTCTTCGAGCCGGGCATGGACGCCATGGTGCGGGAGCGCCGGGCGCTCGAATCCGATCTCGAAGCCGCACTCCCGAGGCGCGAATTCGAGCTGGACTACCAGCCGATCCTCGACATCACGTCCGGCGACATCGTCGGCGCCGAGGCGCTGATGCGCTGGCGCTCGCCGTCGCGCGGGCTGGTGCCGCCGGACGACTTTATCGCGGCGGCAGAGGAGACCGGGCTGATCGTGCAGCTCGGCGACTGGGCGCTGCGCAAGGCCTGCGGCGTGGCAGCGGGCTGGCCGCGGGACATGCGCATGGCGGTCAACGTCTCGGCGGCCCAGATCAAGAGCGGCAGCTTCGCCCGCGGCGTGATCTCGGCGCTCGCCTTTTCCGGTCTGCCGGCCAGCCGGTTGGAACTCGAAATCACCGAGACGGTGATGATGGACGAGAGCGAAACAGTGCTGAGGACGCTCGGCCAGTTGCGCGGGCTCGGCGTTCGCATCGCGCTCGACGATTTCGGCACCGGCTATTCCTCGCTCGGTTACCTGCGGCGCTTCCCCGTCGACAAGATCAAGATCGACCGCTCGTTTATCCGCGACCTCGACAAGCGCGATACGGCGGCGATCGTGCGCACCGTGATCGGGCTCGGCGCCGAGCTTGGCGTCACCGTCACCGCCGAAGGCGTCGAGACCGAAGCGCAGCTCGACATGCTGCGCAAGGCCGGCTGCGGCGAGGCGCAAGGTTTTCTGATCGGCGTGCCGGCCAAGGCAACCGAAATGAGCCGGCTGCTGCGCTCGCAAGCGTCGATGCGCCGATCCGGCTGACGCCAGACGTTTCGGCCCCTCAGCGCAGCGTCTCGATGTATTTCTCGTGGAAGCTTACATAGCCGGGCTCGACCGCTTTCAGATGCCGCGCGATCAGCCGATGGAACGCCGGCAGCTGGTGGAACGGCACGCCGGGATAGGCGTGGTGCTCGGCATGATAGGGCATGTTCCAAGCGAGCTTGCGCACGACCCAGTTGGTGAGCGTCGTCCTGGTGTTTTCCAGCATGTTGGCGACGAGGGGGCAGCGGCCATGCTCGGCCAGCAGATAAAGCCTGAGGAAGGGCTGTCCGAGCAGCGCCGGCACGATCCAGACATAAAGCAGCACGCTTGCCTTGAACCAGACGGCAAGCGCCAGCACGACGACGTAGAAAGCGATCATGGCCCGCGCCTCGGCCTGCACTTTCGGCAGGCCCTTCGCCGGCACATAGCTGTCCCGGCAGTCGCCAGTCGCATTGATGTAGAGCGTCTTGAAATGGCCCCACCACATCGGCAGGCCCGAGACGTGGACAATGTATTGCCGCAAGGTCTCGGGCTTCGGGAAGGCCAATTCCGGATCGTTCTCCGGATCCTGGGTGAAGCGGTGATGCGCGAAATGAAAATAGCGGAACCAATCGGCGGGCAGCGCGATCGCCAGGCTGCAGAGCCGCGCGACGGCGTCATTCAGCCACTGCGTCTCAAACGCCGTCCTGTGCACGGTCTCGTGCAGCAGCGTGAACAGGAACACGATCACGATGCCCTGGAGCAGCATCAGGAGCGGCCAGAACGGCACCTTGGCCGCGATCAGCGTGCCGAGGGCGACGATGGCGCCGATATGGACGGCGAACTGGACGAGGCCTGGCACATCCGACTTGCCGGTCAGCCGGCCGCGCTCCTCATTGCTCAGCGAGGCGATGACATCGCGATGGTCGATGGTGTGGTCGATGGCGCTCATTAACGCCACCATACTGCAGAAAGAAACCTTTAGAAAAACGAGGAATTCTGCAAAATAGATAAGCCCAGCTTATCTTTCGGATCACAATGGTCGCACTTCCCTCCCTGCGCGGACTTCAAGCCTTCGAAGCCGCAGCGCGCACGGGCAGCTTCGCCGCGGCGGCGGAAGAGCTGTCGGTCTCGGCGGCCGCCGTCAGCCAGCTCATCCGTACCGTCGAGGAGCAGATGGGCCGCAAGCTGTTCCACCGCGTCAACCGCCGCGTCGTGCTGACCGAGGCCGGCGTCGAGATGCTGCCCAGGCTCACCATGGCCTTCCGGGAGATCGGCAGCGTCGCGCGCGATGTCGGCGGCGATGCGTTCCGGCCAAGGCTCGTCATCTCGGTGCCGCCTTCGATGGCGATGGGCTGGCTCTCCGAGCGCCTTGCCGGCTTTGTCGCCAGCCACGGCGCCGCGGACATCTCGCTCAGAGGCGAGGACGACCCGGTGCCGCTTGACCATGAGCTAATCGACATCCGGCTTTCCTATGGCCCGCACTATCGCGAGCACCCGACCGAGGAGATCGTCCGCGATGCCGTCTATCCCGTCTGCGCGCCGGGCCTTGCCGGCGCAATCAGGTCCGAAAACCTCGCCGGCCTGCCACTGATCCACACCGACTGGGGACCGTCCGGCGCCTCCTTTCCGTCCTGGCGCAACTGGTTCGAAGCGGTGGGCATCGAGCCAGGGCGGGCGGCGCAGCGCGGCCTTTCCGCCAACTCGTCGCGGGCAGCACTCGACCTCGCCATTTCGGGGCTGGGCGTGGCGCTGGCGCAAGGGATTTACTGTGCTGGGGCGCTGGAAGACGGCAAGCTGGTGCGGCCTGCAACTGACCGGCTGGAACTGCGCCAGCCCTATTGCCTGACGATCCCCGAGCGCAGCGCGAGGCGCGATGTCGTAGCGGCATTCCGCCGATGGCTGATCGAGGAATGCGTCCGTGCGGTCAGATCTCCGGCGCTAATCGCCGCATCCATCTGACGACCGCGTGTAAGTGCTTGCTCAAAGGTGTCCGGCCAATGCCGCCACCATGTCCTTGCTGGTGGCAACGGGAACGATCTCGAACTCCACCAGGTCCGCCCATTCGATGACCCAGCGCTGCAGCAGCGTGACGTCATCGGCCTCGACCAGCAGGAAGCAGCGGCTCATGTCGCCTGCGATCCAGCTGTGATGCACGACAAGCTCGTCGGGCTTCAGCCGGCCACGGTCGCGGAAGCGGCGGTAGATCTCCTTGCGGTCGCAGCCGCTAAAATCCTCGATCACGAAAAACAGCATCTTGCCCCCATCGGTGATTATCTGCCCGGCCGCTCCAGGCGTTCCAGGAACCACTGCGTCAGCCTCACCCACAGCTCGTCCTTCTCGCCGGAATCCTCCCAGCCATGGTCGAGATTGGGGTTGTCGTTGACCTCGATGACGAAGACGCCGTCCCTGGTCTCCTTGAGATCGACGCCGTAGAGCCCGTCGCCGATGCAGCGCGCCGCCTTCACCGCCGTCTCGACGACATGCGGCGGCGTCTGCTTGAGCGTGAAGGTCTTGATGCCGCCCTGGTCCGGCTTGCCGTTGGCCTTGTGGTTGACGATCTGCCAGTGCTTCTTCGCCATCAGATAATGCACGGCAAACAGCGGCTGCCCGCCGAGCACGCCGACGCGCCAGTCATATTCGGTCGGGATGAATTTCTGCGCGATGAGGAGATCGGAATCCTCCAGCCATTCGGTCGCTAGCTTGGTCAGCTCGGCAAGGTTCTCGCATTTCTTGACGCCGCGCGAGAAGGATGAGTCCGGGATCTTCAGCACCAGCGGGAAGCCCAAGGTCTGGGCCGCGAGTTCCAGATCGGAGGTGCCGGCAATCATCACGGTCGGCGGCACCGGCACCTTGTTGTAGGTCATCAGTTCGTTGAGATAGACCTTGTTGGTGCAGCGGATCATCGACAGCGGGTCGTCGATCACCGGCATGCCTTCCTGCTGGGCGCGGCGCGCGAAGCGGTAGGTGTGGTTGGAGATGGACGTCGTCTCGCGGATGAACAGCGCGTCGTAGTTGGCGAGCTTGGCGAGGTCCTTCCTGGTGATCGGCTCGATCTCGACGCCCATCTTCTCGGCGATCCGCGCCCAGTAGCGCAGCGAGGAAATCTCCGACGGCGGCAGCTCCTCATGCGGATCGACCAGCGTCGCGAAAGTATAGCGCGACGGCGTCCGGCCCTTGGTGTCACGCCACTCGCGGTTGGTGTAGGTCTCCAGGCACTGCAGGAAGGAGGCTTCCTCCTCGTCGGTCATGCGGGCGAGCGGCAGGAAGCCGATCTTGCGGATCGAGGCCCATTCGGCGCTGTCCTTGATGTGGACCTCCAGCGCCGGCGCGCGGAACCAGTCGAACAGGAGCTTGGTGAAGCGATCCCACACTTTCGACGGGCCGATACCGAAGAAGACGGCGACCTTGGATGGGAAGGTGCCGCCGAGATCCTTGCGGCATTTGTTGAGCGCAAGCTCGAGTTCGGGCAGCGCGTGCTCGTAGAGCTTGCGCTCCGAAAGATCGATCATCGTCTCGACCGTCGGGATCACCTTGTGGCCGCGCGAGCCGGCGAGCAGCGAGGCATAGTAACCGCGGCTCTGGTAGCCGTAATTGTTCGACAGGTTGATCACCTTCGGCCGCTGGCCGCGAAACAGCGCCGGATGCGCGAGATAGTCGCGGTTGGTGATGATCTTGTGCGGCGTCGCCACCTGGTCGAGGTCGTTCTGCCTGCCTGTAAGGATGACCCAGGTCATTGTTTCAGCGTTTTCCCAGAGTGATGGCGGCGCGCAACCCATCGCGGCCGAACTGAGCCATGTTCATGAAGATGCCATAGGGCACCGGGATGTTGGCGGCGTCGAGGATCGTTTCCTGCCTTTCGTCCTCGACCCAGGGATCGTGGATGAGGATATGGTCGCCGTCGTCGCCGATGGCGAGCACCCAATGCGGCACCTTCTTGCCGAACATCAGGAAGCCGCTGATCAGCACCAGCACCAGCTTGCCGCCGGCAAGGGCCGAGCGGATGTCGTCAATGCCGAACGGACGGTAATTGACCGGGATGCCGTAAAGTTCCGCGCGGCGACGGAAGTCGACCTGGGCGAGCTCCATCACCCGGCGCTTGTCCTCGCTGCGCACCGACTGCAGGAAGAGCGCGCCGTGGAAGGACACGAAGATCTCGGCGGCAAGCCCGCTTTCATAGCCGGCAACCGCCAGGCCGAAAGGCTCGCAGCCGCCCGGCCCGGACATCATGAACACCGTGGTCGCCTCGCGCCACAGGCGAATCTCCATGACCGGGTCGGGCACGAAGCCGCGGTCGAAATTGGCCATCGCCATCATCAGGCAGCAGGGGCCGCACGTGAACTCGCAGGTCTGCTGGTAGAACGGCACCTTGGTGTTGGTCGGGACATCGCCGCGCAGCGTCTTCTCGTAGCGCAGCGCCGTGGCGCCGTCCTCGTAATAGTCCGGCTCGCGGCCGATCTTGCGGTAGCCTGCCTGCTCGTAAATGTTGATGGCGCGCGGATTGTCCTCGCGCACTTCGAGCCGCAACATCATGCGGTCGTGCTCATACGCCGCCTCCTCGGCCGCGGCCAGCAGTTGCCGGCCGATGCCGAGGCTGCCGAAGAACGGACCGACTGCGATGGAATAGAGCCGGGCCACGCCGCTGCCCTTGCGAAACAGCACCACCGCGTAGCCGGCGACATGGCCGTCATTCTCGGCCACCAGCATCTCGGCGGTCTCGCGCTCGATCAACTGGCGAAAGGAGCGACGCGACAAGCGATCGCTTGAGAAGACAGCCTTCTCGATGGCGGCGAGGTCATCGACGTCTGACGCGCGGGCCTTGCGGATTTCGGCAGGCATGCGGGCTTTGGGAGAACCTCGATTGGATTTAAGGAAACGGCCCCGGTCAAAAAGCAACACCCCGGCCGAAGCGCCGGCATTCATCAAGCGCTATCGCTCCTTGATTAGGGCCGAATTGTGACACTTTCAGCGGCGCCAAGGAAGCGCGAACTGTTTGAACAAGACCGCTGTTTTGGATGGGCTGCCGGTTGCGGAAAACGCAGCCGGCATCAGCTCGAAATGCCGGCGAGAAGCTGGCCATAGGCGCTCTTGGCGACGTCCGACAGCCGCTCGCGCGGCAGCGAGCCGACGACGGCGCAGCCATAGCCTTTGTCGAGCCAGTAGACCGCCTCGGGTCCGTCCGCTTCTGCCGAATAGGTGCCCTTGGCGGTTTCGGACGATTCGGCGGTGACGAAGAGCGAGATGCGCTCGCCCTTGGCGTCCTCGTAAAGCAGCATCGCGGCCTTGCCGTGCTCGCCCGAAGGCAGCAGCCGGCCGCCGATGAGCTCGAAGCCTTCGGCCGCCAGATCGGGCGCGACCACCTTCAGCCCTACCCGGTTGGACAGCCAGGTCTGCAGATGGTCCTTGTCGCTTGCCGGCACCTCGACGGCATGACGCTTCTCAGCGGCATAGATGACATGGGCGGCGATCGCTTGCTCCGCGAGTTGGTCGTCGCTCTCGCCGCTTCGGCCGATGCCGCCGATGCCGCCGATGCCGGCGACATAGCCGCCGAACCCGCCGACCATCAGCACGGCGGCGGCCGCGGCCGAAAGCCAC
>NZ_JHQR01000142.1 GCF_014843825.1 Mesorhizobium silamurunense
CGAAGCCGCACCGGGTCCGAAGTACAAGGCCGCCCTCGGCACGGCCTACGGGGCCGGCTTGCGGGTCTCCGAGATCGTGGCGCTCAAGGTGAGCGATATCGACTCCACGCGCATGCTGATCCGCGTCGAGCAGGGCAAGGGCCGCAAGGACCGCCACGCCATGCTGTCGCCGCAGCTGCTCGTCCTTCTGCGCGCCTGGTGGCGTGTGGGCAGACGCCGCGGCGTGATGCTGCCGCAGGGCTGGCTGTTCCCGGGCCGCAACCCGATCACGCCGCTGTCCACGCGGCAGATGAACCGCGCCGTTCATGCGGCGGCGGAAGCCGCCGAGATCAAGAAGCGGGTAACGCCGCACACCCTGAGGCACTCCTTCGCCACACATCTCCTGGAGCAGGACGTCGACATCCGCGTTATCCAAGTCCTGCTCGGGCATGCCAAACTCAACACGACCGCACTCTATGCCCACGTTGCCACCAAGACGATCCACACCGTGATGAGCCCGCTCGACCGGATCAAGCTGCTCACGGAGGACGAGACACGACCGGACGGATGACGCGGCGGCGGTGCGCCGCCCGTCCCTGGAGGTCGCCGACATCTTCCATCGTCATGGCGCCGCCTGGCGCGCGGCCCAGGCCGGCCACTTGAGCCTTGGCCAGCTGAAGGTGATGTCGGCGATCCAGACCTGCCGCACCGCAGCGCTCGGCGGTCACGTCGAGGCGTGCGAGGACTGCGGCCACAGTCGCATTGCGTATAACAGCTGCAGGAATAGACACTGTCCAAGGTGCCAAGGCGCGGCGGCAAGGGAATGGCTCGCCGCACGCGAGGCCGATCTCTTGCCGGTCGGCTACTTCCACGTCGTCTTCACCCTGCCGGCCGAGGTCGCCGACATCGCCTATCACAACAAGGCGATGATCTATGACCTCCTGTTCCGCGCCGCCGCCGAGGCCATGCTCACCATCGCCGCCGATCCCAAGCACCTCGGCGCCCGCATCGGCATCACCGCCGTGCTGCATACGTGGGGCTCGGCGATGACCCATCATCCGCACGTCCATATGATCGTGCCCGGCGGCGGCATCGTGCTCGATGGTGAGCGGTGGGTGTCCTGCCGGCCCGGCTTCCTCCTGCCCGTGCGCGTGCTGTCAAGACTGTTCCGGCGGCTCTTCCTGGCCAAGCTGACCGAGGCCCATGCCGCCGGCCGGCTGACGTTCTTCGGCGACAATGCCGGCTTAAGCGAGCGCTGCGCCTTCGCCAAATTCCTAGCACCGCTCAGACGGAAGAACTGGTTCGTCTATGCCAAGCCACCTTTCGCCGGACCCGAGGCCGTGCTGGCCTACCTGTCGCGCTTCTCTATTCGGCGTGTTGAGG
>NZ_JHQR01000145.1 GCF_014843825.1 Mesorhizobium silamurunense
CCAGCGCATCCTCGGCGCCGGCGACGTCGCGCATGCGGGCCGCGAGATAGGCGACCAGCTTGCCATAGCTTTGTCGGGCGGCCGCCTCGGCCGCCGCCCGCGCCGTCTCCGGGCGATTGTCCGTCACGGGATCGTGTCTAGGACAGGTAGTCGGTCATTTCCCAGATCGGCCGCACCTCGACCGTGCCGGTGCTGGCTGCCGGGCAACGCGCGCCCCATTCCATCGCCGTGTCTATGTCGGTCGCCTCGATCATGTAGAAGCCGGCAAGTTGCTCCTTGGTATCCGCATAGGGGCCGTCGAGCACATTGGTCTTGCCGTTGGCCAGCCGTATCGAGGTGGCCGCCTGGGTCGGGCGCAGCCTTTCGCCGGCGAGGTACGCGCCGGATTTCTTCAGGGCTTCGGTATAGGCGCCATAGGCCGCCAGGGTCTGCTCGGTCTTGTCGCGGGGCGCATTCGCCATTGCGGCTTCGTCGTTGTAGATCAAAAGCATGTATCGCATGGTCTTCTCCGTTTTCTCGAAGGCCGCGTCGTCGCGGGCCAACCTATGTCGTGCGGCCACGGCCGATTTCGACAGGCGCTGAGAAAAATCTTTCGCCCCCTGTGCAGGAGAGCGCAAGCCGTCGGCCGTTGCCTCATCGGTTCAACCCTTCGTCTAGACCATGATCCCGAACCGAAGGTCAGCGAACGCAAAAAGTGGATTCCGGTTTTTGGAAAAGATCATGGTCAAACAGAAAGGTCTGCAATTGCGGGTTGGAATTTGGCGCCTCCTGTCTAAACTCCCAGCTTCGCGCCGAGGAGGCGGCGCGGCGCGACCGTTTCAGGAGGAGGAAACCATATGCTCGATTTCAGGACGAAATTTGTTGCCGCCGGCGTTTTGGCGTTGTCGCTCGGCCTCGGCGCCATGCCGGCCGGGGCACAGGAATTCATCAACGTGCTGACCGGCGGCACGTCGGGCGTCTATTATCCGCTCGGCGTCGCGCTGTCCGAGATCTACGGCAAGGGTATCGAAGGAGCCCGCACCCAGGTGCAGGCAACGAAGGCTTCGGTCGAGAACCTCAACCTGTTGCAGCAGGGCAAGGGCGAAATCGCCTTCGCGCTCGGCGATTCCGTCAAGCTCGCCGCCGAAGGCAATACCGAGGCCGGTTTCCCCGGCAAGCTCGACAAATTGCGCGGCATCGCCGCCATCTATCCCAACTATATCCAGATCGTCGCCAGCAAGGAGTCCGGCATCAAGACGCTGGCCGACCTCAAGGGCAAGAGCCTGTCGGTCGGCGCGCCTGCCTCCGGCACAGAGCTTAACGCCCGCGCCATCTTTGCCGCCGCCGGGCTGAAATACGAGGATCTCGGACGCGTCGAATATCTGCCCTTCGCCGAATCGGTGGAGCTGATCAAGAACCGCCAGCTCGACGCCACGCTGCAATCCGCGGGCCTCGGCGTCGCCTCGATCCGCGACCTCGCGACCTCCGTGCCGATCAACGTCGTCGCCGTGCCGGCCGAGGACGTCGCCAAGATCGGCTCGCCTTATCTGTCGGTGGTCATTCCCAAGGGGACCTATGAGGGTCAGACGGAGGATGTCGCGACCGCCGCGGTCGGCAATTTCCTCGTCACCCGGGTCGATGTTTCCGACGACACCGCCTATCAGATGACCAAGCTGATGTTCGAGCATCTCGACCAGCTCGCCGCCGCCCACGCCGCCGCCAAGGCGATCGATCCGGCCAAGGCGTTGAACGGCATGCCGGTGCCGCTGCATCCCGGCGCGGAGCGGTATTACAAGGAGAAGGGGCTGCTGAACTAAGGCGCTGGTTTTCCCTCCCCTCTGAGGGGAGGGTGGCCCGCAGGGCCGGGTGGGGTCCTCCTCGACGCGCTCCGGCTCTTTCAGTCAAGTCGAGGCAGTTAAAGTCGCGCACTGCCGCAAGGACCCCACCCGTCCATCCGCCTTCGGCGGCTGTCCACCCTCCCCTCAAGGGGGAGGGGAGCGCCCGTCAGGAGCCCGCCAATGACTGAAACGCCGACCGTTATTTCTCCAACTGCCGAAGAGCCTCTCGAAGGCCTGCCGCCGGGCTTCGGCGAAGGCATCGCCGGCAAGGCGGCCTTCCTGATTGCCGTCGCCTTTTCCGTCTTCCAGATCTACATCGCCGCCTATGGCAGCCTGCCAAGCCAGGTGGTGCGCGCCATGCATGTCGGCTTCCTGCTGCTGCTCGGCTTCGGCCTGATCGCCAATCTGCGCGCCACCGGCACGGCGGCGAAAGCCGCATTCTGGACGCTTGGCGTGCTTGGCTTCGCCACCGGCATCTACAACTGGGTCTTCTACGCCGACCTCATTCGCCGCTCCGGCTTCCTCACCACGCCGGACCTGATCGTCGGCGCGCTGCTGGTGGTGCTCGTCTTCGAAGCCGCTAGACGGCTGATGGGCCTGCCGCTCGCAATCATCGCCTTCATCTTCCTCGCCTATTGCTTCGTCGGCAATCACCTGCCGCCGCCCTTCATCCATCGCGGCTACGATTTCGCGCAGCTCGTCGACACCTTCGCCTATGGCACCGAAGGCATTTACGGCACGCCGGTCTATGTTTCGGCGGCCTACATCTTCATCTTCGTCGTCTTCGCCGCCTTCCTCGAACGCGCCGGCATGATCGCGCTGTTCAACGATTTCGCGCTCGGCCTGGTCGGCTCCTGGCGCGGCGGCCCGGCGCAGGTCTGCGTGCTGTCCTCGGCGCTGATGGGCACCATCTCCGGTTCGGGCGTCGCCAATGTCGTGGCGAGCGGCCAGTTCACCATCCCGCTGATGAAACGCTTCGGCTTCCGCTCGGCCTTTGCCGGCGCCGTCGAGGCGACCTCCTCGATGGGCGGCCAGATCATGCCGCCGGTGATGGGCGCGGTCGCCTTCATCATGGCCGAGACGCTGAACATCCCTTACGCCGAAGTGGTCAAGGCGGCGATCATTCCGGCGCTGCTCTATTTCGGCGCCTGTTTCTGGCAGGTGCATCTGGAGGCCGGCAAGGCCGGCCTGCACGGCATGGCCAAGGGCGACCTGCCCAATCCCTGGGATGCGGTGCGGCAGCACTGGCCGCTGGTGCTGCCGCTTGCCGTGCTGGTCTACCTGCTCTTCGCCGGCTACACGCCGATCTTCGCCGGCACCATGGGCCTGGCGCTGACCATCGTGCTGATCCTCGGCACGCCGCTGGCGGCCTTGATCGGGCCGTTCGCCTTCCGCGTCGTCTTCTGGCTGGCGCTTGGGCTTGCCGCCGCCTCCTTCATGCGGTTCGGCGTCAACATTCTCGGCCTCGTCATCGCGGCGCTCATCGTCGCCTGCGTCACCTTCAAGGGCGGCCGCGAGACGCTGCGCATCTGCGTCGATTCGCTTGCCGAAGGGGCGAAGAACGCGCTGCCGGTCGGCATCGCCTGCGCCATCGTCGGCATCGTCATCGGCACGCTGACGCTGACCGGCATCGCCTCAACCTTCATCAGCTGGATCATCTCGATCGGCGAGAACAATTTGTTCCTGTCGCTGGTGCTCACCATGCTCACCTGCCTTGTGCTCGGCATGGGCATCCCCACCATCCCTAACTACATCATCACCTCCTCGCTCGCCGGCCCGGCGTTGCTGTCGCTTGGCGTGCCACTCATCGTCAGCCACATGTTCGTCTTCTATTTCGGCATCATGGCCGACCTGACCCCGCCGGTGGCGCTTGCCGCCTTCGCCGCGGCGCCCATGGCCAGGGAAAGCGGTCTCAAGATCGGCATCCAGGCGACCAAGCTCGCCATCGCAGGCTTCGTCGTGCCGTTCATGGCTGTCTATACACCAGCCCTGATGCTGCAGGATGCCGGCCCGATCGCCGCCTCGTTCGGCTACCCGGTCGAGGTCGCCTACATCGTCGTCAAGGCCTGCATGGGCATCGTGCTCTGGGGCGCCGCCGCCGTCGGCTTCCTCGCCCGCCGCATGGCCTGGTGGGAGCGCCTCGTCGCCTTCGCAGCCGGCGTGCTCCTGGTCGCGGCGCTGCCGCTCACCGACGAAACCGGCTGGGCGCTGGCGCTTCTCTGGATCGGCTGGCACTGCTGGCGCGCGCGTCAGGCATCCGCAAGGGATGTTGCGTGAGTCTCTGCATCCTCGCAGCCGGCAAGACGGTGACGCTTGCCGTCGCCGCCTTCACGCTGTCCTGGACGCATTCGGTGGAACGGACGCGCTGGCAGGAAGACTGGAAAGTGACGCCTGCCGGGCTTCAGCTCGTCGAGGCGCGGGTCAAGGGCTCCGGCGCCGGCATGGAGCCGCCCGAGGGCTCGGTGCTGCGGAACGGCTGGTGGGTCTATGCGCCCGGGATCAGGCCTCAGCCGCGCGTGGTGTTGGCAGCCTCCGGCGCAACCGGGGAAGGCTGGACGCTTTGCACCGCCCAATCCTGCCGCGAACTCGGCAGGACGGCGGGCGAGCCGATCCTGCTCGAAGCTTGCGAGGGCTCCAGCCAGTCGCGATAGCGCAAGGCCAGCCGCCGACGACGGCGCCGGGCAGTTCCCAGGAAAAGCGCGTGACGGTTTGCCGCCCGCAATTGCGTAAAAGCAAAAGAAAGGGAGCGGTTCGCCGTTTCGGCGGACGGCGACATTCACTAGCCGATCAGCCGTTGCCGCAGTTCGGCGGACGGGATTTCGCAGCTGTCCTTCCTGCCGAACAGCGCGTAGCGGTTCTTGGCGACGCGGTCGTAGAGCCAGTCGCGCAACGGCCGCGGCAGGACGAGCAGCAGCCTTGCGGCGCGCCACGGCCAGCCGAGCGCGGCCATGACGGCGACGAAACTGTCGAGCTTCGTGAAGGCCGCGCCGTCGATGATGGCGAGATTGGTTTCGTAATTATTGGTTGCCAGGCCGTATTTGCGAAACAACGCCTCGCCGAACGGCGATTGCGCCGTGGCGAAGCGGAACCGATTGCCGCGGTCGAGCTTGACGATCAGTTGGACGAATCCCGAGCAGAACACGCAGACGCCGTCGAAGACGATCAGCGGCTGGGTCGCGCCGAAGAACTCGGATTGAGACGGACGATTCCGGTCGGGCAGCTCGGTCATGTCGGCCCCGGCTATCTGTGTCCCCTGTACACTAAACTAAGGGGACACTAAGCCAGCCGGCGGCGGCGTCAAAGTCGCGGCGTTGTCGCACGCCTGCCGTCGGCGACGGCGGGGCGCTCGTCACGGTAGGTCGTGGCGCGGTTGTCGGCGGCCGGCTTGCAGATCCGGCTGTTGTGGCGGCTGTCGAGCATGGCGATCAGTTCGTGCCGATGCCGAGCGAGGTGCCGCGCCGCGCGCAGGCCGGACCCGGACCGCGCATGTAGTAGCGCTCGGGCCGATAGGTCGGCGCGACGAATTCGCGGATGGCGGCGGCATAGCCGGCGATGTGGTTCCAGAAGTTCATTTTACGTGGTCCCTGTCCCGTTTTCGGATGTCCCTTCCGAATTGTCCGAGAGCATAGCGTCGAGGCGTGAATAGTCGGTGAACGTGATGTTAATTTCTGGTCCGAAACCCGTTGCTTCGTGGCTGGAATGCGGCTGATTCGCGGTCTTTCGGTGCCTTTTGTCGCGTTTCCGGCGCATGTGTCTTTTGCATCACATATGTTTCGTCTGGATGTCGCTTGGACGCGGTTCTGTTTCACGTTCGGCCGGCGCCCGGAAATTTCATTGCTCGTCCGGAAAAGGTCAGGAACCGGCCCGGAAGGGACACGTTGATTCCCTCAAAGCCCGCGCGGCGCCGAGGAAGGCGGCCGCGCCGCCGATTGAATTCCCCAACCCGGAACAAGCCCCGGAACAAGCAATGGAAGGCAAAGCCATGGGTTTCTTTTCGAAAGACATCAAGACGCTGGACGACCTCTTCATCCATATGCTGCGCGAAATCTATTATGCCGAGAAGCAGATCGAGCGGATGCTGCCGAAGATGATCGCCGAGGCGACCGATCCGCAGCTGAAGGCCAGCTTCGAAAAACACCTCGAGCAGACCAAGGGCCATGTCGATCGGGTCGAGCAGGTATTCGAGCTGCATGGCGTCAAGGCCAAGGCCATCAACTGCCCGGCCATCGACGGCATTCTCGAGGAGGCCGAGGAGGTGAGCGGCGATATCGACGACAAGGAGGTTCTCGACGCCGCGTTGATCGCGTGCGCGCAGGCGGTCGAGCATTACGAGATGACGCGCTACGGCACGCTGATCGCCTGGGCCAAGCAGCTCGGCCGCAGCGACTGCGCCAACGTGTTGGCCAAGAACCTCAAGGAAGAGCAGGCGACCGACCGCAAGCTCACCGAGATTGCGGAAAGCAGGATCAATCTGCTGGCGGCCTGATGGGCAATGCTGCAACGACAGGTCCCGGCTTGCCGGAACCCAGGCGAGCCCCTGTCCGTTGCCGTTGGAATCGCTTCGCGCGCAGGAGTTCGCCATGGCACCGCGCCCCGCCTGGAAGGGCTATCTGAAACTGTCGCTGGTCACTTGCGCCATCGAGCTGACCAACGTCGTCACCCATGCCGAGAAGGTTTCGTTCCGCATCCTCAATCGCAAGACCGGCAACACCGTCAGACGCATCTATGTCGACGCCGAAACTGGCAAGCCGCTGGAGGAAGGCGACGAGATCAAGGGCTACGAGGTGAGCGACGGCGACTTCGTCCATATCGAGGAAGACGAGATCGAGGCGGTTGAGATCGAGTCCTCGCACACGCTAAGCCTCGACGGCTTCGTCGAGAAATCCTCGATCGAGCAGATCTATCTCGACACGCCCTACTATGTCTCGCCGGCGGACGAAGTGTCGGAAGAGGCCTTCGCCGTCATCCGCGACGCTATGGCGGCGAAGAAGATGGCCGGCCTCGCGCGCATCGTGCTCTACAACCGGGAACGTCCGGTGGTGATCGAGCCGCTCGGCAAGGGCATGGTGCTGACGACGCTGCGCTACGACAATACGGTGCGCCAGCCCGACACGGTGTTCGACGACATCAAGGCAACCAAGACCGATGACGAGATGATCGATCTTGCACAGCACATCATCGACAGCAAGAAGACGAAGTTCGACCCCTCGAAGTTCGACGACCGCTATGAGGACGCGCTGCTCGAATTGATCCGCGCCAAGAAGGCCGGCAAGAAGGCGCCCAAGGCCAAGGCGCCGGCGAAGCCGTCCAATGTCGTCAACCTGTTCGACGCGCTGAAGAAGAGCCTGAACGCGGAAGGCAGTGGGAAAGCCGGCAAACCTTCATCGAAGGCGCCGTCGGCGCGGCCGAAGGCCAAGGCCTCCGCGTCCGGTCACAATCAGCATAAAAGGCGCAGATCCGCATAGGAGCAGGATGCCATGGCCGGCCTCGAGCAATATCATGCCAAGCGCGACTTCCGCAAAACCGCCGAGCCGGCCGGCAAGGTGCCGCGGCACAAGAAGAGCGAGGCCGGCGGCATCTACGTCATCCAGAAGCACGCCGCCACCCGCCTCCACTACGATTTCCGGCTCGAGCATGACGGTGTGCTGTGGAGCTGGGCGGTGACGCGCGGTCCGAGCCTCGATCCGCATGAGAAGCGGCTGGCCGTTCACGTCGAGGACCACCCGATCGACTATGCGTCCTTCGAGGGCACCATTCCGAAGGGCGAGTATGGCGGCGGCTCGGTCATCGTCTGGGATGACGGCAAATGGATTCCGGAAGGCGACCCGGCCGAAGGCATGAAGAAAGGCCACATCAATTTCGAACTCGAAGGCCATAAATTGCATGGCCGCTGGCACTTGGTCAGGCTGAAGCCCAGGCCCGGCGAAAAGCGCGACAACTGGCTGCTGATCAAGTCCGATGATGCCGCCGCCCGCCCTGGCGAGGACATCCTCAAGGACGAGCCGCAATCGGTGAGGTCGGGCCTCACGATAGAAGAAGTCGGCGAAGGCAAGGCGGCCAAGGGTGAGAAGCCGAATGTCTGGCACTCCAACAAACCGGCCGCCCGCAAGGCCAAGGCCGGCCATGCCAAACGGCTCGAATTCATCGAGCCGCAGCTTGCAACGCTGGAAAGGAACGCGCCCTCCGGCGACGACTGGCTGCACGAAGTAAAATTCGACGGCTATCGCATGCAGGCGCAGATCGCTGGCAGCGACGTCAGGCTGCTCACCAGAGCCGGCCTCGATTGGACCGGCAAATTCGACGGGCCGGTCACCGCCGCGCTCGCCGGTCTCAAATGCCGCGATGCCATCATCGACGGCGAGGTCGTCGTGCTGGCCGACAGCGGCGTGTCGTCCTTTCCGCTGCTGCAGGCGGATCTCTCCGCCCGCCGCACAGACCGCATCATCTACTACGTGTTCGATCTGATGTGGCTCGACGGCAAGGATCTGCGCCGCGAGCCGCTGGTCGAGCGCAAGCAGGCGCTGGCCGAACTGCTCGGCGACCAGCCGGAGAATTCGGCGCTGCGTTTCAGCGACCATTTTTCCGAACCCGGCAAGGTCATCCTGCAGCATGTCTGCCGCATGGGTCTCGAAGGCGTGGTGTCGAAGCGCGCCGACGCGCCCTACCGCAGCGGGCGTGGCCTCACCTGGATCAAGTCGAAATGCACGCTGCGCCAGGAATTCGTCATCGGCGGCTATCTGCCTTCGGACAAGACGGGACGCGGCCTGCGCTCGCTGCTCGTTGGCTACTATGAAGGCGGCAAGCTCAACTATGCCGGCCGCGTCGGCACCGGCTTTTCCGGCAAGGTGATGGCCGGTCTCAAGAAGAAGCTCGACGGCCTTGAGGCGAAGCAGTCGCCTTTCTCGGCAGCGGTGCCGAAGGGCAAGGGCCTGACCTGGGTCAAGCCCGAGCTCGTCGGCGAAGTGGAGTTCCGCAGCTGGACATCCGACCGTATAATCCGCCACGCCTCGTTCCAGGGATTGCGCGAGGACAAGCCGGCGGAGGAAGTCGTGCAGGAAAGGCCGAAACAAACCGACGGGAGGTCCGAAGCAAAATCGGGCGGCGACAAGGCCGCGCCGAAGGCCTCGGCCGGAACGGCGATGACCTCAATAAAACTCTCGCATCCCGACAAGCTGCTGTGGCCGGACGAAAAGGTCTCCAAGCAGGACCTGCTCGACCACTACGCGCTGGTCTGGCCGCGCATAGAGCAGTTCGTCGTCAACCGTCCGCTGAGCCTGGTGCGGGCGCCCGACGGCATCCACGGCCAGCGCTTCTTCCAGAAACACGCCTCGCCCGGCATGAGCGACAAGATCGCCAGGATGAAGGATCCGACCGACGGCGAGGAGATCCTGTTCATCAAGGATTTCGACGGGCTTGCGGCACTTGTTCAGTATGGCGTGGTAGAGGTCCATATCTGGGGCTCCACCATCGACGAGCTGGAAAAGCCGGACCAGATCATCTTCGACCTCGATCCAGACGAAGGCGGCGACGTCAGCCGCGTGCGCGAGGCGGCGCTCGCCGCGTGCGCGAGGCGGCGCTCGACATCCATAAGCAGCTCGACGAGCTGTCGCTGCCGAACCTGGTCAAGACGTCCGGCGGCAAGGGCTATCACGTGCTGGTGCCGCTGAAGCCGTCGGCGGACTGGGACGAGGTCAAGGACTTCGCCCATGATTTCGCTCGCGCCCTGGAACAGGCCAAGCCGGACCGCTACACGGCTACCCTGTCGAAGAAGGCGCGCACGGGAAAAATCTTCGTCGACTATCTGCGCAACGGCAGGGGCTCGACCACGGTCGCGCCCTACTCCTCGCGCGCCAAGAAGGGCGCGACGGTGTCGATGCCGGTGACCTGGACGGAAATCGAGAAAGGTCTGGCGCCCAATGCCTTCCCGCTCGGCGACGAGACGACACTGAAGCAGCTGAAGAAGGCGGACCCGTGGGCGGATTTCTTCAAGCTGGGCAAGGTGCTGAAGCGGGAGTGAGTTCTGCACGCGAAAGGAAGCCGGCAGCGCCGCGTTCCTTCACACCCCCCTCTGGCCTGCCGGCCGGCCATCTCCCCCGCAAGGGGGGAGATCAGCAGTCCCGGCGCCCTGCCATTCTTCCAGCGTCGAAGATTGGCGAAGAGGGCTGAGCGCTCAACCCCCCCTTGCGGGGGAGATGCCCGGCAGGGCAGAGGGGGTACTGTCCCGCCGACGTTGCGAACCTATCGCCGGCAACCCACTACGCCAGAAACACCCTCTCGAATTCCTGCTTACCCTTCGGCGAGAACACCACGGCACGGCTGTCCTTGTCGCGCCGCGCCCATTTCTCGGCGATGACCTTGTCGAGGATGGCGGCGCCCAGCGCGCCGGCGAGGTGCGAGCGCCGCACGCTCCAGTCGAGGCAGGCGCGGCACACGGGGCGCCTG
>NZ_JHQR01000141.1 GCF_014843825.1 Mesorhizobium silamurunense
CTTGCCTTTCTGGTTCTCGCCTTGATTGTCGGCATGTCTCGCATGCGCGCCCGCACGGCGGCTGAACCGCCCCGCGGACGGGCCCGCCGATTCCGTCGGCGATGCCCCGGACATGCCCACTGCCGACGCGCCCGCGCCGGTATCGTGGTCTTCCACGTCAATTCCTTTCGGCGCCGCGCGAACCGGGAAGGACGCAGCAGGCACCTAGATTTGTTCAAGTTGAGGACAGACTAGCAGCGCGATCCGCAATCACCAAGAGTACGTGGCCCGATTTTTGGCGGCGTCACGCTGGGGTAATCTCTTGCCGGTTGAATAGCCGGCTTCAATCAGGCATGTCTCAAACGAGGGTTTGAAAGGGTCTGGGCAACATCAAATCAATGAGCTTAATCGCATGACGACGACGCCATGAACTGGAGGCGCTATTTCTGGCCGGTCATCGGCATAGCGGCCGTGGTGTTCTCGCTCTGGCTGCTCATCCACGAACTGCGCGGCATTTCACTCGACGACGTCTGGGCCGGTATCGTCGCCATCCCCGCGCGCGCCTGGGTGCTGGCGGCGCTGAGTTCGGTCGTCGCCTATGCCTCGCTCGCCGGCTACGACCACATCGCGCTGCTCCATATCGGCAAGAAGGTATCATGGCTGTTCGTCACCCTTTGCTCCTTCACCACCTATGCCCTGTCGCACAATATCGGGGGCTCGGTGCTATCGGGCGCAGTGATCCGCTACCGCGCCTACGGCACCAGGGGGCTGACCGGTCAGGATGTCGGCATTCTGGTGGCGATCTGCTGGATCACCTTCGTGCTCTCCAGCCTGCTTGTCGGGGGCCTGGTGCTGGTGCTGGAGCCGCAGATCGTCGATCGTTTCTCCACGACCCCGCACCACGAACTGGCGACGGCCGCCGGCCTCGCCATGCTGATCCTGGTCGCGGTCTATGTGTTCTGCAGCTGGCTGCATCTGAAGCCACTCAAGATCGGCAGCTTCCAGCTGCATTACCCGGCGCTGCCGATCGTGGCGCGGCAATTGCTGATCGGCCCGGTCGAACTGTTGGCGGCGGCCGCCATCATCTATTTTGCCCTGCCGGCGGCCGGCAACCCCGGTTATTTCGTCGTGCTCGGCGTGTTCATGGTGTCCTTCTCGGTGGGATTGCTCTCGCATGCGCCGGGCGCCCTCGGCGTTTTCGAGATCGTCTTCCTGGCGGGACTGTCGCATATGGACCCGGTTGGAGTGCTGGCCGCCCTTCTGGTCTTCCGCTTGTTCTATCTCATCATACCGCTGCTCATCGGGCTCGGCGTGGTGGTGTTCTTCGAGCATTCGCAATACAGCCGCGGCGTCCGCTGAGCCCCTTTCCCCCTCGCGCCGAGCCGGAGTGATCAAAAGCTGCGATTGAAACGCCGCGCGGGGTTGACTATTTTCCGGCGGCGGCTACAAGGCAGCGCTCGCGGCGCATAGCCGCCCGCTTCGCGCGACACCGACCGCGCCTGCTGGGGAATAGGTTAACGGTAGACCCACGGACTCTGACTCCGTTAGTCCTGGTTCGAATCCAGGTTCCCCAGCCAATTGATTTTAAAGCGATTTTTCCGTTTCATTGTTGGAACATTTCGCGTCAGTCGGCCGCGCGGTCGGGAATTTTGGTTCCCGTTTCGAGCTTGCGGATGGCGCTTTCCCCGAGCGCAGGGTCGCGGTTGAGGTAGTTTGAATCGAGAATTGCATGCACGTCGCGCAGACTGTGCCCGGTTATTGTTGCGATCTCGGGCACAGAAGCCTGGACGAGTGCCAGCCGCGTTACTGCAGTTCCACGGAGGTCGTTGAACGTGACACCGGTCACGCCAGCGGAAGCGCAGGCCTTGCGCCATGAAGAGCGAAAACCGTCAGCCGTCCAGGGCACGCCGTCGCTGTTGAGCAATATCTGCCCCACCTTGCCGCGCGTCGCCTCGAGCATTGCCTTCAGTGGTGCACCAACCGGTATCACGACGCGCCGTCCCGTCTTGGATTGCTGAAGGCGGATTACCTTGCCGTCATATTGCTGCCAGGTCAGGCGCAACAGGTCACCCTGACGCTGGCCCGTCCACAAGGCGAGCATGAGCGCCAGGTGAAGGTGCGTAGGCGCACTGGCATAGAATGCAGCCTCGTCAGCAGCACTCCACGTATTCGCCGAACGAGAACCGCGATATAGGCGACCGCCCTTCTCACATGGATTGGCCGATACAAGGCCGCGACCCTGCGCCCAGGAGAGAACTCGGGCCAGCACCTGCCAGCCATAATCAGCCTGCCGGCGAGACCTCTTCGCGCGCTCGTCGCGCCATTCCATAAGGAGGCCGCGCGTGCGGCGGTCGCTCATGCCCGACAACGGAAAGTCGCCGAACTTCTTTTCGATGATCTTGATCAATTTGACGTAGTCGGCCCGGGTGCGAGGCGCTAGGTCGTCCCAGTCCGAACTGAGTTGAAAGGCATTCAGGACGGAAAGCAGCGCCCCCTGGCGAGGGTATATCTTGCGAGCGATTGCAGCATTGTATGCTGCCATGAACTCCGCGTCTCCCGGTTTGCCCGGCAGCCGAGGTCCACCTTTCCACGCCCAGTAGTAAGTAACAACGCTGCCATTAGCGAGCGTCTTGGTGCGGCTGTTCAGTCCCTTAAGACGAACGCGCATGGTTCTTCATCCACTTGTCGACGGCATTTTCCGGCTCGCCCGCCTTTTCGGCGGCGATGACGACGATCCTGCCGGTAACCGGATCGATTTCGACCCTGCCTGGCTCCATGTTTCCTTTGCGCGCACCTTTGATGGCGCGTGCAACATCAGCGATTTTGAAGGAGACGGGAGTACCGGCCATAATCCGCTTATCCTTCCACCGGCGCGGCGATGCCGAGCTTGTCAAGCACATGGTCAACAATAGCGCGAACGTTCAAGAACGTAGCCACGCCCTTGTTGTTCTTCATAGTATCGCTAAGCGTGGCCTGACCGGAGCCTGCATGAAAGTAAGTTATGCGCGTAGGCCCAGCATCCCTTGCGGCGACGACAGTACCCTCCCCTTCCATCAACAATATCTTCGTGTCAGGCGGGGTCTCCTCGCTAAAGCTGAACCCGACGATCTCGTCGCCACGATCGTCCTCATCGAGCATTCTACCGAGATAAAGCTCGAGACCGAACACCAGATCCTTGCCTTGAACGAACGCTACTGCGTCGTCGGCCCCTAAACCGTGGCGCGTCAGAATGACCACCAGCCGCACCACGCAGACGTCAAGGATCGAAAAATGATTGACGGTCCTGCCGCCCCACAACTCAGGGAACAAACCGTTGCGGCGGCGCCATGCCCGAAACGTCACGTCCTTGCACCCTGCTGCTTCGCAGACTTTGGCAGCGGGGAAGACTCGGTCTGTGGCGTATATCATGCTACGACTGTAGCACGACCCCCGCGACGCTACAAGCGTAGCAACTTTCGGATCCCTGTGAGAAACGCCGCGCCTGAGCAATGGCTTTTGGAGCCGCCGACGCGGGCGACAGACATTTATGCCTTGGGCTGCATTTTGCACACGCTTCTGAACGGGGAACCATCTTTTCGCGGCGATAATGACAAGCTGCGCCATGCGCACCTTCATGCAGCGCCGCCGGACTTGAACGGGATGCCACTTCGCTTGAACGGGCTGGTCAATACCATGCTCAGGAAAAGCCCAGGGTCTCGCCCCACGTTGGAAAGGTGCGCTACCGTGATAACTGAAGTTGCTGACAAGCCTCAGCGCGCGAGCAACCTTGCATTGGCTGCCGTCGGGAATCTCGTGTCCCAAGCGGAGGCTGCGGAGGAAGCGAAGAAACGCGCCGAAGAGGTCACCCGTCTCGCCCGACAGGCGCAAGCAATGGAAGCCATGGCTGACCTCAAGAAGATGATAGGTCGGCTGTTCAGCGAAATTGAAGCCTCGTCGGAATCCGTAAAGCGGGAAAAGCTTGCCGTCTAGCTTGGCCCCGCGCACCTGTCCTATGCGGAGCCTGAGCCTATCAATCTCAGCCAACTCTCCGGGGCTCCACCCCCGAACAAACAATGGGACATCATCGCATTTTCGATGCTCAAGTTGCGATCTCAGATAGAGCGATACCGCCAGGAAGAGTCTCCGACTTATACGTTCTCGGCAACCCTGATGTTCTCAACTGCACCCAACGGCTCGACATTCCGTTGGAGGGAAGTGTCATTCTGGGGGATGAACTCCCCCAGCTACGAAACACCGTTCGCCGTGAGTCCCAGAGACCGGGATTTCGATCTTGCGATGGGGCGGGGGTTGCACGTTGTGAGTATCGCCCATGGCTCACTCACGATTGACGCGGAAGACGAAGACGATTTTCAGGACAGATGGCTGACAATATTCGCGAAGTCGGCGGATAAGAAGTTCCGCCATCCTGGCCAGATGCCACCCCCGTCAAGTTTTTTCAAATAGGTCGCGGCACGCCGACAACTGCTTCGGCCACTACGGCCAGAAGGACAAGGCGTGGACTTGCCGACTAATTGTGGGTCGTGTCTTGACAATCTGCTAACGGGATCGCACGCCTAACCGCTTTCGATCATTCACAAGTCTGGAAATAGAGTTCGGGGCCCCATCTTAGGTCCACGACGTGGCCGCTTTGGAATGACAGCGCCGATGTTAGGAAAGGGCGTGATATGACGCAGTTGTATCTAGACGATCTCAAGCGCGGTCAAACCTTCGTCAGCGGTTCGCATGCGCTTGACGAGGAGCAGATCAAGGCTTTCGCGAGGGCGTTCGATCCCCAGATCTTCCATCTCGACGCGCGGGCGGCGGAAGGGACGCTGTTCGGCGGACTCGCGGCCAGCGGCTGGCATACCGCCGCGATCACCATGCGGTTGAACGTGGAGTCAGGCCTGCCGCTCGCCAACGGCATCATTGGCGCCGGTGGCGAGATCATCTGGCCGAACCCGACGCGCCCAAGTGACATTCTCCACGTCGAAAGCGAAGTGATGGATGTCGCTCCATCGCGCTCGCGCCCAGAGCGCGGCATCGTCACCATCGTCAGCAAAACGCTCAACCAGCGTGGCGATGTTCTCCAGATCCTGACCGCCAAGCTGGTCGTTTATCGTCGGCCGGTGGCATGAACTGCCAGCCATTGCAACCAAAGGGAGTGACATGGACGGCATCCAGGATGCCGAACGCCGATGTGAAATTTGAGGCGACGCGGCATTGCCGATGACGCGACCACATTGCCGCAAGGATCTAAGGAGCCGCGGTCGCCGCGTCCTCGATGACTTTTGCCACAGCATCGGGATGCGAGATCATGACGACGTGCGACGCGCCCTTCACGACCACGACGCCCTTAGCGTGCGCCCGCTCGGCCATAAAGGCCTGAGCCTGCGGCGGGATGGCAGTATCGCCGTCACCGTAAATGAACCACGACGGAATGGTCTTCCAGGCGGAGGTGGTCGCCGGTTCGCCGAAAGCGACGTCGGTGATCGGTCGCTGCGTTGCCGCTGCCAGTCTCGCCGCATCCTCGGGCAGATCCGGCGCGAACGCTTCGTGGAACTTGTCCTGCCGGACATAGAGGTCGTTGCCGCCAGCGAGGAGAGGCACAGGCTGCGCCAGGGTATCGGGTCCAAGCAAGGCTCCTGGAAACTTGGTGTCGAGCGCGCCGGCGCTTTCGCCTGCTTCCGGTGCAAAACCGGCGACATAGACCAGCGCCTTGACATTCGCCTCCCCGTCGGCGGCCTGGCTGATCACCATGCCGCCATAAGAATGGCCGACCAGCACGATTGGCGTCTTGATTGTATTGAGAAGGGAGCGGACATAATCGCCATCTGCCTTTACGCTGCGCAGAGGATTGGCGACAGCGACCACCGGGTAGCCATTTTTTTCAAGAATTGGTACGACGCCGTTCCAGCTCGATGCGTCGGCGAAGGCGCCATGCACAAGGACGATGGTCGGCTTGTCCGATTGCGCCGACGCCATTGTTGCGAACGCCATACCAGCCAGGGCCAATCCAGCAATGAGCGTTTTCATGTCGGGCTCCTTTGTTGCTTCATGAGAAATGGTCAACGTCGATGACGGCCTGGGCGAACGCCAGCGGTGCTTCCTGCGGAAGATTGTGTCCGATGCCGCCGGGGATGGTGCGATGCTCGCATCGGCCGGTGAATTTCTTCGCGTAGGCGGAAGGCTCCGGATGCGGAGCACCGTTCGCATCACCTTCGAGCGTAATGGCAGGCACGTCGATCGTAGGCGCCTGAGCGAGCCGCTTCTCCAGATCGTCGTATTTCGCTTCCCCCTCAGCCAAACCGAGTCGCCAGCGGTAATTGTGGATTACGATGTCAACGTGGTCGGGATTCTCAAAGGCTGCAGCGCTCCGTTCGAAGGTGGCATCGTCGAAGCGCCACTTCGGCGAGGCGATCTGCCAGATCAGCTTGGAAAAGTCGCGCCGGTATTTGTCATAGCCGGCGCGGCCGCGCTCGGTCGCAAAATAGTACTGGTACCACCACTGCAACTCGGCGGCCGGCGGCAGCGGCATCCGGTTGGCCGCCTGGCTGCCGATCAGATAGCCGCTCACCGAGACCAGCGCCTTGCAACGCTCCGGCCAAAGCGCGGCGACGACGTTGGCGGTGCGCGCACCCCAATCGAATCCGGCGATGATCGCCGCCCGAATCTTCAGTGCGTCCATCAGATTGACGGCGTCGACGGCAAGTGCCGCCTGCTGCCCGTTGCGAGGCGCATTGCCGGACAGAAGTCGCGTTGTGCCGTACCCGCGCAAATACGGTACAATGACGCGATAGCCCGCGGACACAAGCCGCGGCGCGACCTCGGCAAACGCGTGGATGTCATAGGGCCATCCATGAAGGAGGAGGACCGGCGGACCCTCGGCAGGGCCAAACTCCGCGTAGCCGATATTCAAGTCGCCGGCGTCGACCTGTTTGACCTTGAGCGAATTGCTCGCCTGCGAACCGCTCGCAGCATTTGCTGCAGAGGTCCCGCTTGATCCTGATCGCGCCCCGCTCGCCGCAAGAAGCTCGGTGGCAGCGACAGCCATGGCTGCAACACGCAAAAGGTGGCGACGTTGATGGCTGATCACTTCCAGCATGGTTGGTCACTCGTCTGATTGAATGGCCCGCGCGCCGGGGCGCGGGATCGTATTGTCCGTTACGCCAACCATCTGAGTGCCGCCGAGGCGGTGCTCAGAATGGAGACGATTTTCCCGTCGCAATCCTCAGGACGCGCGCAGCGTCTTGAACGACGCACGCATCTCTTCGACGAAGATTTCGGGCTGCTCCCAGGCGGCGAAATGGCAGCCAACGGGGAAGCGGCCGTAATGGAGAAGCTTTGGATAGGCTGTCTTGGCCCAGCTCTCCGGCGCCTGGTAGATCTCGTTGGCGAAAGCGCTCACCGCGACCGGGATCCTAATGCCACGCGCGTCGAAGAAACCGCCTTTCGCGACCCGCGCATTGTCCCAGTAGAGCCGTCCCGACGAGATCGCCGTGTTCGTCAGCCAGTAGAAGGTGACGTTGTCGAGAAAGTCGTCCGGCGTGATGCCCTCGGGCTTCCCGGTAAAGGAGCGGGCGATCAGGGCGTGACTGTCGGCGTCGTGGTCCAGCATCCAGGCGGCGAGGCCGACGGGCGAGTCGACAATGCCGTAGAGCGTCTGCGGACGTTGGTTCATCTCGATGGCATAGCCGAGCCCATGCTGGTTGAAATAGATGAGTTGGTCGAAAGCGCGCTTCTCGTCAGGACCGAGCCCTGCCGGCGGCGTGCCGGCCCCAAGCGCCTTCGAGATTTCGCGTGGAAGCGTCGCCGCCATGTTGGTGTGGATGCCAAGCAGTCCCGGCGGCTCCTGTAGCGCCATGTTCTCGGTAACCGCATTGCCCCAGTCGCCGCCCTGCGCCACATATTTGTTGTAGCCGAGGCGTTCCATAAGGGTTGCCCACCCCTTGGCGATGCGGACCGGCTCCCATCCTGGCGCTGTTGGCTTGCCGGAGAATCCGTAGCCGGGCAATGACGGAATCACGAGATCGAATGCATCCGCCTCGGTGCCGCCATGCGCGGTCGGGTCGGTGAGCGGTTCGATGATCTTCAACTGCTCGATAACCGAGCCCGGCCAGCCATGGGTCACGATCATCGGCAGCGCGTTTTTGTGCTTCGACTTCACGTGAATGAAGTGGATGTCGAGCCCATCGATCTCGGTGATGAAGTGCGGATACGCCATCATCCTGGCCTCGACCTTGCGCCAATCGTGATTGGCCCAGTGCGCCTGGATCTGGCGCGCGATGTCGAGCTGCACGCCCTGCGACTGGTCCGGCACCGTCTCCCTGTCTGGCCAGCGCGTCGCCGCGACACGCCGCTTCAGATCGGCGAGATCGTCATCGGAAGCCCTGAACTGGAAGGGATGGATTGAGGCGGCCTCTGCAGCCGCTTTGGATTTTGACGAAAGCATGCTGATGGCTCCTATGGCAGCCGCGGTGATCAAGACTTCCCGCCGTGTTGGTGATAGCAAGCGCGCAGACATGGGACCCTCCTGTGCCAACCATCCAGGATTGCCGCCGAGATCGACGGCTGCTTCGCTGTGACACGGCCAAAGTGCTCTGCTGCTGTCGTCGAAGCGAGTTAAGAGGCGCTAAGAGATGCGAATCTTTGCCAGCTGCCACATTTGGAATTCTTACAGCCGAGATATCGCCCAGTCGGATGATTGACGGGCATTCGGCTTGACGTAGGCGCGGGAGAGATCACCAGGATGGCATGTGGGATGGTGGACCGGCTGGGGCGCTTGCTGTGCGGTCGCGCCCCGTAGCTCTGTTACATTCTTCGCCGTGAGCTCCGATGCAGCACTGCCAAACCCACTTGTCACGCGGCATACACGACGCCGGTGGGATCGTGTTGGTGCTGGGGGACGCAGGCGGCGAGCCGCTCACCACACGCGCGCGTTGCGACGGCCAGGTATGAGCGTGACAACGTCGAAGAGCTGACGGAAAGGTGCGTCGCTATCCGCAGTTAGGCGATCGCGCTCAACAGCTGTTCAGCAGCTTTCAGATCGGCCGTATCAAAACCTTCGGTAAACTGCTCAAAGATCGGCAGCAACAGAGCGCGCGCCTTTTTCAATTGTCCGCGAGAGAGGGCGAGCTTCGCCAGTTCCGTCGTTGTCCGCAATTCCCAAGACAATGCACCCTGACGACGACTCCATTCCAGCGACTGTTCGAAGCAGGATTCGGCCCCCTCGTTCGAGTCCCGGGGCATCGATAAAAGGATCACACCTTTCGTTCGCAACGCCTCCGGCATGAACAAAAAGTCGCCGTTCGATTCGATCAGTTCGATTGTCTCGTTAATCGTTCTGAGGCCTTCATCGAGGCGGTGCGACACGGAAAATCCCTTCGCAAGCGAAAGGCTAAGCTCGGTGGTGACCAGCTCGTAAGGGAGCGCGTGCAGCTTTTGACGAGAGCTCTGCAAGGCTTCTATGCCCGCATTCGCGTCCCCCCGACGAATGGCCAATTCGCCTCGGAAGCCTTTTCCAACCAAGACATAAGGTGCCATGGAATGGGCTTCGGATAGAGCAATAAGCTCGTCTAAATCTGCTTCGGCGCTCTGCAGATCGCCTGCCCAAAGGAACACCGTCGCCGCCCACACCAAGGCGATTGCCAGCGATAATGAGTGGTCTATATTGCGGGCCTCTTCCACCGCCTCGCGCGCGCATTCAGTCGCCAGAGCGGCATAACCCTGCAGCCAAAGATTTCTGGCGAGAACGGCGGTGGCCAGGATTCTGCCTTCAACGCCAAGGTAGACCGTCGTGGTTTGCTCGGGAAGATAGTCGCCCGCCAGGGTCGCCTCGAGTTCGTTGCGGGCGTCGACAAGTCTGCCGTCGAGATGAAGCGCGAGCCCTAAATTAGAATGGGCTAATGCCATCGCGACGGGGTCGCTGACAGTCGCCGCGGCCGCAGAACAACGCGTCGCGTAGTCGAGAGCACGAGTGAAGTTCCCTCTGCGTCTGTGAAACAGATGAAGTGGGGCCAACAGGCGTATTTGATCAAGCGTATCGCCATTGTTTTCAGCGATCGCCAAGCCTCTCTCCAAGGCTTCGCGCGCAGCATCGCGCCCGCCGCGCATGAACATCAGTGAGGCCCCAAGGGCCGCCTGAAGTCTCATCTCCTGCTGTCCGCCACGGGCCGAAGGAGCGAGACAAGCGATAGCGCGTTCTGACCAGCGATGGCATTCGGGAAGCAGTGACATTGACAAGAAGACGGGCGCGACGGCAGTGGCCAATCCGACACCGATGGCCAAGTCGCCGCCTTTTCCGAAGGACCATTCTAATGCCGCACGGGCGTTGTTCAGCGCGGCAAAGTGAGGCGGGCGTTCGGCTCCAGCCGCCAGCGTCGGCCATTCGATCCCGGTCTGTTCGAGCCATCGGCGGTAGTAAGTCGCGTGTCGTACCGACAAGGCGGTTGCCTCGGCGTCGTCAATGTCGATGTCGAGCGCGTATGCGCGGGTGGTATCCAACAGCCGGTAGCGCACCATCGCGCCGAGAGGATGGGTCGCCACCATCGACTTTGCGACGAGGCTATCAATCGCTTCGAAAACAGCCGGGCGGTCCAGGGTTGTGCTTGTCACAACCTCCAGCGCCGCATCGAGGGTGAAATATCCCATGAATATCGCGAGGCGGCGAAGGACCAAGCGTTCGGGTTCGGAGAGAAGCCCGTAGCTCCAGTCGAGAGCGGCGTGCAGGGTCTTGTGACGCGGTGCAGCGTTACGCGACCCCTGCCATAGCAACGTCAGGCGTTCGTCGAGCAATGCAGCGGTCTGCTTCAGGCCGTAAGACTCAACGCGTCTGGCCGCAAGCTCGATCGCAAGCGCCACGCCGTCCAACTTTCGGCAGATATCAGCGACTATTGGCGCTTCGAGATCACTCACAATCAGAGGCGCGCCGCTTGCGACAGCCCGTTCCATGAACAGTTGCGTTGCCGGAAATTTCCGCACGGTTGCGGCAGTTAGCCCCCGCCTATCGGGGGGCATGCAAGGGCATCCAGCCGATAGACGTGCTCGCCTTCAACTCGAAGCGCCTCTCGGCTTGTCGCGATGATATGCACTTGGAGTCCGGCTTCCACGATGCTTACCGCCAGCGTGGCAACTGCTTCTATGAGGTGCTCGCATGTATCGAGAACCAGAAGGATGCGCTTGTCACGCAGGTAGGCCACCAAACTCGGTATCGCGTCGTCGGAATGAACCGACAACCCTAATATTGAGGCCACAGCTGTTGGCACAAGTTTAGGATCCGTAACGACTCCAAGATCGACGAAGAGAACGGAACCAGCGAAAGCGGACATCAAATGGTGTGCGACGGCCACCGCGACAGTCGTCTTGCCGACGCCACCAGGTCCTACGACGGTGACGAGGCGCGAGGCGGTGAGGCTAAACGATAACTTGAGCACATCCTCATCGCGTCCGAGCATTCGGCTCAAGCGGGTGGGGATATTGGCGTGCGGAAAGTTAGAGGCGGCGATCTTCTCGTCATTGCGTCGACTACCGGCTTGCGAAACCGCGGCGACAAAGCAGTAGCCCCTCCCCGGCAGGGTCGCAATGAATCGCGCACCATCCTTTCCGTCTCCCAGCGCTTTTCGGAGACTGGCTATATGAAAGCGCACACTACCTTCTTCAACGGTAACTCCGGGCCATACCCGCGACATCAGCTCTTCTTTGCTGCAGACTTCGTTCGGCGCCGAAGTCAGGGCGACCAAGATATCGAGAGCGCGCGCGCCCAACTTGACGGGAACGCCTTCTCTGGTGAGCAGCCTCTCACCTGCAAATAGGGTAAAGGCACCAAACGAAATACCGACTTTGGTGTGGTCCTCCACAGCCGCCATGCCTTCCTCTGAACTGTCTCGCCGACAACAATTTTAGCCGAAATCTTGCCCTGCGTCCCTCCCACAAGAGTGCACGCAAGTCGAGGGTTTCGCTCTCGGCTACCGAGCTACCCAATTGTCCGGGAATATCGAGCTGCTGACAGCTTCTAACACCTCCTCACAAGCCATAACGGGCGGCCCCCGCACGGCAGGCGTAGCTCTAGGCGGAAAGAGTTTGGTGGACCAAAATACCACCATGAACGCGACGAGCCGCTAACAAGGCGTCCGCAAGACGGAGCCAAAGGAGAGCGCAAGATGGTGAACGCTACGGCAACTATGGGCGCACCGGAAGTATCGGCGGACGGGCACGAGCCGTAGCCTCCCCGCGTGAGGCTGTGGCTTCTCCAGGTGATCGATTTCGCTGCGACTTGACTGGCATGCGCAGTGTGGCCCTCAGCGCCATCGCGCTCGTGAAACGAGAATTCCAGGATTGCAAGATGCGCACCACGGGAAAGCTGCTATATACGGCCAAGACCCGGACCTCTCAGGGACGAGAGAATGGCATCGCACGCAGCTCCGATGGGCAACTCGACATAAGGCTTGCGGCCCCCGGATCGGCTCGCATCGGCACCAATCCGGAGCAATTATTTGCGGTGGCTTGGTCGGCCTGCTTTCAAACAGCAATCGTGCAAGTGGCCCGCAAACAGAAAATTGCCTTGCCGGCCTTTTCCGCTATCGACGCTGAAGTAGACCTAAAACTGGAGAACGACAGTTACTTCATCAGTGCTCGGCTCAGCATTAGCTTGCCCGGCGTTGATCGAACGGTCGCCCAGGCTCTGGTGAACGAAGCGCATCAGATCTGCGCGTACTCGAAAGCAACACGCGGCAACATCGGCGTGACGATCAGCTTGATCTGACCGCGCGCAGTTGGGCCGACTCGACGCAGTCGTTGCCCGTTTGCCCAGCTGGCTCTTTTCCTCCAACTTTTGATCAGCACACAGTGCGCCTCGCAGGAACTAACAAAGCATCACATCCTATAACGGGCACTTCTCGCGGCGTCGGAGTAGATGCTGAGGCACAAAATGTGTCCCTAACGCAAGCGAGGTCACCATGAGCGCATCAGGATTGACTATGATCTTTGACCGCTTGCCCTCGTCCAGGCCGACAGCGCTCACGCAGTTTGATCCCAGGCCCCAACCTAGCGTGAGAAGCGAAATCGCATTCGGACCGTTTCGTCTGTTCCCGAGGCAGTTTCTTCTGTTGGAGGGCGACAAACCGGTGCCACTCGGAAGTCGCGCGCTGGGCATCCTGATCGCCTTGCTTGAACGCCCAGGCGAGCTAGTCAGCAAGCAGGAACTGATGGCCCGCGTTTGGCCCGATGTCTTTGTCGTGCCCTCCAATCTCACCGTCCACATCTCCGCATTGCGCCGCATTTTACGCGACGGACGGGATGGAAATCGGTTCATCATCAACATCCCCGGGCGCGGCTACCAATTCGTTGCTTCAGTCCACGCGCCGCCTCAACGGAAAGCGTCGCTTAAAACGATGCGCCCGATTGTTCCGGCGCTCGAAGAGCGCCTTCAGATTCAAGCGCCTTCAGAGTGCGGGGCGTACGGCTTTCCCACTGCGGGGCCTTGAGAATCTGGAGACGGGCGGATGCACACGCACAGCGACCCGAGACGGAAATGGATTCGGCCGGACTACTGGGTGATTGGACCCAGTCGAAGCAGGTGCGCGGCCGAAGGCTTCCGATTCCCAATCCACTTCAACTTGAGAGGGCAAAGATGATGAGCACATCCCCGCATCTACCAACACATACACCACACCTGCCTTCTGGGAACGCCTGTGGCGGTCGAGTGGCATCCAGGCCGTCGGCCTCTTCATCATCGCGTACATCATATATGGCTATCAGCCACAGATCGGTGCGCCAGACGACGCACTGGTCGCCTTTTACGACGGCGGTCGCGCGCGGATCCTGATCGCTGCGGTTTTCTCCGGCTTCGCCGTCCTCAATCTCATGTGGTTTGCGGCGGCGCTCAGGGCAACTTTGGCTGATGCAGGACAGGACGGTTGGGGCGCGGCGGCGACCGCGTCCAGCGCCGTGTTCGCAGGGATGTTCCTCTTGCTCATCACCGTTAGCGCTGCCCTCGCACACTCAATCGCGGGCTCCGCAAATCAAACGCTCACATCGGGACTGAACGACTTCGCATGGGCCAGCGTCGCGTTGAGTTCGTTTCCTCGCGCGATGCTGGTCATGGCGGCGGCGTTCGGCCTCTGGCGTTCCAAACTGATCTCGAACGCGCTCTTCGCGGTGGGGATCGCGGCCGTCGTCCTTGTATTGCTGGGCGGCACCACTTGGTTAAGTGGCGGCTTCTGGGCACCGGACGGTGCCTATTCGCGATCCATTTCGCCCGTCGTTTGTATCGCGTGGCTTCTGGTCGTGAGTTGGGTCGTGTTGAAACGCAGTCCTGCGACACGGGCCGGATGGTGAAGCAGGCGCTGCCCCAGCAATGAACGAGCTTACGACGAACTTTGACTATGACGTCGTTGTGGTCGGCTCTGGATTTGGTGGAAGCGTTGCCGCGCTCCGCGCCGCGGAAAAGGGATACCGCATTGGCGTCATCGAGGCCGGTGGACGCTGGAAAGTGGAGCCGGCCCGAACGTCAATTGCTGCCTACATAATGCTCAAGCCGCCGTCGATCAGCATTTCCGAACCGACCATGAAGCGGCATTCGTCGGAGGCGAGGAACACCACCGCGTTGGCGATCTCGTCGGCAGTTCCGAAACGGCCAGCGGGCACCAGACCGACCACCGCCTTGGCGCGCGCTTTCGCCGCCGCCGGATCGAGGCCGAGTTTGTCGTTGAGCGGCGTGTCGATCGGGCCGGGGCTGATCACGTTGGCGCGGATGCCGCGCCCTATCAGTTCGCCCGAGAGCGTACGGGCAAGCGAAATCATCCCGGCCTTGGCCAGCGCATAGACGTGCGTTCCGCCCATTCCCAAATGCGCGTTGACCGAACCGCTGAGAATGATCGAGGACGGGTTCGACAGCAGCGGCACGAGCGCCTTGATGAGGAAATAAGGCCCTTTGAGATCGATATCGATGCTCCTGTCGAATGCATCTTCGGTCCAATCACCCACCGGTCGCAAATCGGCGATGCCGGCGTTGACGAAAACGGCGTCGAGCTTGCCGAACTTTGCTTCGACCTGTCGTGCGATCATGTCCTGCGCTGCGACATCTCCGGCGTCCGCCGCAATGACGACTGCATCGCCGCCGAGACTGGCGCGAGCCTCCTCAAGACGGCCGGCATTGGTGCCGGTGATGGCGACGCGCGCGCCTTCCTCAAGAAAGCGGCGGGCCGTCGCCAGACCGATGCCGCTGGTGCCGCCGGTAATCAGCGTGGCCTTACCTTTCAGCCTCGACATGACGAATTCCCTCTGTGTGCCTGATAGCCCAAACCGCGGTAGTTTCTTTGCACGGGTGCCTACACGGTACTCAATTGAAAGGCGCGCTACCATCCATACCTTGATGTGGTCGCCACGATCTCCTTGCCGCTGTCGGCTGAAGACGCGCCATCAGACATGAACGCTGGTTTTGCGAGCAGGGGATCGATCCTCTGCTCCAAATCCAGGCCGATAGCTGCCCGCAAGATCATAAACGAAAGTATCGGACACTCCGGCCCTTGGCACGATGGCCCACATCCCGCCACGCCTGCAATTGTGGTTCTCCGCATGAAGAAAATTCGAAGAGCGTGGCCTTTGGTTGCTCGATAGCGGCAATCGCCATCGAGGCAGCTTTTCGACAACGTAGGAGCCGCCATCATGGCCGATATTTCCGAACGGGAAACCGGCAATGCCGAGCACGCACTGACCCCCGAGGTGCCGGGCTCGGTCGAGGTCGACGTCTCCTCTCTAACGCCGGGAACGTCGCTGGTCGTGAACTGGAACGGTAAGCCCGTCGTCGTGCGCAACCGTACCGAAAAAGAGAGGAAGAACAGCGAGGCCCTCAAATTGACCGATCTCAAGGACCCGATCGCTCGCAATGCCAATCTGCCAGCCGACGCGCCGGCGACCGATGCCAACCGTACCACACCGGGCAAGGAAGCCTGGATTGTGATGGTCCAGGTTTGCACGCATCTGGGCTGCATTCCGTTCGCCCAGGAAGGCGACCTCGGCAGCTGGCTCTGTCCATGCCACGGGTCGCAATACGACACCGCCGGCCGCATCCGAAAGGGACCGGCACCTGAGAACATGGCGGTGCCGGTGTTCCAATTCATTTCCGACACCAAGATCAGTATCGGCTAGGGCAGAGGACATTCGGATGCGTGAGGGACACTCGACCTACAAGCCCAAGACCGGTATCGAACGCTGGTTCGACGCCCGCCTACCGCTGCCGCGGTTGGTGCATGACTCCTTCATCGTTTATCCCGTCCCGCGCAACCTGAACTACGCTTATACGTTCGGTGGCATTCTCACGATCATGCTGGTGGCGCAGATCCTGACCGGCGTCGTGCTGGCCATGCACTATGCGGCCGACACCACGCTGGCCTTCGATTCAGTCGAAAAGATCGTGCGCGACGTGAATTCGGGCTGGCTGCTGCGTTCCCTGCATTCGAATGGCGCCTCGTTCTTCTTCATCGCGGTTTACATCCACATTTGCCGCGGGCTCTATTATGGCTCGTATAAATCACCGCGAGAATTCTGTGGGTACTCGGTTGTACCAACTTGCTGGTGATGATGGCGACGGCCTTCATTGGCTACGTGCTGCCCTGGGGCCAGATGAGTTACTGGGGCGCCACTGTCATCACCGGCTTCTTCAGCGCCATTCCACTGGTCGGCGACTGGATCCAGCAATTGCTGCTCGGCGGATACGCAGTCGGCAATCCAACGCTGAACCGCTTCTTTGCGCTGCATTACCTGCTACCGTTTTTGCTAGTCGGGGTGGTGACATTGCACATCTGGGCGCTTCACGTAGTCGGCCAGAACAATCCTACCGGCATTGAGGTGAAATCAAAGACCGACGTTGTGGACTTCACGCCCTACGCTACCGTGAAGGACGCGTTCGGCATTATCGTGTTCCTGTTCTTCTTTGCCTATTTCGTCTTCTATCTGCCAAATTTTCTCGGCCATCCCGACAACTACACGATCGCAAACCCGCTGAAGACACCTGCTCACATCGTGCCGGAATGGTACTTCCTGCCGTTCTACGCGATCCTACGCGCCATAACCTTCAACGTCGGACCGATCAATTCCAAACTCGGCGGAGTGCTCGCGATGTTCAGCTCAATCGCCGTTCTATTCTTGGTGCCGTGGCTCGACACTTCAAAGGTGCGGTCGGCGGTTTACAGGCCGTGGTACAGGTTCTTCTTCTGGCTGTTCGTGGCCAACGCCCTCTTTCTCGGCTGGCTCGGCTCGCAGCCCGCGGAAGGCGCCTATGTCACGATGTCCCAGATTGCGACTCTCTACTATTTCGCGTTCTTCATCGTCGCCATGCCGCTACTCGGATTCCTCGAGACGCCACGGCGCCTGCCCAACTCGATAACCGAGGCAGTCCTGGAGAGGAATAAGGCAGCGTCAACTCTCACCGCTCCGCGAGATACCGGCCATCAGCCGCATCCAGAGCCGAAATAGGCGGGTGGCCCACGATGGCCGACGCGACTGCAGTCATGAACTTGTGGAATTCCCCCCTTCTCTACATCGTGCTGGTTGGCCTTGCCGGAATTGTCGTGTGGCACCTGATTCCGATGCGGTTGGCTAACGTACGACTGGTCGTTCAGATCGCCTTCTTCCTTGTGATGTCGGTCCTGCTCCTGGACGGCACGGTCGTTCCCTACGAGCCGGCGCGGGGCGATGTGGCAACACCTGAAGCGATCCTCATCGGATCTGCCAAAGTACTATGGTGGCTTCATTTCGCTTGGGCATTGATCGGCTTTGTCCGCATCTACCTTGTCTTCGAGGGAAAGCCGCGTGAGGCGCGCCTTCTGCAGGAGCTCGTCGTCGGTGTCGTCTACGTTGGAACGTTGCTATCGATCCTCGCTTTCGTCTTCGCCGTTCCCGTCGGGACGCTTATCGCCACATCGGGCGTCTTTGCCATCATGCTGGGCTTGGCGCTCCAGAATACGCTAAGCGATCTATTCTCAGGCGTCGCACTAACCCTTGGTCGCCCCTATGTGCTCGGCGATTGGATCGTGCTCAGCGACGGCACCGAAGGTCGTGTTGTTGAGACAAACTGGCGGTCGACCCACCTGCTCACTTGGGCTCACAATATTGTCGTACTCCCGAACAGTTTCCTGGCCAAGCTTGGCCTGACCAATGTGAGTAGCCCCGACGAAAACAACGGACTTTCGCTCTCAGTAAGACTGGCGCCGACGAAGATGCCGGCGATTGTCGTGGATGTGATGCGCATGGCCTTGCTGAGTTGCGACTCCATCCTGAAGGAACCCCCACCATTGGTTGCGATCAAGGGTCTGGATGCAAGGGCGATCGAGGTCGAATTGCTTTTCTATGTTGCAGATGTCCATCGACGCGTCCCGGCGAGGAATGAAATCATCGATCTCGTCTACCGCCATGTGAAATCCACAGGGTTGCTGCTGGCCGAGCCTTCCTCTTCGATTTCGATGCCCGCTCTGCCGATAGAACAGACGGCTCTTCCCCCGCCAGTCACCCCTATCGAACTTATCAGGGCCATACCGATATTCTCGGCCCTAACAGAAGACGAACAGGAGACTCTTGCGGCAACGGTCTCGGTGCGCACTTATCGCAAGGGCGACATCATCGCACGACAGGGAGAGATGCTGCCAACTCTCATGATCGTCCAGACCGGCGTCATCGTTCGACAACGCGAAGACCACGCTCGTTTCGAGGAAATCGGCCACTTGGCGCCCGGCGATTTCTTCGGGGAGAACGGCTTGCTCGCCGGCTTGGGCGAGAAGTCGACATTGCGGGCGATGAGCCACGCCGTGGTTTACGCGATAGACCAGGCGAGCTTCGCTCCGTTGCTGCTCGACCGGCCCGAAATGGCCGAGGACCTGGCAGCTATCCTGGCAGCCCGAATGTCGACCTTGGGTGAAAACGGCAAACCTGGACAGCAGCACGCGAACTCGAGCTTTGCCCTGCTCAAAGCCATTGAGACAGTCTTCCGCGGCGTCCCATTCAAGCGTGTTCGAGCAGCCGGTGTGCACAAGGACGGAAAGGTATGACCCTTCTACGTGGCAGGAATCGAAACCGTCGTTTTTCTGACTTTGCCGGGCCTTGCCACATGCCTATCTGAGCCACATGCCTATCTGATCGACGACGAGATCCTCCACCGGGACAATCTGGGGTAGGTGCACGCAATTCGCCCTGCGAGTCGATGAAGCCGTTTCCTGCGTCCTAAATATATCCCGCCGAAAATCCGCGCAGCAGGAAGCGAACTCATCGGCATTCAGATCACTGGAGAGCCGCAGGCAATCGCAAGATCACAGTTGTGCCTGACCCGAGTGCGCTGTTGATTTCGACACTTCCGTCGTGCTGCTCGGCGAAATGCTTCACCATCGGCAAGCCGATACCGCCCAGCCCTGGGCACTTGGTGGTGAAGAAAGGATCGAAGGCGCGGGCCATGGTTTCCTGGGTCATGCCGATACCCTGGTCTGCGACGCGGACCTCGACAAGGGCGGTGCGGCCGTGACCCGCCATTGCGGCGTCTATCGAGATCGAGCCGCCGTCAGGCATTGCATCGCGCGCGTTGAACACGAGATTGAGGATCGCATTCTGCAGGCCCAGGCGATCGCATTTTGCGGTTATCTCGCCGCCAAGCTGGCGATCGCCGGCCGCGCCGAGCTGTCGATCGTCGCGCGCGGCGCGCATCTCGAAGCGATCCAGGCAAACGGCCTGCGCCTGATCGAGGACGGCCAGGAATCGGTGGCGCCCGTCCGGGCCGCCGCGAAGGCCGAGGAACTCGGCGTGCAGGACATTGTCGTGCTGGCGCTGAAGGCCCATTCGCTGACCCCGGCGCTCGACCAGATCGAACCGCTGCTGGGACCGGACACCGCGGTCGTCACCATGCAGAACGGCGTGCCCTGGTGGTACTTTCACGGACTGAGCGGACCGCTCGAAGGCGCCAGGCTCGACAGTGTCGACCCGGGCGGCGCGATCTGGCAGCGGATCGGGCCGCAGCGCGTCATCGGCTCGGTGGTCTATCCCGCCGTCGAGGTCGACGCACCGGGCCTCATCCGCCATGTCGAGGGCAGACGCTTCTCGCTCGGTGAACCTTCCGGCGAGAAGAGCGAGCGCGTCACGCGGCTCGCCGAGGAAATGGTCAAGGCCGGCCTGCAGGCGCCGGTGCGCGACGACATCCGCAGCGAAATCTGGGTGAAGCTGTGGGGCAACCTGTCCTTCAACCCGATTTCGGCGCTGACCGGCTCGACGCTTGCCGCAATCGTCGCCGACGACGGCACCCGCGCGCTCGCCCGCACCATGATGCTGGAAGCGCAGGCGATCGGCGAAAGCCTGGGCGTGCGCTTTCCCATCGCGGTCGACCGCCGCATCAAGGGCGCCGGCGACGTCGGCGAGCACAAGACCTCGATGCTGCAGGACCTGGAGCGCGGCCGGACGATGGAAATCGACGCGCTGGTCAGCGCCGTGCAGGAACTCGGCCGCCTGACGGACCGGCCGACACCGGCGATCGACGCGGTGTCGGCGCTGGTGAAGCGGCTGGCGGTGGAGCGCGGGTGTTACTCCTGAAACGGCACCCGCCGTCTCATCAACCCGAACGGCGCATTCCTTCTATTGCACAGGGGTGCCCGCCTTAGTGACCAAGCCCCGCCTGAAGGCAATTCAGTTACAAACCAATCCCGGATCTCAATAGTTGGCCCGCACACGTGCCGCGCTTTTGTCGGCGAAGGCGGCGAGTCGAGACCGCGCCTCGGGCTGGGTGTTCACCACACCCGCAACGACAGCCTCGGCATAAGCGGCATCCAGAGCAGACATATTTTGCATGTGGCTCACAGCGGAGCAAATTGCGAAGTTAGACAGCGGCAGGTTCTGCGCCGCCTTGTGAGCGAGCTCCAGGGCCTTCTCGAAGCTTGAGCCTTCGACAATGTACTGCGCGAGCCCCAGATCGACCGCTTCTTGCCCCTGATACACCCGGCCCGTCAGCATCATGTCGATCATGCGCGACTTGCCCACCAGATCGGTGACGCGGATAGTGGCGCCGCCGCCGGTGAAAAGTCCGCGTTGGCCTTCAGGCAGCGCAAAATAAGTCGTCTTGTCCATCACCCGGATATGGGCCGCGCTGGCCAGTTCCAGCCCACCGCCCACAACCGCGCCGTTCAGGGCCGCGATAATCGGCACGCCGCCATATTCCATCTTGTTGAAGGCCTCGTGCCAGCGCAGGCAAATATGCATGAAATCCGCTGGGCTGCGGTCAGCTTGATGATGTTCAATCAAGTCAAGTCCGGCGCAGAAATGGTCCCCCGACCCGGCCAACACGATCGCGCGCACGCCCGCGCGAGGAGCGGTGGAAAAAAAGTCGACCAGTTCTTCGATCGTATTTGCATCCAGCGCATTGCGTTTGGTGGGACGGTTCAGGGTTACGACCCAAACCCCCTCGTCATGAGCCTCGACGGCAAGGTTCTCGTATCGGGTCATGTCGATTTGGATGGCCATGTTGCGGTCCTGTTCGCGAGGTGAAGATGGGTGATGGTTCGACTCAGAATCCGATGTCCAACAGGCTTGCGGCGCCGTCCATGACGCGGGCTCGCTGAAGGTCGGCCTCATTGAGAATGTGTTGCGCGTAGAACCGGGCCGTGGCGATTTTGCCCGCCATGAACTCGGGATCTCCACCGTCCTTCAGTCCCGCTTCGGCGACAAGGACCGAGCGTGCCAGTTGCCAGCCCGCGACAAGATTGCCAGCCAGCATCAGGTAGGGCACGGCGCCTGCATAAGCGGCGTTTAGATCCGTTGGCCTGACAGCAACCAGATGGGCCACGACGGACTCGAATGCTTCGCGCGCGCAAGATAGCTGCGCTGCGATCTCTTGCGCCGCGGGCGAGCCTTGCCGAAGGGCATTTTCTGTTTGAGCTATCATTGCAGCGATACGTCTCGCCGTTGTTCCACCGTCTCGAAGCGTCTTGCGGCCTAGCAGATCATTGGCCTGGATGGCTGTTGTGCCCTCGTAGATCGGCAAGATTCGTGCGTCGCGGTAGTGCTGGGCAACGCCGGTTTCTTCGATAAACCCCATGCCACCATAAATCTGCACCCCGGTTGAAGCTGTCTGTAGGCTCATCTCCGTGCAGAAGCCCTTGACCAGCGGCACAAGAAATTCTGCTATCGCCAAGGCCTCCGCTCTCAGTTCCGGCGTCGCCGCTAACTGTGCACGGTCCTGCCATCCGGCGGCCGAGGCGGCAAGGGCCCGGCACGCTTCGGTCGTGGCCCGCATATGCGCCAGCATGCGGCGGACATCCGGGTGACGGATAATGGGAACTGGCTCGAATGCGCTACCATCGACTGGGCGGCCCTGGATACGGGTCTTTGCATAGGCCAGAGCCATCTGATAGACACGCTCGCCTATCGCAACCCCTTGAACGCCTACGGCGAAGCGGGCCGCGTTCATCATCGCGAACATGATTTCCAGCCCGGCGTTTTCGCGGCCAATCAGAAAGCCGGTGGCGCCTTCGAATTCGAGCATGCACGTCGGGCTCGCCCTGACGCCGAGCTTGTGTTCGATGCTTTGACAGCGGAGTGAATTTTGCGCGCCGGGTTCGCCACTTTCGCCCACCAGCAGTTTCGGCACCAGAAACAGGCTGATGCCCTTGACGCCGTCGGGCGCGCCAGGCGTTCGAGCAAGGACGAGGTGGATGATATTCTCGGCCAGATCATGCTCGCCATAGGTGGTGAAGATTTTTGTTCCGGAGATCTGATAGGTGCCATTCGCCTGGCGTTCGGCCCTTGTCCGTATCAGGGCCAGATCGCTGCCCGCCTGCGGCTCGGTCAGATTCATCGTGCCGGTCCATCTGCCGGAAACCAGCTTGTGCAGATAGGTCTGTTGGATTTCAGGCGACCCGAAACGGAGAAGCGCCTCGATCGCGCCATCGGTCAACAGGGGGCATAGCGCGAAACTCATATTGGCCGCGTTGATGATTTCGGTAGCGGCAGCGGCGACAGAGCGGGGCATATCATGCCCGCCGAATTCCGACGGGTGACGCAGCCCTTGCCAGCCCATGTCCACAAACTTGGCATAGGCCTCACGGAAGCCGGGCGGCGTTTGGACACGACCTCTGTCATAATGCGAGCCGATGCGGTCGCCCACTGCATTGAGCGGCTCGATTTCCTCAGCACAAAAGCGGCCGAACTCTTCGAGGACGGCTGAGGCCGTCTCGAGATCATTCACCGCATCGCCCGACCATGGCGCGATGTGGGCGATATTGAACATCAGGTCCTTGACCGGTGCTTGAAATGTCATGCCTGAGGCCCCAGGTCACGGGCTGCCGCCCGCAGAATGAACTTCTGAATCTTGCCTGTCGCGGTTTTTGGCAAAGGGCCGAACACCACGGTTTTCGGTGCTTTGAAATGCGCGATATGGGCACGACAAAAGGCAATGATTTCCGCCTCGGTCACGCTCGCGCCCTCGCGTAGTTCAACAAAGGCGCATGGGCTTTCGCCCCATTTCGGATGCGGACGGGCCACCACAGCCGCAAGGATGATCGCGGGATGTCGGTATAGAACGGACTCGACCTCGACCGACGAGATGTTTTCCCCACCAGAGATGATCACATCCTTCAGCCGGTCCCGGATTTGAATATAACCGTCTGGATGCACCACCGCGGCATCGCCGGACCAGAACCAGCCAGACTCGAAGGCCGCCGCGGTGGCGGTCGCGTCCTTGTAATAACCCTTCATCACCGTATTGCCGCGAATGGCGATCTCACCCTGCGTCAGCCCATCGCGCGGCACATCCGCGCCCGTTTCTCTGTCGACCACGCGGATGTCTTCGACCATCGGGAAGGCGACGCCCTGCATCGCCTGTTTTTCAGCTCTTGCAGAAACAGACAGGGCTTCCCATTCGTCCCGCCAAAGGCATTGGGAAATATGACCGTAGGTTTCGGTCAGTCCGTACACCTGCATCACATCCAGACCCATTTGTGCGGCCTTTTCCAGAACTGCGGGCGGAGGCGGTGCACCCGCGGTCATGACCCTGATCTGGGGATTGAAGGGCTGCGCGGAAGCATCTCGGCTGTCGCACAGCATCTGCAGCACGATGGGGGCAGCTCCCACATGGGTGACTCGGTGCGCCGCCATGGCTTCCAGCAATTTGCCAGGCGAGGCATCGCGGGTAAAAACCATGTTGGCTCCGACGATCGCCATCGACCAAGGATGCGTCCAGCCGTTGCAGTGAAACATGGGCACGACTGACAGGTAGGTCGGGTGCTGCGGCAAGGCCCATGCGGCAATCGTCCCCATCGCCATCAGATAGGCGCCGCGGTGATGATAAATCACGCCCTTCGGCCGCCCCGAAGTGCCCGAAGTATAGTTCAGCGCCAGCGCCTGCCACTCATCCTTGGGCAGCTCCCATACCATGGGAGGATGAGCCGCCAGATCGTCATAGCTGCTTTTGCCAAGCCCGGCAGAAGCCTGCGCCTGCGCATCGACGATATCAACCACAGGGAGCGTGTTGCCATTCAATCGAAAGGCTTCACGCAGCAGGGGCGCGAAGGCTGTATCGGCAATCACCAGCGTCGAGTCCGAATGCGCCAGGATATAGGCGACGGTTTCCGGCTCCAGGCGGGTGTTGATCGTGTTCAAAACAGCCCCCAACAAGGGTACGGCATAGTGCAGTTCGAAGAGTTCAGGAATGTTTGGCGACAGCACCGAAAGCGTGTCCCCCGGCCCCACGCCCAAAGCCGCCAGCCCCGCCGCGACCGAACGGCAGCGAGCGCCAGTCTGTGCCCATGTGCGCCTTATGTCGCCATAAGTCACCGCAGTGCGCCCGGAGTAGACCAACTCGGCCCTTTTCAGGAATGACAGTGGAGACAGGGCCACGTAATTGGCGTCATCGCGGCGGGCGGCGTCGTAGTGCTGTCTCATGCTCTGATCCTATGGCCAAGGTCCCGGCGTTACAGAAAAGGCAACACTACGAGGTTGGCAGAAACCGGCCCCTGATCGCGCATCACCTGCACTGTTTCGCCTGCAGGCACGCCTGCGTCGATCAGCGCATAGCCGATGTTGGCTTTCAGACGCGGCGACCAGACGCAATTGGTCATCATGCCGATGCGCTGGCCATTGCGGATGATGTCTTGGCGGCGGAAGCCCAGGGGAGCAGGGGCATCGCCCTTAAGCACAATACCGAGCTGATGGCGTTTCACACCCTCCGCCTTGATCCGGCGCAGCGCCTGGATGCCCACGACGTCATCGCCGACATCAAGATCAACGTACTTGCCCAGACGCACCTCGAACGGATTGGTCGCCTCGTCGGTATCACCACCGACCGACACAAGCCCGCTTTCGGTGCGTTCCGCCGTGGCAGGAGCGCCTGGGCCGATGCCCCAGGGCTGGCCCGCCTCCTTGAAGATATTCCAAAGCTGAGTTCCCCGAGTCCCGTCTTTCAGATAGATCTCGAACCCACCTTGCTTGGACCAGCCAGACCGCTGAACGGCCACCGGAATGCCTTCAATTTCGGTTTCCTTGAACCAGAAATACTTCAGCTGTCGAACCCAATCGCCCAATACATGGGCCACGACATCCTCGGCTTTCGGCCCTTGCAGCGCCATCGGGGAGACGTCAGGCTCGCTGACCTCGACGGTCAGGCCACGTTCGGCAGCAATGGCGCTGGCCCAAAACCAGATGTCGCTATCGGCAATCGATAGCCAATAAAGGTCATCCGCCAGCTTCAGCAGAATCGGATCATTGATGATCGTGCCTCTATGGTTGCATAGCGGCACATATTTGCCCTGACCGACTTTGCAGTTGGACAGATCGCGCGGTGACAGGATCTGCGCCAGGCGGCCCGCATCCGGCCCTTTCAGTTGCACCTGGCGTTCCACGCCGACATCCCATTGAGAGACGCCGTTGATCAGTCGCCAGTATTCAGCCTCGGGATCACCATAAGACGTGGGCATGATCATCCGGTTATAGATGCTGGCCGCGGTCATACCTTCGGCGACGGCCGAGGCGTAAAACGGTGACGGCCGCAATCGCGCCGTTGGGAAAACTGAAAACATCGGCCCCTCCCCCTATGGTCGACAACCAATGATCCGGCTGGCGGGGTTTCGTCAAAGGACGTATTAGGGGGGCATGCCTATACAAAAAGTTATGGCTGTGTTTTGGAGCGCGCTATGAACCGTTACCTCCCGCCTCTGACATGGCTACGCGCATTCGAGGCTTCGGCCCGTACGCTCAGTTTCACCCATGCCGCCTCCGAATTGCACATCACGCAAGCCGCGGTGTCCAAACATGTGAAGTCGTTGGAGCACCATCTGCACCATGTGCTGTTCATCCGCCGCCCGCGCGGCCTGGAGCTCACCAAATCTGGCGCCGCCTATCTGCCCAAGGTGCAGGATGCGATGGAACGGCTGGCTATCGGTACGCGTGAGGTGTTTGGCCAGCGCCGGACCAGCTCGCTGACTGTGCGATGCGCCATTTCCTTCGCCGTCAATTGGCTGGCTCAGCGCTTGCCCGAATATCTCGAACGTTATCCGGGCAAGAACATCCGCTTGCTGTCGAGCGTCTGGAATGACGCCTTTGACGCGCAGGACTTCGATCTCGACATCCAATACGGCACCGGACACTGGCCTGGGTTCAACAGCCATCGCCTAACTTGGGAAACCATCACGCCCCTTTGCGCACCCGACTTGCCTAGCCGCAATCCTCTGAACAGTCCGCAGGACCTGCGTCATCATCGCCTGTTGCACGTGCTGGGCTATCATGAAGGCTGGGGCATCTGGCTAAAGGCGGCTGGAGCCCAGCAAGTCGATGCCGGTTCAGGGTTGCATCTCGACTCGTCCTTGACGGCGTTTGAGTTGGCGGCGGACTGTGCAGGCGTAGCACTGGGCCGCAGTTCCCTCGCCGGACATGCCCTGGCCTCCGGCCGATTGATAGCGCCGTTTCCTCTCGCGGTGCCTATCGATGAAGCGTTTCATCTGATCCAACCAGCAGGCAGCAGCCGCCATCCAGATGCCCCGTTGTTTGTCGAATGGCTGCTGTCCGCCGTACAGAAGTCGGAAAACGCCAACAAGCACGCAAGCTGAACGTCCATGAGGCAGCGCTCGCAGCGATGACCATCAGCTTCAGCAGCCGCATCAGGTGGTGGCCCCCCGCCAACGGCGAGGCCATCCGACGCGATGGACTCCGAAACGATACAAAATGCCCAATAAGTGGGCACTGACCCGAAACGGGAAGGATAGAGGTCAACGATCCGATGATAATACCATCGCAGGTCAGCCTGCCCAACGCAGTCGGCAGCTGACTAGCGGTTATTCATCGGAGCACAAGCTTGAGCGATTTGGAACTCTGCTATTTATCCGCCACTGAAGCGCTCGCGGCCTTTCGAAAGAAAAGCTTGTCACCCGTCGAGCTTCTCAACGCGCAGTTGGAGCGCATCGCGGCAGTCGGCTCCGACATCAACGCATTTTCATTTCTGTATGCCGACGATGCGATCGCCGCGGCAAAAGAGGCTGAACGCCGATACAGCAGCGGTACGAACGTACGGCCACTTGAGGGCATTCCCGTGGCCATCAAGGACGAGAGCTTGATTGCAGGCAAGATCACGACATTCGGTTCGCTGATCTTTCAAAATGAGGTCGCCTCGGTGACATCGCCGGTGAACGAGCATCTGATCGATGCCGGGGCGGTGGTCATGGGCCGAACCACAACGCCTGAATTTTCTTGCGCCGGCTTCACCCATTCGCGCCTGTGGGGCGTCACACGCAATCCGTGGAACCGCGAATTCACCACCGGCGGTTCTTCCGGCGGTTCCGCAGCGGCGCTGGCCGCCGGATTCACGACGCTCGCCTCCGGTTCAGACATCGGCGGGTCCATTCGCATTCCCGCGTCAGCGTGCGGATTGGTCGGCTACAAGCCGCCATATGGGCGAAATGCCGATCTCGCCCCCTTTAGCTTCGATTTCTACAACCACCCCGGCCCGCTTGCTCGTAGCGTTGGCGACTGCATCCTGATGCAAAACATCATGAGTGGTCCCCACCCTCTCGACGTAGCCTCGCTTCGGCCGAAAATCGAAGTAGAGCCCAAACCCGCAGACATGAAATCGAAGAGAATCGCCTACTCCATCGATCTCGGTTTCAAACAAGTCAGCGAGGATGTGCGGAACAACACCGTCGAAGCGATCAACCGTTTTAGAGAAATGGGCGCGGAGGTGATCGAGGTCGATCTCGGCTGGACCGCGCGCGCCGAGGACGCTGCGCGCGATTATCTTGCGTCAATCTTTGGGACATGGGTAGCGCAATACCTTGACACGCATGGCGACGATTTATGCGGCTATACGCGCACCTTCGCCGAAAGTGCTCGTGCGAAGGGAATGAGCGAGTACCTCGGATCGCTTGAGGTGGCCGGCGAAATGTATCAGACGTTCGGCCCGATGATGGAGACGTTTGACGCCTTCATTTGCCCATCGCTGGCAATACCCGCCGTCAGTGCGGACTTTGATCCGGCAAATGGACTTCAGATCAACGGGCAGGATGTCGAGCCGATGTTGGGCTGGTTGATGACTCACCCTTTCAACACGCTCAGCCGCTGTCCGGTCGTCAACATGCCTTCCGGGCTCGCTCCAAATGGAGTGCCCACTGGAATTCAGATAGTCGGCAAGACATATTGCGATCAGGAGGTATTGAGTATCGCCCTTGCCTATGAGGCTGAAATCGGAGCGTGGTACGGTAGCGACGAGCGACGTCCCGCGCTAGGATAGCCGCACAGGCGAACGAGTGATGTCTTGTCCTGAAATTTCTTCAACCGAGGGTTCGGCGCTAAATTCTTCAGAGTAGTGCAGGAGGTGCGCGCGGCGTGTATCTTGAGACCACCTTCCATGACGCAACGGAGCAGGAAGCGTCCTTGCCAGGTTGGCGGCAGGAATACCGACAGGTCTCGACCGGCGGCTATGACGGTCGAACCATGGCTATCCTGCTCCCAGGCGTGGAGATTTTGCGCGAGACCATCAGTGTCGGCACGGAACAAATGTTCTCGGCGCCTGAAGGTAGCATGATCTTCTATTACTACCCTAAGCGCGATCGAAGCGAATTGGTCCGCGGCGAAAAAGCGCCCGGCGTCTCAGGTTTCGCCTTAAACTGGACCAATCGCATCGGGTTCATGGACGCCGATAGCGACCTGCTGATGCTCGTCCTGAGGCGTGATGCTGTTGCGGACGAGGACCGCAGCAGAATAGCGGAGCTTGTCGAACCGCCGCTAGAAAATGCGGCTTTTCTTGCAGACTGGCTGTTGTCGTTGCTCGGTGGCGCTCGCCAACAATCGCATCCCTGCGCGTGGGGAGACTTCGATGACGTGCTCGCGGACGTCATTACAGATCGTTTCGAGCTGCTTTTCCAGAAAAGCCTTGTTCGCCAAACGCCGCACATAGCGCAGACAGAAAAAATCTATAGAAAGATCCGCGATCGAATTTTCGATGCGCCTGATATGCCCCATTCGGTGAAGTCGCTGTCGCGAGATCTTGGTATATCGGCCTTTAACCTCAGGGCATCCTGCCAAAGTTTCACGCAGATCCCTCTCGACAGAATCCTGATGATGCTTCGCCTCAACGGCGCCCGCCGCGACTTGCTGCACGCTCGTTGTTCGCCGCGGAAAGTATCTGACATAGCAATGGATTGGGGCTTCTTTCACTGGAGCCGCTTTGCGCTGCGCTACAAGTCGCTTTTCGGCGAAACACCCTCTCAAACCCTGAAGGGTTAGCATCCCCAAGGGGCGTCCCGCATCGTCACCGCACTTGCTCCATATCCTCAGCGTTCACTGGCTTCAGACGTCCTTTCGCGACGGTTTTGAGCTGTCGCCGAGGGGGGACGACGGTCACGCCCCCCAACCTACAATCCCCTTGACCTCCATAAAGTCGCGTATTCCCCAGTGGCTGTATTCGCGGCCATTCCCGGACTGTTTATAACCGCCGAACGGTGCATGCGTATCCCACGGCGCATAGTTGACGTAGACTGAGCCGGCTTGCAGTTTGCGTGCGACCGCTCTTGCTCTTTCCAGGTTGCCGCTTTGCACGTAGGCGGCCAGACCGTAGATCGAGTCGTTCGCGATCCGTATCGCGTCCGCCTCGGTATCGTAGGGAATAATCGACAGGACCGGACCAAAAATTTCCTCGCGGGCAATCGTCATCTCAGGCGTAACGCCACCGAAGATCGTTGGCTTGACGTAGAAGCCAACATCGAGACCCTCAGGTTTGCCTGGTCCGCCTGCAACCAGGGTGGCGCCTTCTTCGATGCCAAGACCAATCATCCGCTGGATCTTGTCGAATTGCTGCTGGCTGATCACTGGCCCCATATCGGTATCTTCACGTGAAGGATCTCCGACGCGGGTGGCGGCGGCGACCCGCCTCGCGATGTCGAGCGCCTCGGCATGGCGATCGGCCGGGACCAAAAGGCGCGTTGGCGCGTCGCAAGATTGGCCCGAATTGCTGAAACACGCCTCGACACCCTTGACGACCGCATTCTCCAGGTCAGCGTCGGCCAGCACGATATTGGCCGATTTTCCGCCTAACTCCTGAGCCACGCGCTTGACAGTTTCAGCGGCAGTTTTGGCGACCATGATGCCCGCGCGAGTGGATCCTGTGAAGGACACCATATCGACGCGAGGATGACCTGCTAGATACTGTCCGACCTCAGGTCCTGTCCCATTGATGAGGTTGAAGACACCCTTGGGTATTCCGGCTTTCTCAAGCACTTCCGCGAAGATGATCGCACTGAGGGGCGCCAACTCGGACGGCTTCAGCACGACTGTACAGCCCGCCGCAAGAGCCGGCGCGACTTTGCAGACGATTTGGTTCAGTGGCCAATTCCACGGCGTGATGAGCGCGCAAACGCCGATAGGCTCCCAGGTGATCAGCGAGCTTGCGTAGTGCTCGTCGAAGCTGAATGCTTCAAGAGCCGCGATTGTCGACTCCAAATGAATCTGTCCCGCCCAGGCTTGGGCCGCGCGGGAAAATGTCAACGGTGCACCGAGTTCCGTGCTGACGGCCCGCGCGATATCGTCATAGCGATCATTGTAGCATCGTAGGACATTGCGCAGGAGTTCCAGCCTCTCGTTCTTGCTTGTTTGTGAGAAAGCCGGGAAGGCCGCGAAAGCGGCTTTTACGGCCAAGTCGGCATCTTCGATAGTGCCGATCGCAATCTGCATGAACGGATGTTCGGGTCGCGGGATTGATCACGTCCATTCGGCCAGCCCCGCCCGGCATCACCCATCGTCCGTCGATATAGAATTTCGATGCGTTGTCGGACTGCATGCTTGCTCCAGTAAGATTGTTGTTCGTTCTTGCCAGTGGCTCAACGGCGGATGGCATCTTCATAGCCAGAAAGAACCCCGACAACATTGATGCCGACGTCTTCGACGGCATAGCCGCCTTCCAGAACGAACAGGGTTTTCGTCCCGAGGCCTGCCAGGTGGGCGCCGATAAGCGGAAAATGGTCGTGGGAAAGTCGGAAGCGGCTGATCGGATCGCCCTCGAAGGTGTCAACGCCATGGGAGATGACGACTACGTCAGGGCCAAACTGCCGGACGCTGCCAAGCGCGAAGTCAAGTGCGCCCTCCCATTGCGCCCAGTCGGTGCCATGCGGAAGCGGTATGTTGATGTTGAACCCCTCTCCGCTGCCGGAACCTCGTTCATCCGCGTAGCCGGCAAAAAACGGATAATCATTACGGGGATCGGCGTGAAGGCTGACAACCTGAACGTCACCGCGCGCGTAGAATATCTCTTGTGTGCCGTTGCCGTGGTGATAGTCGATGTCCAGAATTGTCACGCGCGAGGCGCCAGCGTCCAGCAGGCGCTGCGCGGCGACGGCAGCATTGTTGACGAAACAATAGCCGCCATTGAAATCGGTTCCGGCGTGGTGGCCGGGCGGACGGCAAAGGGCAAAACAAGCCTGTTCGCCCTCGATGATCAAATCTGCCGCGGTCACGGCGGTGTCATGCGAAGCCTTGACGGCTTCCCAGGTGCCTTCGACAAACCCTGTGCTGGCATCGATCGAATATTGTCCTAGTAGGGCGTCGATAGAGTCTGGCGCGACATCCTTGTACCTGCCTCTCGCCGGCCAAGCGTAGGGAAGAGCTGTACCCCTCCGTCCAGCGTCCCGCCAAAGCCGCCACGCTGACGCTATAAAGTCGAGATAGGCAGGTGAGTGAATCCGTTTGGCGGTATCCAGGGACTGCGGCCGTGGGTTAAGAACGGGCCCGAGACGCACCTCCTCGATCCGGCTTGTTATGAACGTTGCGCGCGCGATGTGTTCTCATAACCCTCGACAACAGCGCCATTGTAAAATTCGAATTGACCCTGGTGTTTCAGCTGTATCGGCGAGAAAATCGTTTTCATAGAGCATTGCCCACGTTGCGGATATCAAGACGGGATGTGAGAAATTGAGACTTCAATTGATCTTCGTTCGCTGGTTCACGACGTAGATGCAAATGACAAGCGCCACGGAGATCAGCAAGAAAACGGCCGCTATCGCATTGACCTCAGGAGTAATCGTGCGGCGCACCTGGCCAAGCATATAAGTAGGCAGGGTGTCCTGGCCGGCCGTCTTTACGAATTCGGTGATCACGACGTCATCCAGCGACGTGACAAAGGCGAGGATGAAGCCCGCCAGAATGCCTGGGAAAAGCAAAGGCATTGTGACGAAGCGAAACGCGTTCCACGGCGATGCGTACAGATCACCGGCAGCACGTTCCAGGCTTATGTCCATCGTCTGGAGGCGGGCACGGATCGGGAGATAGGCGAACGGCACGCAGAACGCCGTGTGCGCCAGGATCAAGTATCCGAGACCAGAATAGCCGGTCCAGCCACGAAATGTAGCGGTTACAATCAGCAGCGCGACGGCAGTAACGATCTCAGGCACCATCAGCGGAACAGAAATTGCACTATAGGCTAATGTCCACCCTCGAAACCTTGGGGTCCGGCTCATGGCCAATGCGGCCAGCGCCGCCAACGTTGTCGACAAGGTGGCCGATATGGCGGCAAGTTTCAGCGACAGGATAGAAGCACTGATCACTTGCTGATTGTTTGCGGCGCTTTGAAACCATCGAAGCGAAAATCCTCCCCATTTCGCAGGACTGGTCCCGGCATTGAACGCAAAAACGAGCGCGACTGCCAATGGTGCGTAGAGGAAAATGAACGTCGTGATGGCGACAGCGCCGAAGCCAGGCTGGTGGGTTACCGGGAACGCTTTAGCCATGTTCGTGTCCGTGGCTGTCGCCATGACGGATGTAGACGAGAAGCGCCACCATCACGATGCCCATCAGGGCCAGCGAAAGCGCGGAGCCGAAAGGCCAATCGCGGCCTTGGCCGAACTGAAATTCGATGTAGTTGCCAATCACAAGATTTCTGCCGCCACCGAGTAGGATGGGGGTGACATAGGTTCCGATTGCAGGGATGAACACAAGAATGGAGCCGGCGATAATGCCGGGTCTGGCAAGTGGTACGATGATTTCGCGAAGCACATTGAATGGACGAGCGTACAGGTCGGACGCCGCCTCGAGCAGGCTTCGGTCCTGCCGTTCCAGACTTGCGTAGACAGGCAAGATCATGAGAGGCAGGTAGACGTAGACCAGTCCGAGGCAAATCGCGAAATTCGTAAACAGCATTTGTATCGGTTCGGAAATCAATCCTGCCTTGGTCAGAAGTGTATTTATGATCCCTTCGTTCCGGATCAGATCCTGTATGGCGAACGTGCGGATCAGGAGATTTGTCCAGAACGGAACAGTGACGAGCAAAAGCCATACCTCCCGGTTGAGCGGATTGAGGGTCGCGATGAAGTAGGCGGTGGGAAATCCCACGAGCAGGCACAGAACCGTGGTTGCCAGCGACAAGAGAAGCGAGCGCAGCAGAATCTCGAGGTTCGTCCCTGACAGCGTCAGCGTGTCGTCGAAGACGTCTCGGTCAAAAAGGACGCGCGTCCAGGCATCGAAAGATGGGGTAAAGTTCACGCCGCCGGTCGAACCAGGGGTCAAGAATGAATAAGTCACGATAACCAGAAGGGGTGCGATCGCACCTATAATGACGACCAGAACCGCGGGACTGATCATAAGCCATCGCGTTCGGCTTGCTGATTTAGTCCGGACTGCTTCAAGACTTGCCATCTCTACGCCTCTCAACCGGGTAGGATCTGGGCTGAGTTCGATGTGAACTTCACCGAGACCTCGTCCCCGATCGCGATGGAGAGATTTTCCTCCGGCGAATTATACCTGCGGACCGTGACAACAGCCGCGCCATTGCTCAGTTCGACTGTGTACTGCGTCTCGGCACCGCAGAAACTTACCGTCTTCACGAACCCGGTAAGTTGGCCGGCCGGCTCCTGGTTCAACGGAAAAATTCGCAAATGCTCGGGCCGAACGACGATGTTCACCAGCTGACCGGGCGCAACCCTGTCCTTCGTCGGAATGGCGACGGCGCCGATCCCCCGAAGATCGATCACGGCCCCGCGATCATCCGAATTGAGCCCTCTCCCCTGCAGAAAATTCGTCTCACCGACGAAATTCGCGACGAAGTGATTTGCAGGCTTGATTTAGACTTCGTGCGGGGTTCCGACTTGCATTATTTCACCTGAAGACAGCACGGCGACGCGATCTGACATCGTCAAAGCCTCCTCCTGGTCATGCGTCACGAAAATGAAAGTGATGCCCGTCGCAGCCTGGAGCGATTTGAGCTCCATCTGCATTTCCTTGCGGAGTTTGTAGTCCAGCGCCGAAAGTGACTCGTCGAGTAGCAAAACCTTCGGCTCGGATGCGAGCGCGCGCGCCAGCGCGACCCGCTGCTGTTGGCCGCCCGATATCTGACTTGTTCGCCGATCAGACAGATTTTCCAGCCGCACGAGTTTCAACATCTCATCGACACGGGCAGCGATTTCGTGGCGGCGCCGTTTCAGCATCCGCAGCCCAAAGCCGATGTTCTGCGCAACCGTCATGTGCGGGAAAAGAGCGTAGTTCTGGAAGACGGTATTGATGGGGCGTTGGAACGGAGGTACCGAGGCAATATCCTCGCCACCGAGAAGGATGGTGCCGGCCGTCGGATATTCGAAACCGCCTATCAGGCGCAATAGAGTGGTTTTCCCGCAGCCCGACGGCCCGAGCAACGTGAAAAACTCATTGTTGAAGATGTCCAGGGTCGTGCTCTTGACCGCTGTGACGATGGCGTTTCCGGAACCGTAGGTCTTGGTCACCTGGCTCAACCGAATGGCTACGCCCGGCGTAGATTCATCTTTCATATTGTCCCCAAAATGAATCACTCAGCTGGAGTTATGCCGCCGATAGGACACGCGCTATCGTCGAACGGAGTGCAGACATCGCCAACGGACCGACATGAGCACCTACTTCTGGACGTCCTGCCAGATACGACTGTAGAGCTGCGTGATCTTCGGGTCGCAAAGCGTCAGAAGCTCACCCTTTGATTTCATATCGTCGGGAATGTTGAGCTCCGGAGCACCCTTAATATCATCGGTATAGTATTTCTCGGCGCCGATGATGGCCGCTCCATATTTGGCATAGACCGAATTCAATGCTGCGTTTTCGGGCGCCATGATGAAGTTTTGAAAGAGCTTGGCGTTCTCCAGATCTGGAGCATCCTTCAGAACCACCACATTGTCAGAGCCATAGGTGAAGCCTTCTCTAGGAAGGCCATAAGCGATGCTGTGGTTTTCAGTACGCCGCTTCAACGCGGAACCGCTCCAGTCAAGCGAAGCCGAAACATCTCCGGTGGCCATTCTCTGTATGCCGGCATAGTCAATCGACAGCCAGCTCTTCTTGGCTTCCAGAAGACGGTCGCGGACCTTGGTGAGCAAGGCCTTGTCGCTTGTGACCTTGCCCCTTTGATCTAATCCGGT
>NZ_JHQR01000149.1 GCF_014843825.1 Mesorhizobium silamurunense
CACGCTATTGCAAATCTCGCTGGCGAAGCTGGCAGCCGATGCAAGGCGTGTTTGTACAGGGAAGTGTATTGCAGCATGATGGCACGATCGAGCGCGGAACTCCAGGCGAGACGTGAGAGCGCGCTGCCGCGTGGCGTTGCATGTGCGTTTCCGATTTGCGCGGAACGCGCCCAAGGCGCGGAAATTTGGGACACGGAGGGTCGCCGATATATCGATTTCATCGGCGGCATGGGTGCGCTTGCGGTCGGACATTCGCATCCGCAGGTGGTTGATGCAGTCAGAACGCAGCTGCAGCGCTTCACCCATACCTTCTTCGGCAGCATTCCTTATGAGGGCTACGTGCGGCTCGCGGAACGGCTCAACGCAATAGCTCCGTTCTCCACGCCGGCGAAAACCTTGCTTGTCACCACTGGCGCAGAAGCGGTGGAGAACGCGGTAAAGATCGCTCGTTTCCACTCGGGTCGAAGGGGTGTCGTCGTCTTCAGAGGAGGCTTTCACGGACGCACGTTACTGACCCTTGCGATGACGTCACAGCTCGACCCATACAAACGCGGCTTCGGCCCCTTCCCCACAGATGTCTACCACGCGCCCTTTCCTTCGGCCTATCGAGGCCCGAGCGCAGACGAGGCCCTTCAAGCGCTTCGAGACCTGTTCGAGACGCAGATCGAACCCGACCAAGTTGCAGCCATGGTAATCGAGCCTGTCCAGGGCGAAGGTGGTTTTCTGCCGGCGCCGCCGGAGTTCATACGCGGTCTGCGCGCTTTGTGCGACGCGCACGGCATCGTCCTGATCGCGGATGAGGTCCAGTCCGGTTTCGCTCGCACCGGCCGGGTTTTTGCCATCGAGCATTCAGGAGTGGAGCCGGATCTTGTAGCGTTGGGAAAGAGTTTCGGTGGCGGGCTCCCAATCGCCGCTGTCATCGGCAAGGCCGTGATCATGGACGCCGTGCCGCCGGGCGGACTCGGAGGCACCTACGCGGGAAATCCCCTTGCATGCGCAGCGGCACTTGCCGCCCTGAACGTGCTTGAGGAGGAGAACCTGACTGCCCGTAGCATGGAAATCGGCGAGCGCCTCACCACCGGCTTCCGCTCCCTCAACCTGTGGACCAAGTGTCCAATTATTGGCGAGGTGCGTGGTTTGGGCGCGATGATCGGCATTGAACTCGTCGACGATGCGATGTCCCAGCGCCCGGCGACAACTCTGACGGCGAGGTTCGTGGAAGACGCCGCGATGCACGGTCTTCTGCTCGCCTCGGCCGGACGCGCGCATAACGTCATCCGCGTCCTTGCGCCGCTTACAGCATCGAACGAGATCATCGACGAAGCCTTGGCGATTTTCGACGATTCGCTTGCGCGGGTGGTCGCGCGTGCGAACGCTTGATTCATCTGATCCCAAGGAGATGCTGTCCCTCGCGTCGGAGCTAGAGATCTGCGTCTCGGAAAACCGAGCCCCACTGCGCCGTCCGGCCCGCTGACGGTCTCGATCACGATGCTTCCCACCGTCTGGAGTGCGCCCTAGAGCAGGGCAAGAGCCGAACCGCTATCATACTGTCTCCGGCGTTGCTCGAGCCCTTGCGCCCGCGTGCAAGGTGAGGCGGCCGAAGGGATGGCTATTTCCCAGCGGCAAGCCTGGCCAGCCGATCACCATGCGGCAAGCCTGGCCAGCCGACGGTGGACCGCAGGGCGGAGGCCATCACTTCGGCGTCGCGGCTGTCATCCTTGGCGACCGCGCCGGCGCGAGTTCTAACTTCAAGCGTTCCGCTCTTCGGCCGAGATCTTCCGCAACCACTCGCGCAGCCGCTCGGCCCCCGGCGATAGGATCCGGTTGTCGTTCCACGTCAGATAGTATCCTCCCGGGGCGTCCAGCTTGAGGTCGGTAATCCTGACGAGCTTGCCCTCTTCGACCGATATTCGCACCAGCCGGTGCCAGCCCACGGCAACGCCCTGATCAGCCTGTGCCGCTTGCAAAGCCACGAAGAACTTGCTGAACCTATGGCCACGAAGGGGCCCGTGGGGAATCCTGGCACGGCGCAAGATCTCGTCCCAGCCGGCCCAATCGGATTGGATCCCTTCAGCGTGCAGGAGTGGCAATTTGGGCAAGCACTTGGCCGTCGCATCGCTGTGCTTCTGGGCGAAGCCGGGACCGCAGACCGGGTAGATGACATCGCTAAACAACAGTTCCGCTGTCTCGTTAGGCCATGAGCCGCAGCCATACCGGATGCCCAGCTCGACTTCAGCGGGCCGATAATCGCGCGAACTGTCGAAAATCACATGGTCGACTTTGATATCACTATGCTGTGACCAAAAGCGCCGCATGCGCGGCATCAACCACATCGACGCGAACGCATCGGTGGAGGCAATCGTTACATTGCGGGAATGATCGCCGCGTTTGATGGCCCTGACGACATCGGACGCCTTGGAAAAATTGCTTGCCAGCAAGCTATAGAGGACCTTGCCAGCGCTGGTAAGCACGACGTCGGCTCCAGGCCCCACAAACAGCGGAACGCCAAGCTCGTCCTCAATGGCTTTGATCTGCCGACGAATCTCTCCCGATGTCACATCTAGCTCGGAAGCCGCAAGCTTGAACGAGAGATGGCGTGCCGATGCCTCGAATACCTCAAGGGCAGTCAGGGACGGGAGATCATAATATTGACGAACCATTGAAAAAGCCAATCAGATCGGCAGTCGCGAACCAAACAACAGGGTACCCACGTCGTCCTCTTGCCCATAAACGACCGCCGCCAGTTTATACGCGTTAGTAGTTGAGAGACTGATCAATCATCACGGGCCTCCGTGGCCGTCCGCCGTGACCACGCAAGTTGTGTGCCGAATTGGTGCACCGTTTATGCACCACTGACCCATACCGGCAGCCCGGCCGTGGCGACCGTTTCGTCGGGTTTCCGACATTTTTGTCCAGCTTCGTACACAAGCTTTGTGGATAGACATGCGGGGGGGATCGTCACATTGACGAGGGGGATCCAGCCACGTATCAGGAGTATGAAGAAGCCCGTCACTTGGGTTATGTCGGCAGCTGGTCAGCGCAGTCAGCCACGGTTGGGCATTGGGCGAGAAGTTCGGACATAGGCCTAGTTGCGACCGATATCGGCCTTGCCGCTCGCCAGGATCGGCACGGTGGTGCCGTCATCATGCAGACAGCTTCGCAGCAAGCACATGCGCCTCGATCAGCGCGTGCACCGGCTTCAGCACCGCGGCACAGGGCCGACCTGGTCTGCCAGCGTGGGGAGGCTCAGATCGATGCCCGCGCAGTGATAGCGCTCGCTCTGCCGGTTCAACGGTTAAAAGTGGGCAATCTTCTCAAACAGCATCATCGCCAACAGGTGCGGCCCAGCAAAGCGGCGCGGCTCACATATGAAGGGTGCGGGCGCCTGCGTGATCGTCTCGCATTCGCGAGAGGCGAACTTCTCGCGTTCGGTCTGGATCACTTTTCCGCTGGCGCGGGATGACCTCAGGGTCCCGGTGATCTAGCCAAGCATCGCCAGTCTGGCCGATCCCCAACACGAACGGTTCGACGGAGTGGCAATGACCACGCGTTCGCGCAGCAGATTCTCGGAACGCAGCTTCCTTGACGGTCGCTTGCATGGCTGTAGCTCTCCGGAACAAGCGCGGCAGGCACTGTCACGTGAGTAAGTGCCTGTCCGCTCACATTACGCTTTGCCCAGGTGAGCGTAACTTGCTGCGAAACGCCCGAATTTGTGCTCGCCGCACGTCACCGGCTTGTAGCGAAGCGGGTTGCTGTCCGTGACACATGAGGGCAATGGTTCGATGATCGCATTGAAATCAGCGTCGATAAAGAAGGGGATCGAGTATCGCTCGCGGCCCGAGCTATTTACCACGCGGTGCATGTTCGCCAGGTAGAGATCGTTCGTGAGCCGCTGAATCAGATCGCCAATGTTGATTACGAATGTGCCGTGGATCGGAATGCCCTCGACCCAATCGCCATCTCGGTTCATGACCTGAAGACCACCCACGTCGTCCTGCGCCAGGATGGTCAGATTGCCGTAATCCGTGTGGGCGCCAATACCGATGATCTCTTCCCCAATATAGCCACTCTGCGGCGGGTAATGAAGCAGGCGCTGAATACTGATTGGGTTGCGCATAAGGCTTTCGAAATAGCTTTCCGACAGGTCCAGACTGAGCGCAATGCCCTGCAAGAGTTTTTTCGCGAGGTCCACCATCTTTTGATGGTATCCGTATGTCAGTTCCCGAAACTCGGGCAGACTTGAGGGCCACTGGTTGGGGCCAAAGAACGGACCTTCTAGCGTCGAACGTTCAGGTCCGAAGTCAAAGCACTCCTTCAGGTCTTTCGTTTTGCCCGGATCGGTGTTCTCGCCGAATGGCTCAATGTATCCGCGGAGGGCCGCATCGGATTTGCTAACGTGCAATGTCATCTTCTGCGACATGGGCAGATCAAAGAACCGACGGCTCACATCGAATACCGAATCCACAAAATTCTGAGGAATACCGTGGTTCTTCACATACATGAACCCAGTGTTCGACAGGGCCCAACGTATCTCCTTGGCCACCCTCTGTTTGTTACTGCCATCGAGTAGCGGCGCTATATCAACCACGGGGATCTTGTCAAAGCTTTCGCGTTTCGCCCGCAGCTTGTCGTCCAGTCTGACCACGAGATCCTTAGACATAAGTACACCTTTGTTTGACAACGGGAGTCGGCACAACGATCTCGGGCCATTTTCTTATTTGACTGGCAGCATGAAGACCGTCGGAAAAGCCTGAATAGGCTGTGCCGAGAATTCTTTCGAGGTGCCGTGCTCAACAAGGTAGAAGAACCCGAAATCCTGGCAGGACATGCGGGGGCCTTCGCGCTCTTCGTTGTCGCCGTGCATCGGCTGCCGGCTTCGCCAGCGAGATTTGCAATAGCGTG
>NZ_JHQR01000146.1 GCF_014843825.1 Mesorhizobium silamurunense
ACTCGGCGGCGCCGGCCGCCGAGGCTCCGGCCAAAGTCGCGGAAGCGACCCCGTCGGCCGACGTGGCGGAGACGGTCGCGCCGAAGCTCGAACACGCCGACGGCTCCGTCATCATCCGCCGCAATGACACGCTCTGGCGCATCTCGCGCCGCGTCTACGGCCATGGCACGCGCTTTTCGACCATCTATCTCGCCAACCAGGACCAGATCCGCGATCCCGACCGCATCTGGCCCGGCCAGGTTTTCAAGGTTCCCGGCAAGTCGAAGGAAGGCGAGCCGGCCGATATGAAGGCCATGGGCGACCAGATGACCACGGTGGCGCCGAAGGCGGAGTAGGGGAGCGCCGGCGCACGAGCGCGCAATCTCCCCCCTCCAGGGGGGAGATTACCGGTGCTACCCATCCGCCTAGCTTGCCCTCTCATCCTTCATCGTCTATCGCCGATGAACGATGAGCGAATCCCCATCCGACAACCGCGCCCCCGACAGCCGCGCCATCGCCGCGCGGTTTGCGGCACTGTCGCATCCGGCGCGCATCGAGATCCTGAAGCATCTGTCGGCCAGCCGCTGCTGCTCGTGCCGCGAGGTGGTCGACCATCTCGACCTCGCCCAGTCGACGGTTTCGCAACATCTGAAAATCCTGGTCGAAGCCGGGCTGGTCCGCTTTGAGTCCGACCGCCAGCGCTCGCGCTACGCGGTCGATCACGCGGCGCTCGCGGGCGTCTCCGCCTCGCTTCGTGAACTCGTCAACTCCTGCTGCGCCAGCCGCTGACCCCTCTCACCCAAAAGGCAAGAAATAGTGGCCGACAAGACCGTCTCCGCCGAAACCGGCACCCTCACGACCCTGCGCAATCTGTGGCCCTATATGTGGCCGGCCGACCGCGCCGACTTAAGAGCCCGCGTCACCTGGGCGACGCTGCTCCTGGTCGTCGCCAAGCTCACGCTGGTCGCCGGTCCTTATTTCTTCAAATGGGCGACCGATGCGCTTGCCCACGGCTCGAAGGCGCCGCCGCCGCTGCCTGCCTTCATGCTCGCGCCGGTGATGCTGGTCATCGCCTATAATGCGCTGAGGCTGGTCCAGCTCGGCTTCAACCAGCTGCGCGACGCGCTGTTTGCCCGCGTCGGCCAATATGCGGTGCGCCAGCTCGCCTTCCGCACCTTCGTCCACATGCACCAGCTGTCGCTGCGTTTCCATCTCGAGCGCCGCACCGGCGGGCTGTCGCGCATCATCGAGCGCGGCACCAAGGGCATCGAGACGATCGTGCGCTTCGTCATGCTGAACACGGCGCCGACCATCCTCGAATTCGCGCTGACGGCCGGCATTTTCGCCTACACCTATGGCTGGAAGTATGTGGCCGTGGTGGCGGTCACGGTGTGGATCTATGTCTGGTTCACGGTCAAGGCGAGCGACTGGCGCATCTCGATCCGCCGCGACATGAACGACAGCGACACCGACGCCAACACCAAGGCGATCGACTCGCTGCTCAATTTCGAGACGGTCAAATATTTCACCAATGAGCGCATGGAGGCCGAGCGCTTCGACCGCTCCATGGCGCGCTACGAGACCGCCGCGACGAAAACCTGGACCTCGCTCGGCTGGCTGAACTTCGGCCAGGGCGTCATCTTCGGGCTGGGCACCGTCATCGTGATGTGCATGTCGGCGCTGGAGGTACAGGCCGGCACGCAAAGCGTCGGCGACTTCGTCTTCATCAACGCCATGCTGATGCAGCTTTCCGTGCCGCTCAATTTCATCGGCTTCATCTATCGCGAGATCCGGCAGGGCCTGACCGACATCGAGCACATGTTCGACCTGCTCGACGTCCCCCAGGAGATCGTCGACAAGCCGGACGCCAAGCCGTTGAAGGTGAGTGCCGGCAAGGTCGAGTTCCGCGACGTGCATTTCTCCTATGATCCGAACCGCAAGATTCTGAAAGGCATATCCTTCGAGGTGCCGGCCGGCAAGACGGTCGCCATCGTCGGCCCCTCCGGCGCCGGCAAGTCGACCATCTCGCGGCTGCTGTTCCGCTTTTACGACGTCCAGCGCGGCCAGGTGCTGATCGACGGCAAGGACATCCGCGACGTCACACAGGAGAGCCTGCGCGCCATGCTCGGCATGGTGCCGCAGGACACCGTGCTTTTCAACGACACCATCGCCTACAACATCCGCTACGGCCGCGTCGGCGCCAGCGAGGAGGAGGTGCGCAAGGCAGCTGAGCTCGCCCAGATCGGGCCCTTCATCGCCAAGCTCCCCGACGGCTATCGCTCGATGGTCGGCGAGCGCGGGCTGAAGCTTTCGGGCGGCGAAAAGCAGCGCGTGGCGATCGCCCGCACCATCCTCAAGGCGCCGCCGATCCTGATGCTCGACGAGGCAACCTCGGCTCTGGACACCCAGACCGAACAGGAGATCCAGGCCGCGCTCGACCTTGTCAGCAAGGGCCGCACCACCATCGTCATTGCTCACCGGCTGTCGACGGTGATCTCGGCCGACGAGATCATCGTCTTGAAGGACGGCCAGATCGCCGAGCGCGGCACCCACGCCGCGCTGCTCGCCAGGCACGGCCTCTACGCCTCGATGTGGGACCGCCAGCGCGAAGCGACCGAAGCCGAGGAACGGCTGCGCATCGCCCGTGAGACCGACGAACTGGGAGTGATTGTGCGGAGAAGGACGTCGGAGATGAGTTGATCTCCCCCACAAGGGGTCACAAGGGGGGAGATCAGCGGTATCAGCGCCTCGCAAAAAATCCCTTGACCTCAACTTACCTTGAGCTTGCAAACCGTCTCCGAGCCCCTGCGAAGCAAGCCTTCCAAGAACGGAGACAGATCGAAATGAGCAATAAAAATCAACGCCATGGCAGCGTGTTCCGGGTCGATAAGTTCGTTGTGCCGGCGGAAGCGCGCGACGAGATCCTCGGCAAGGTCAAGATGACGCATGAATTGCTGCGCCAGCAGGAAGGCTTCGTGCAGGACTTCCTGCTCGAGCAGTTTTCCGGCCCCGGCGAATTCAACATCGTCACCATGGTCGAATGGGAAAGCCAGGCGGCTGTCGACAAGGTTGTGCCGATCGTCAAGGCAGCGCACGAGCGCATCGCCTTCAGCCCGCAGGAAACGATAGTGCGCCTGGGCGTCAAGGCCGACATTGCCAACTATCAGCGCGTGCCGGAGTTATAAGACGGCCAGCCCGCGCCAGGTGCAGACGCGGCGACGCCTAGCACCTGGCCGGTGCGGGCGTCGCTGACCATGTGCTCGAAGCCGCGCCATTCGGCGGCGGCGATGAACAGCGTCCTGCCCTCGGCCCCGCCCAGCATGCAGGCAAAGCAGCCGCGGTCGACCTCGACCCTACCGATTTTCGCACCGCCCTCGTGCACCCTGACGCAGTGCCGGTTGGGCACGTCGGCGTACCAGACGCAGCCCTCGGTATCGAGGCAGATACCGTCTGGATAGTCACTGCCGAGATCGGCCCAGACGCGGCGCTTGAAAAGGCTGCCATCGGCCGCAATATCGAAGGCGGTCAGCCGCCTGGCATGGGATTCGGCGACAATCAAAGTCTGGTTGTCCGGCGTTACCGCCATGCCGTTGGCGAAGGCGATGTCCTCGGCGACCTGCCGGACCATGCCGTCCGGCGTGATCAGCACGATGGTGCCCGGCCCGAAATGCTCGCCCGGCGCCGGCGCCGGCCCACCACCATTGACATAGATGTTGCCGCGCCCGTCGACGACAATCTCATTCCAGGGGTTCTTCGACAGCGGCCTTAGGTCGGCATGGGTGGCGAGCGTCCCGTCCGCCTCCTGCCTAAGCAGCAGGCCTTCCCGCCCGGAGACGACAAGCAGTCGCCCGTCCGGCAGCCAGTCGATCGAATAGGGCAGCATGGCCGGCACGGTGAGCATGACCTCGCTGTTGCCGTCTTCATCCACGGCAACGATCTCGCCGGTGCCCCAGTTGCACAGCCAGAGCCGCCCCTCACGCCAGCGCGGTGACTCGCCAAAGGCGAGGCCCTCCGTGATGACCTTTGCTTTCCCGGTGACGGATTGCGGCGATGGCATTGGCTGGCTCCTTGGCATGTTGTCCAGCCAAGGACGGATGAGAGGGCCGGATTCCGACAGTCGGTGCTGAAAGTCATGGTCATGACCCACAACACCCAACCGCCCATCCTCTCCCATTGTTGCGTTGCGGGGAGGGGGGCTTTCCGCTATTGAGGCCGGACCTGCAACAGGGACCGCCCTCAGCCCTATGACGCTTGTCGATTCGATCAAGAATACGTTCGTTCCGATCCATCGCGAGGGCTACCCCTTCATCGCCGCCTTCGGCGCGGCAACGCTTTTCCTCGGCTATTTCTCCTCGCTCCTGTTCTGGATCGGGCTGATCCTCACCGCCTGGTGCATCTATTTCTACCGCGATCCCGAGCGCGTCACGCCGGTCGACGACCGGCTGGTGGTGAGCCCGGCTGACGGCGTGATTTCGGCGGTCGGGCCGGCCGTGCCGCCCAGCGAGCTTGGCCTGGGTTCCACCGAGATGACCCGCATCTCGGTGTTCATGAATGTCTTTTCTTGCCACATCAACCGCGCGCCGGTGCGCGGCAGGATCACGCGGATCGAGCATCGTCCCGGCAAATTCCTCAACGCCGAGCTCGACAAGGCGAGTTCCGAGAACGAGCGCAACGGCCTGGTCATCGACAGCCCCAACGGCATGATCGCCGCCGTGCAGATCGCCGGCCTTGTGGCGCGCCGCATCGTCTGCTGGGCCGAGCAGGGCGGCTCGATCGGGATCGGCGAGCGTTTTGGCCTGATCCGCTTCGGCTCGCGCGTCGACGTCTTCCTACCATCGAATGCCGTGCCGCGCGTCGCCGTCGGCCAGACGGCGGTGGGTGGCGAGACGGTGCTTGCGGAGTTCGGCGGCGCAGCCGTCGCCCCGCTGGTCAGGATTTCCTGAGACGTGGGCGCGCCCTTCAAGAAATTCGAGGCACACGCCAGCGGCGGCCCGCGCATCCGCGAGATCCCGATGCGCATGGTGCTGCCCAATCTGGTCACCGTGCTTGCCATCTGCGCCGGCCTGTCCGGCATCCGCTTCGCCTTCGAGGACCGTTTCGAGCCGGCCGTCGTCATGGTGTTGCTCGCCGCCTTCCTCGACGGCATAGACGGTCGCCTGGCACGCATGCTGAAGGCGACCTCGAAATTCGGCGCGCAGATGGATTCGCTGGCCGACATCGTCAATTTCGGCGTGGCGCCGGCGCTGGTGCTCTATGCCTTCCTGCTCGACCGCGCCGGCTCGCCGGGCTGGATCGCGGCGCTTCTGTTCACCATCGCCTGCGGCATGCGGCTCGCCCGCTTCAATGTGCTGGCCGACGACACCGACCAGCCGGCCTGGCAGACCGAATATTTCGTCGGCGTGCCGGCGCCGGCGGGCGCCGTGCTGGTCATGTTGCCGCTCTATCTCTATTTTCTGCGGCTCGGCCTGGAGCCCACCCGGCCGGCGGCCTTCGTCGCCACCGGCTTCACCGTGCTCGTCGCTTTCCTTTTGGTCAGCCGGCTGCCGGTCTATTCGGGCAAGAGCGTCAAGGTGCCGGGCGACAGGGTGCTGCCGGTCATCCTCGGCGTTGTGCTCTACATCCTGCTGTTGATGGCCTATCCCTGGTATACGCTGACGGCCTCGGTCGCCGGCTATCTCCTCTTCCTGCCGTTCTCGGTGCGCGCCTATTCGAAGCGGGCCATGCGCGAAGGCGAGAAGGTGCCGCCTTCGGATATCGGGTAGGCGCTACGCCGCGGCACTCAGCCCCAGCCGGTCGATCGCCAGCTTGCGCGCCGAGATGTAGTCGGTCTTGCCGGAGCCCAGCACCGGGATTTCTTCCACCTTGACGATGTCGTTGGGCACCATCAGCTCCGCCGCGCCCGCCTTCTTGCCGAACTGGCGCAGCTCTTCCGGATCGGCGTCACCGGCGGTGGTGACCAGCACGATGCGCTCGCCGCGTCTCTTGTCGGGCACAGCGACCGCGGCATGGCGCTCTTCGGGCCAAAGTGCCTGCACCAGCATCTCGACCGCGCCCAGTGACACCATCTCGCCGGCGATCTTGGCGAAGCGTTTTGCGCGACCTCGGATGGTGATGAAGCCGTCGCGGTCGACCGAGACGATGTCGCCGGTATCGTGCCAGCCTTCGAGCGGCTGCAATTCACCTGGCCGATCGGCGGTCATGTAGCCCATCATCATATTCGGCCCATCGAGCCACAGCCGGCCGGCGTCGCTGATGCCTTCGACCGGCTCGAGCTTCATGCGGATCCCCGGCAGCAGCCGCCCGACCGTGCCGTCGCGGTTGTGGATCGCGGTGTTCACCGCCACCACGGGCGCCGCCTCGGTCAGCCCAAAGCCTTCGATGATCGACGCCTGGAAACGGTCGCGGTAGACGCGCCTTGTCTCCGGCTTCACCGCCTCGGCGCCGGCCACCACGAAGCGCAGGCTGGAGAAGTCGCCGTCCTTGGCGGTGCGGGCATAGTTGGCGAGGAAGGTGTCGGTGCCGAACATTACCGTCGGCTTCACCTTGCGCGCGATCTCCGGAATGATCTTGTAGTGCAGCGGCGAGGGGTAGAGGAACAATTTCACGCCCGTAACCAGCGGCAGGATGGTGCCGCCGGTCAGCCCGAAGGAATGGAACACCGGCAGCACGTTGAGCAGGATATCGGCAGGCGAGATCGTGACGCGCGCCTCGGCCTGCATGGCGTTGGCGTAAAGGTTGCGGTGCGACAGCACCACTGCCTTGGGCGTGCCTTCCGAGCCCGAGGTGAACAGGATCACCGCCGGTTTCGACGCCTGCTGCCGCTGCAGCGGGAAGCGCCAGAAAAGCGCCGCGGCGACCTTGTCGAGCACCGTCACGCTCTCGCGCACATCCTCCAGCCAAAGCATCTTCGCGCCGCCCGCTTCGACGGCGGCGACGATGTCGTCGATGCCCGCCTTCTCGATGAATGCGCGGGATGAGACCACGGTACGGATGACAGCGGTGCGGATCGCCGCTGTCACGCTCGCCGGTCCGGCGGTGTAGTTGATCATCGCCGCGACGCGGGCCGCCGAAATCAGCCCGACGAAGGACAGCACCACGCCGTTGGCGTTGGGCAAGAGCAGGCCGACCGCTTCGCCGGGTGCCGTCACCGCCTCGAAGCGGCGGCCGAGCACGCGCGCGCCGATGAACATCTTGCGGTAGCTGAGCGCGCCCGAAATGACGTCCTCGATGATCGGGTGCGAGGCGCCGACGCGATCCGCCGCATCGCGCATCGCCAGGAACAGGCCGCGGTCGAGATTGCTGCCGTAAAGCCGCGCTTCGGCGAAACGGTCGAACAGCGCGTTGGTGTTCGAGGCCATGTCGGGGTTGCGCGCCACCAGCTCGGCGATGGTCATCGGCTCCAGCACGCTGAGCGACAGGCGTGGGAACCAGTGGCGCGGCGCCTTGTCGGCCGGCGTCAGCGACACCGGCAGGTCGCGTGAACCGGCGACGAAGATCGGCACGATGCGGGCGTCGGCCTGCATGGCGATGCGGGTGATGGCGCGGAACAGCCGGAACGACTTGACGTCCGGCTCGACCGTGTCGGGCAGATAGACGGCAAGTCGGCCCTTGCCCTTCAGCACGCGCACCAGCCGGCGGCTGACGAAGACATGTTCGGCGTTGAAGGCGATGGTGCGGGCGAGCTCACGCCACGGCTCCAGCCATAGTGAGCGCGCCGAGGCCTCGTCCAGGATGTGCAGCGTGTCGTCAGCAAGCAGCGACAGCATCAGCGCCGGCTCGATGCGCGACTGGTGCGAGACGACATAGATGACCGGCGTTTGCGCATTGCGGGCAATGCGGATGCGGTTGTCGGAGATGCGCCAGGCAAGCTTGAACGGCACGTAGAGCAGCGCCTGGGTGAAACGCAGATCGAGCCGGAACGTCTCGATCACGCCGATCACTAGCCAGGCAAAGACCAGACCGGCAAGCAGCGCCAATGTCAGGATCATGCCGCTCTCTCCCAACGTCCTCCCAGATCGCGGCTCTTCGCGGCCGCTTCGATTGCAGAGGGTAGCGGAAGTCAGGGGAAGGTCAATGCGGGGGTGATACGACCTCCCCTTCTCCCCTGGTGGGAGAAGGGGAAGGCGCCGCCGCTACGCCGCCTTCAGCCTCCCGCTACGCACTTTCCCTGGGATCGCCCCAAAAGAAAAAGCCGACCTTTTTGCGGGTCGGCTTCTAGTCGGACGGGTCGAGGGGTTTGGGGGGACTTGGGGGGTGACCCGTCAATCCAACAATGCCTGAGTCGGATGATGGTTCCGTGACCGCGAAAATAATTTACGAACGCGCCGATTTCGCCTTCATCCAGTCGCGCCCGGCATGGGCGAAAACCGCGCAAAGCACGATGGCGCCGCCGACGATGCTGGCCGTTGGCGGGATTTCGCCGAGGAACAGCATGGCAAACAGGATGGCGAAGGGAACCTCCCCCGAGCCGAGCAGGCCCGATTCGGCGGCGGGGATGAGCCGCGAGCCTTCGGTCCACAGGATCGAGGCCGTCGCGAAGGAGCAGCCGAAGGTGGCAAGCAGCACCATGTCGCGGGTCGAGACGGCCAGCGGGTCGGTGACGAACCAGCCGAGCACGAAGAGCAGGAAGGCGGACACCGCGCCGGCCCAGACGACGGGCGAGTCGCGGAAGGCGCGCACCATGATCATGTAGAGCGCGCTGCCGGTGGTCATCAAAAGCGCCAGCCCGTCGCCGAACAGGTGGCCGCTGCCGAGGCCGCCGCCCACCATGATGGCGACGCCGCAAAGCGACACGGCCGCCGCCAGCATCGTCTGCAGGCGGAATTTTTCGCGCACCAGCAGCAAGGCAAGCAATGCCGCGATGAAAGGCGAGGTTGCGTAGATCACCGCGACATTGGCGACATAGGTGAACTTGAAGGCCGAGATGAAGGCGATGCTGGCCGCGGCACCCTCGACCGCCAGCAGCCAGCCGCGCCAGCCGAGCCTGAGACTCTCGCGTCCGCCCGAGCGGCGCCGCCGCCACAGCACATAAAGGGTGATCAGGATCGAGCCGAAGAAGCCGCGCCAGCAGGTGATGGTCAGCGGATCGGCATGGATCGACTTGGTCAGCACGCCGGTGAGCGCGAAGGCAATCGCCGAGGCCGAGACCAGCACGATCCCCAGCGTGCGCTCAGCCGCGAGGTCGGCGGCGCCATGCATGAGCGTGTCGGGCCTGTCGAGAGAATCCGTCATGTCACCAGACTACGCTTGCTGTCCTGACACCCTGCTGTCAGCAGCAGCTACCATCCCATGGCACAGCCGGCACGCCTCTGCGCCAGGTCCGCTCTTGCGTTGGGACAGTGGCCGGCGACCTGCATTCGCCCGACGCTTACAAGGGGCTTACGCGGACAAAGCCACTCCGCAGTGGTTGCTGACGCTGGTGTGCGAGGAGGCGGACGAGCATGTTCGGCGTCTTGCAATGCTGGACGGCCGCAGCCCTATCAGGTAATTTTGAGGCTCGCGGATTGATCGGCGTGGCTCACACCGGCGGTAGACCACGGAGAGCGCCAATGCGTCCGTTGCATAAGTCCGGGAGTTCGATGACTGAAGTGATCGATCGACTGGTGACGGCGATGAACGCGCACGATCTCGACGCTGTCACCGCTCTCATCCACGAGAACTATCGGAGCGTGCAGCCGGCGCACCCGGGCAGAGCTTTCGTCGGGCGGGATCAGATGCGCGCCAATTGGGAAGCCATGTTCGCGGGAATACCTGACTTCCACGCGGCGGTCACGCGATCGGTCCAAGACAGTGACACGACCTGGATCGAATGGCATTGGTCAGGTACTCGCTCCGACGGGCAACCCTTCGAGGTGCGCGGGGTCACGCTGTTCGAAATTATCGACGGTCAGATTGTGGCCGGGCGACTTTATCTGGAGGACGTCGAGCGGCAGGTTGTCGGCATCGAAGACGCGGTTGAAGCCCTCTCCGGGCGCCGTCCGCCAACGGCCAGCAGTCGAACCGATTCCTGACCTCGCCGCCGCGCCGCAGCGCAACAGATGGTGGCGCATTCGGCGCGAGCGGGCGGCGCTCACTGCGTCGCCTGGTAGAGCTCCGACGCGGCCTCCTTCAGCGCTCGACGCCCGTCCGGTCTCAGATACATCATATGGCCGCCCTCGACGACGTCGAGGCGGATCGGCTTGGCGTCGGCGAGGGTGTGGATCTGGTTCACCAGGTAGCGCGAGGCGAGATAGGGCGTCACGAGGTCGGTATAGCCGTTGACGATGACGACGCCGAGCGAAGGGTTGAGCGAGCGGGCCCGCTGCAGGTCGTTCATCACCCCGGCATAGCCTTGGCCGGAGGTGCCGTAGTCCCAGTTGCGGCTGATCTCGCCGTTGAGCAGCCGGTAGCTGACGTCGGTGCGGTAGTTCAGTTCATCGCGCGCATAGGCGACGAAGGCCGAGGTCAGCGCCGGCACGCTGCGGTCGAGCACCGGATCGGGGCCGGCGATGTGGGCACTTTCCGGCGCGATGTCGCTGGTCGCGACCATGGCATCGTAAGGGCTGAGCACCTTGCCCTTGGCGCGCTGGAACTCGCGGGCGAAGAGGCCGGTCGGGACGCGGGCAAAGTTGTGGTCTACAAGATCGAGCGGCAGACCGGTGATTTCCGCCACGCGCCGGCTGGCGAGCTTTCCGCCTTGCTCCAGCCCGCTTGCCAACGCCGTCAGATAATCGCCAAGCGCATAGTGCTCGACCTCGGCCAACCTGTCGCGCAGCGCCTCGCCACTGACGCCGTCGGAACGAAGGCGCACCGCCGCCAGCGAAGGCAGTTCGAGCGCCCAGTGCAACTGGTCGAACTGGTCCGGCCGCACCAGCATGAACTCCAGCGCCGGCGAGATCAGCACGATGCCGCTGGGGCTTAAGCCCACATCCTCCTGCAGCGTCCTGGCGAGCAGCGCGGCGCGAAAGCCGCCATAGCTTTCGCCGGCAAGGAAGAGCGGTGAAGCGGTGCGACCGTTTTGGGCGAGATAGAGCCGGATGAAAGCGCCGACCGAGCTGGCGTCCTGGTCGACGCCCCAGAAAGCTTTCGTGTCCTGGCCCGGCGCCTCGCGGCTGTAGCCGGTGCCGACCGGGTCTATGAAGACGAGGTCGGTCATGTCGAGCCAGCTGTCCGGATTGTCGATCAGTTTTTGCGGCGGCGGCAGGAATTCGCCGTCGGCCGCGGTGGCGACGATGCGCGGGCCGAGCGCGCCGAGATGCAGATAGGCCGACGCCGCGCCCGGCCCACCGTTGAAGACGAAGGTGATCGGCCGCTCCTTCGCCGGGGCGGGCGATTGCTGCGTGTAGGCGACGTAGAAGATTTCCGCCGTGACCTCGCCCTTTCCGGACAGAAGCGACAGCGTGCCGGCCTTGGCCTGGTAGTCGAGCTTGCGGGCGGCAAGCATGATCGAATGCTCGGTCACCTGGGGCGGCGGCAAAAGCGACAGCACGCCGCCGGCTGGCGGCGGCCGTTCCGGTGTTTCGGCGGGGGCTGGCTGCGCGAAGGCTGTGAGCGCTAGGAGGATGAGGGGGACGAGCTTCAACTTGGACTGCATGAGACCTCCGCGCGAACGACCTCCGCAAAGGTATGGCCGGAGCGGGCGAAGTCAAAGGGTTGAAGCTGCCAATCTCCCCGCAAGGGGGAGATCGGCTGTCATGTACGCTTTCGCTATTCTTCTACGTTGCAGCGCTACGCTCACCCCTCCCCAAACGCCCTCTCCAGCGCCGCGACATCGATCTTCACCATGCCCAGCATCGCCTCGGTGGCGCGTTCGGCGCGCTCGCGGTCGGGATGGGCGGCCATGTCGCCGAGGATTTTCGGCACGATCTGCCACGACAGGCCCCAACGGTCCTTCAGCCAGCCGCATTGCTCGGGCTTGCCGCCATCGTCGAGAAAGGCGTTCCAGATGCGATCGATCTCGGCCTGGCTCTCGAGCTCGACGAGGATCGAGAAGGAATGGTTGAACGGGTCGAGCGGACCGGCTTCGAGCGCGATGAAATTCTGGTCGTCGAGCACGAATTCGATGATCTTGACGCTGCCGGCGGGGCCGCTCGGATTGTCCGCCGCCACGTCCGTCATGCGGCCGATCGCCGAGTTGGGAATGGTGGCGACATAGAATTCCACCGCTTGCCGCGCGTCCCTTTCGAACCACAGATGCGAGGTCACCTTGGCCATGCTGAATCTCCTTCCTGTCTGACAACGGCCGAAGGACGTTCGAGTTTCGCCAGATCCGACAGGGCATTCTTCACGCCTCGGCTCCTCCAACTGGCATAGCCTTCCTTCGCGGCGGCGTAAGAGAGTGCTATCAGCTCTGCGAAATCATCAATCGGGATTGGACAATGGACGCGACCACACTCAAGGCCATGCAGGCGCCGCTGAAGGAGGCTTATCGCGACGACGCCGCCAAGGCGCTGATCACGCTCAGGGCCAGAGGCAGCCTCGACGACCAGTCCATCGCCTGCAAGGTGGAGACGGGCAGGGCGCTTGCGGTTGCCGGTCTTCATCCGGCCACCGGCGGGTCAGGCCTGGAGCTTTGCTCGGGCGACATGCTGCTCGAAGCGCTGGTCGCCTGCGCCGGCGTGACGCTGAAGGCGGTCGCGACGGCGCTGGAGTTCAAGCTCGGCAACGCCACCGTCGAGGCCGAGGGCGACCTCGATTTTCGCGGCACGCTCGGTGTCGCTCGCGAAGCGCCGGTCGGTTTTCGGGAGATCCGGCTGAAATTCGGTCTCGATACCGACGAGCCCCAGGAGCGCATCGATTCGCTGTTGAAACTCACCGAGCGCTACTGCGTGGTGTTCCAGACGATCAACAACAAGCCGACGTTGAGTGTGAGCGCAAGCTAGTCTTCCCCCTTGAGGGGGAGATGTCGCCGAAGGCGACAGAGGGGGTCGCTGCGCATGAAGCTCCGGCGCTTTTCTCGAAGGAGACGTCGGTGCCCTATCTGGCCGCTTTGCGGCCATCTCCCCCTCAAGGGGGGAGATCAGCTGGCGCTACTGCGCAGAGGGCTCTTCAGCATCCCCCTCATCGGTGAAGGGCGAGGCGCTCGGCACGCATTGCACGGCCCAGCCCTGCGGCGTCGGCTGCTTCTGATATTCGGCAATCGCATTGGTGCACTGTTCGCGGGTGTCGAAGGTGCTGGGCAGCACCACCATGCCGCCTTGCGGACCGGCGATCACCAGATACCAGACCAACGCTACGCTGGGAGTGGCAGCCATGGAAATTCCTCTTTGCTGGATGTCGGACTCGGACCGATCCTAGCAACTCCCCGCAAGTGGCGAAAGCAGGGCCGCGAAGCGGCATTCGACCACTTGATCACAGACCCGTGACTGCAGATCGTCGCCGACCCTGTGCTCACTCGACGGCGAAGCAGTAGAACAGGCCGTCGCCGCCTGTGCCCTTCAGCACCTCCTGGCTGCAGCCGCCGCGCGAGGCATGCGAGGAATTCCACGATTTCGCCGCCGCCGAATCGTCGAGGCCGGTGCGGTCGTGATGGCCCATCATGGCGGCACTCTCCGCGCCGCTCATCGTCCAGTCGCCGCAGGTCTGGTCGGCGATCTTCGTGCCGTCCGGCTTCGAGCCGGTCAGCATGTCGTGCCGGTTGGGCTTGTCGCCGCGGCCGTTGACGACTTCGCCTTTCTCGGTAAGCGCCGTCTGCTTGGTGATGCCGTTGGCGTCGCCGTGCAGCGAGGCGACATCGTCGGCGATCTTCTCGCCCTTGGCGTTGAACCAGGGACCCTTGCCGATGCGGTCGCGCGCATCGTCGGTGCTGGTGGACAGATAGGCGTGCCAGGTCTTGCAGGTGACGCCCGCCGCTTCCGCCAGCGAGGCGCAATGCGCGTCCGCTCCCTTTAGCCCGCCGAGATCAGCGCCCTTGCCGGAGCCGACGCTGGTGACGAAGAAGCTCATCTTGGCGTCTTGCGACAGCGCCGCGCCTGCAGTGGCGGCAATGACGGTGGCGGCAACGAGAAGAAGTCTGCGCATGTCGGTCCTCCGGGTATCGAATGTTCCACATTCGAAGAACGTAGCCGGAGGCCCTTTCATCCGCCTTGAGGCGGGTTTATTCCGGCTGGCGATAGGCGACGAAGCGGTTGTGCTTGGCCTGGAAGATCAGCCCCGTCTCCTTCAGCTCCGGGCTCGCCAGCGGCACGATGCGTTTGGCGATTTCCGACGGATGCGGCAGCGTTTCGGGATCCTCGCCGGGCATGGCCTGTGCGCGCATCGCCGTGCGGGTGGCGCCGGGATCGGCGGCGTTGACCCGGAGCGGCAGGCTCTCGGTCTCATGCGCCCAGGAGCGCATCATCGTCTCGACCGCGGCTTTCGAGGCCGCGTAGGGCGCCCAGAAGGCACGCGCCGAATGCGCCGCGTTGGAGGACATGATGATGGCGCGGCCGGCGTCGGAAAGCCTCAGCAGCGGGTCGACCGAGCGGATCAGGCGCCAGGTCGCGGTGACATTGACGGTCATAACCTTCTCGAAGGTCTTGGCCTCGACATGGCCGATCGGCGAGACAACGCCGAGGATGGCGGCATTGGCGACGAGGATGTCGAGCTTGCCCCAACGCTCGTGGATCGCGCCGCCCAGCCGGTCGATGCCGGCCATGTCGGTAAGGTCAAGCGGCACCAGCGTCGCCTGTCCGCGGCCGTCGGCCTTGATCTGGTCGTCAAGCTCCTCCAGTCCGCCCACGGTGCGGGCGACGGCAATCACATGTGCGCCGGCGGCCGCCAGTTCCCTGGCTATGAAATAGCCGATGCCGCGCGAGGCGCCGGTGACGACCGCGACGCGGCCGGAGAGGTCGAGGGTCATGCGAGAGATTCCGTGAAGTGATCCGGCCTACGACCCACCGCTCGCCAGCAGCGACAGCGTGCGCACATTGTCGTGGCCTTCGAAGTCGAGCAGGCGGGTGGGGTACTGGCCGGTGAAGCAGGCGTCGCAGAACTGCGGCTGGTCGTTGTCGCGGCGCGCCTCGCCGACGGCGCGGTAGAGCCCGTCGATCGAAAGAAATCCGAGCGAATCGACGCGGATGAACTCGGCCATCTCCTCGACCGACATGCGCGATGCCAAGAGCTTCGACTTCTCCGGCGTGTCGACGCCGTAGAAACAGGAAGCGCGGGTCGGCGGCGAGGCGATGCGCATATGCACTTCCCTGGCGCCGGCATCGCGCACCATCTGCACGATCTTCTGGCTGGTGGTGCCGCGCACGATCGAATCGTCCACCAGCACCACGCGCTTGCCCTCGATCATGCGGCGATTGGCGTTGTGCTTGAGCTTCACGCCCATGTGGCGGATGGAATCGCCCGGCTGGATGAAGGTGCGGCCGACATAGTGGTTGCGGATGATGCCGAGCTCGAAGGGAATGCCCGCGGCCTGGCTGAAGCCGATCGCCGCCGGCGTGCCGGAATCCGGCACCGGCACGACGATGTCTGCCTCGACTGGGCTTTCCTGCGCCAGCTCCGCGCCGATGCGCTTGCGCACCTCATAGACGTTGCGGCCCTCGACCGAGGAATCCGGCCGCGCGAAATAGACATATTCGAAGATGCAGAACCGGGTCTTCTGCGGCTCGAACGGGAAAAGGCTCTCGATGCCCTTGGAGGTGACGACCACCATCTCGCCGGGCTTGATATCGCGCACGAAGCGGGCGCCGATGATGTCGAGCGCGCAGGTCTCGGAGGCGAGGATCCAGGCGCCGTCGAGATCGCCGAGCACCAGCGGCCTGATCCCCAGCGGATCGCGGCAGCCGATCATCTTCTTGGCCGTCATCGCCACCAGCGAGAAGGCGCCCTCGACCTGGCGCACCGCATCGATGAAGCGCGAATTGAGATCGCGCTCCTTGCTGGTTGCGACCAGGTGCAGCAGCGTCTCGGTGTCGGAGGTGGAGGAGAAGATCGCCCCCTGCTTCTGCAGCGCACGCTGCACCGTCATTGCATTGGTGAGATTGCCGTTGTGGGCGACGGCGAAGCCGCCTTCGCCGAGCTCGGCGAAGAAGGGCTGGACATTGCGCAGGCCGGAGCCCCCGGTGGTGGCGTAGCGGGTGTGGCCAATGGCGCGGTTGCCCTGCAGGCTGTCGATGACGCGCTGCTTGGTGAAGGTGTCACCGATCAGGCCGATATGGCGCTCCACATGGAACTGGCTGCCGTCATAGGAGACTATGCCGGCTGCTTCCTGGCCGCGATGCTGGAGCGCGTGAAGCCCGAGCGTGACGATGGCCGCCGCGTCCTGCCGGCCGAAAATGCCGAACACGCCGCATTCGTCATGGAAATGGTCATCGGCCTCGGCGGAAAGCACGTCGTCTGCGTCTGCCTTCGGGTCTGCCATGTGGGGCTCAAGCTCCGCTAAAATCGCCATATAGGGCGATAGCGCGTCGAACGCAACGCGCGCCGTTCAGCATTCACAAATAGCATGAGGCCGGCCGTCACGGCCGGGCCTGAAATCAATTTGCCGGCGCCGGGCTTGTGGGAGCCGGGGCAGGGGCCGGAGCAGGCTCGTTGTCGGCCGGCGCCTCGCCCTCGCTGTCGTCGGGAGCCGGCGCGTTGTCGTC
>NZ_JHQR01000147.1 GCF_014843825.1 Mesorhizobium silamurunense
ACCGTTACCTATGTCTTCGGGCTGTACACAAGCAGGCTGGCGGAGAGGGAGGGATTCGAACCCCCGATACCCTTGCGAGTATGCCGCATTTCGAGTGCGGTGCATTCGACCACTCTGCCACCTCTCCGCGAGGTCATGGTCGGCCGTTGCCGGCGCGGCGCACTAGATAACGGCTGACTGTCGCAGTTACAAGGCCCTATTCGACCGATTTCCTGCTTCTTGGAAAGCGGCGGCGAGGCTACGGATTGACCTTTGCCGGCACGGCGGCTCGCGGTATCCTCCAAGAGCAAGGTCCGCTCGCCTTGACTTCCGCGCAACCTTCGGTTAGGGACAGCCCGCATTCGGCGTGGGGCTTCTCCGCGCCGCTTGTTTTTTGAACCCGCAGACTGACAAAAAGACGGCCGGACCGCTTGAGGCGGTTCATCAAGGCCGACCGAACAGCGAAAGGCAAAAAATGTTCGCAGTCATCAAAACGGGCGGCAAGCAGTATCGCGTCGCCGCCAACGATCTCTTGAAGATCGAGAAAGTCGAAGCCAAGGTCGGCGATATCGTCGAAATCGGCAATGTGCTCGCGCATGGCGAGGGCGAGAATGTCACCTTCGGCGCGCCGTTCGTCGATGGCGCCATGGTCACGGCGGAAGTCGTCGAGCAGGGCAAGAACCGCACCGTCATCGCTTTCAAGAAGCGCCGCCGCCAGAATTCGCGCCGCAAGATCGGCCACCGCCAGCTGCTGACCACCGTGCGGATCGCCGAGATCCTGCTAGGTGGCGCCAAGCCGTCGAAGAAGGCCGCCGCGAAGCCGGAAGCCAAGGCTGAGGCCAAAGCGGAAGTCGCCGCCGAGGCGAAGGCAGAGGCCGCTCCGAAGGAGCCCAAGGCCAAGAAGGAAGCCAAGGCGGAGACTGCGAAGGAAGAGGCCAAGGCCGAGACCGCTGCCGCGCCGTTGTTCAAGGCGCCGAAGGGCGAGCCGGACGATCTGACCGTGATCAAGGGCATCGGCCCGGTCGCGGCGAAGGATCTTAACGAGCAGGGCATCGTCACCTTCGCGCAGCTCGCCAAGCTGACAGACAAGGATGTCGCCAAGATCGACGAGCACATGCCGTTCAGCGCCGACCAGATCAAGGACTGGCGCGAGCAGGCCAAGGAGCTGGCGAAGAAGAAGTAAGGCTGACTGGCGACAAACGTCGCCGGTACGGACTTGAAACGGAACGCGAACGCGTTCATAAGACCATTCAAGCGCCCTAGGGCGCATCGGAGTTAGTTAGATGGCACACAAGAAAGCTGGCGGTTCGTCGCGCAACGGTCGCGACTCGCACTCCAAGCGTCTCGGCGTGAAGAAGTTCGGCGGCGAAGCCGTCGTCGCCGGCAACATCATCATTCGTCAGCGCGGCACGCAATGGCATCCGGGCACCAACGTTGGCATGGGCACGGACCATACCCTTTTTGCGCTCGAAGCCGGCGCAGTCGCCTTCAACAAAAAAGCCAACGGCCGAACCTACGTCTCGGTAAACCCGATCACCAAAGCAGCGGAGTAGCCGGTTCCGCACCATAACACCGGCGCCCATCTCGGGAACCGGTGTCTGGCCAGGCCAGGAAAGGATCAGGAGAGATGGGCTTCCATCTCTCCTTTTTCATTTTTCTTTGCCCTGGAGGACTAAATGGTTGCCGAAGCGGAAGACACCGAAGACGAAAGTTACGCGATCGACTGCCCGGTGCTCGCCACCGAGCGTCTCGTCATGCGCCCCCCGCGCGAGAGCGATCTCGAGCAACTGGTTGCCTTGGCCGACAACCGCCACGTCGCCGAAATGCTGGCCCGCATGCCGCATCCTTACGGCGAGGCCGAAGGCAGAGCCTTCCTGGCCATGGCCTCGTCGCGCCGCGCCGGCATCGTCTATGCGCTGACGCTTGCCGGCACCGGCACCTTCGTCGGCTGCGCGGGCCTCAACACCACCGATCGCGGGCTGGAGCTCGGCTACTGGATCGGCGAGCCCTACTGGAAGCGCGGTTACGCCACGGAAGCCGCGCACGCGCTGGTCGACCTTGCCTTCCAGAAGACCTCGATCCAGGTGCTGCATGCCTCGACCAGGGTCATCAATCCGGCCTCGCGCCGCGTCATCCACAAGTGCGGCTTCCAGTATGCCGGCCAGGGCATGCTGAACTCGATCGTCGCCGGCCAGGTGCCGGTCGAGCGGTACCGGCTGGACAGGAAGACGTGGACGAGCCTGCGTAACTGGGTGCATTTTTAGGCATGTTGAAATTCAGCTCAGCTCGACCCAGACCGGCAGGTGGTCCGACCCCCGAGCCTGCCGGTCGGTCCACAGGCGCTTCAGCGAGCCCGCGAGCGAGGCGCTGGTGAAGACATAGTCGATGCATTTGTGGCGGGCCGCATCGTTGGGGCGGTTGGGGTCGATCCAGGTGAACAGGCCGGAAACGTCGAGGCGCTGGGCGACGTCGACGGCGAGGTCGGCGGTCAGCGGCATGCCGAACTCGTGGTCAGGGCGCCCGGCGAGTTCGACATATTCGGGCGATCCGCGCAGCATATTGAAGTCGCCCATGACGACGAAGGCCTCCGGATAGGGCAGGTCCGGCAGGCCGATCTCCGGAATGCCGGAAAGGCCGCCGCCTTCCAGCGTGTAGTTCAGCAGGCGCTGGCGCAGGAAACGGATCTGGCTCTGGCGCTCGACGGGGCTGCGGTGGTCGAGATGGGTGGAGTAGAAGCGGATGAAACCGAGCGGGGTCTCGATCAGCGCCTCCAGCGCGCCGCGCTGGAAGTTCATCCTCTCCAGACTGCGGCTGCGCGGCAGCAGGAGATTGCGCGACAAATGAATGGGCGTCGTCGACAGCACCATATTGCCGAGCTGGAAGGTCCTGGTGACGGCGCGGCCGGCATCCAGGCGCGAGCCGATATTGACCTCGAAATTGCTGCCGTAGGCGGCGAAGTATTCCGGCAGCGCCTCGCCGATCTCGGCCACCATATCGCGGTCGCCGTTGCGCGGGTTGTTGCGGGTCACCTCTTGCAGGGCGATGACGTCGGCGCCGCGCACAGCGTCGGCGATGCGGCCGACATCGTATTTTCCGTCGAGGCCGATGCCATACTGGATGTTATAGGTGACGAGCTTCATTCCGGCACTTCCCCAGCCCAGCCAAGCGAACAGTGCTACAGCGTCCTTTGCGAAAGGGCATCCGGCGCTTTAGTCGCAAAACAGCCTCGCCCTTCGCCCCGCCTTGGTTTAGAGCAATCGCGCAAGGCCATCAGCAGAAACTTGAAACTCCGATGAAATTCCTCGACCAGGCAAAGGTTTACATTCGCTCCGGCGACGGCGGCGCCGGTTCGGTGTCGTTCCGGCGCGAAAAATTCATCGAGTTCGGCGGCCCGGACGGCGGCGACGGCGGCCGCGGCGGCGACGTCTGGGCTGAGGCGGTCGACGGACTGAACACGCTGATCGACTACCGCTACCAGCAGCATTTCAAGGCGAAGACCGGCATGCACGGCATGGGCCGCAACATGACCGGCGCCAAGGGCGCCGACATCACGTTGAAAGTGCCTGCCGGAACCCAGGTGTTTGCCGAGGACAACGACATGCTGATCTGCGACCTCACGGTGGTCGGCCAGCGCTTCCTGCTCGCCAAGGGCGGCAATGGCGGCTTCGGCAACCAGCATTTCAAGACCTCGACCAACCAGGCGCCGCGCCGCGCCAATCCGGGACAGCCGGGCGAGGAGCTCAGCATCTGGCTGAGGCTGAAGCTGATCGCCGATGCCGGGCTCGTCGGTCTGCCCAATGCCGGCAAGTCGACCTTGCTGGCGGCCGTCACCGCGGCCAAGCCGAAGATCGCCGACTATCCGTTCACCACGCTTTATCCCGGCCTCGGGGTCGCCCGCATCGACGGCCGAGAATTCGTGCTGGCCGACATTCCCGGCCTGATCGAGGGCGCGCATGAGGGGGTCGGCATCGGCGACCGCTTCCTCGGCCATGTCGAGCGCACGCGCGTGCTTCTTCACCTCGTCTCGGCGCAGGAGGAAAATCCCGGCAAGGCCTACAAGACCGTGCGCGGCGAGCTTGAAGCCTATGGCCATGGGCTGGCCGAGAAGCCCGAGATCGTCGCGCTCAGCCAAGTCGACATCCTCGACGCGGACGCCCGCAAGAAGAAGGCGGCCTCGCTGAAGCGCGCCGCCGGCCGCGCGCCGATGTTGTTGTCGGCCGTCACCGGCGAAGGCGTCGAGGCGGTGCTGCGTGCGCTGATGGCCGTGGTGGCGGAAGCACGCGACGCTGTTCCTGCTCCCGTCGACACGCGCTGGCGGCAAAACCCATGAAATCGCTGAAATCATACCGGCGCATCACCGTGAAGATCGGTTCGGCGCTGCTCGTCGATCGCACGACAGGGCTGAAGCGTGACTGGCTGGCCTCGCTCGCCGACGACATCGCGGTGCTGGCCAATGCCGGCGCGGAGGTGCTCGTCGTCTCGTCGGGCGCCATTGCGCTCGGCCGCACCATTCTCGACCTCGGCAAGCGCGCGCTGAAGCTCGAGGAAAGCCAGGCGGCCGCCGCCGTCGGCCAGATCGCGCTTGCCGGCGCGTGGTCGGACGCGCTTGGCAAGGACGGGCTGAAATCGGGCCAGATCCTCTTGACCCTCGGCGATACCGAGGAGCGCCGCCGCTACCTCAACGCGCGCGCCACCATCTCGACTTTGCTGAAAATGAAGGCGGTGCCGGTCATCAACGAGAACGACACGGTGGCCACTTCCGAAATCCGCTATGGCGACAACGACCGCCTGGCCGCGCGCGTCGCCACGATGATGGGCGCCGATCTTTTGGTGCTGCTCTCCGACATCGACGGGCTCTACACGGCGCCGCCGGCCAAAGATCCGAAAGCAAGGTTCATCCCGGTGGTCGACCGCATCACGCCGGACATCGAGGCGATGGCGGGCGCGGCCGCCTCGGAGTTCTCGCGCGGCGGCATGCGGACGAAACTCGACGCCGGCAAGATCGCCAACGCCGCCGGCACGGCGATGATCATCACCGCCGGCACGCGGCTCTCGCCGCTGATGGCGATCGAGCGCGGCGAACGCGCCACCTTCTTCAAGCCCAGCGCCAATCCGGTGAAGGGCTACAAGACCTGGATCGCCGGCCAGCTCGAACCGGCGGGCCGGCTCACCGTCGATGCCGGCGCCGTCGGGGCGCTGAAGTCGGGCAAGTCGCTGCTGCCGGCCGGCGTCAAGCTGGTCAGCGGCAATTTCTCACGCGGCGACACGGTGGCGATCCTGTCGCCCGAGGGCCGCGAGATCGCGCGCGGGCTGGTTGCCTACGATGCCGCCGATGCCGTAAGGATCGCAGGTTTGAAGACGGCCGAGATCGAAAATGTGCTCGGCTACGAGGCACGCTCGGCGATGATCCATCGCGACGACCTTGTGGTAAGCGTTGCCGGCGACCACGTATTGGCCGAAGAGTGAGCGGAGGATGACCATGCTGAAGCTGCATGAAAAATCCGGGGAAGATACAGTGGCGCTGATGGCCGATATCGGCCGCCGCGCCCGCGCCGCCGCGCGACCGCTGGCCGTCGCTACGACCCAGGCCAAGAATGACGCGCTAGTGGCCATTGCCGATGCAATTCTTCGCAACGAGCAGGCGATCCTCGAGGCCAACGCCATCGACATGTCGAATGGCGAGGAAGCCGGGTTGTCAGTGTCCTTCATGGACCGGCTGAAGCTGACGCCGTCGCGCATCAAGGCGATGGCCGACGGTATCCGCGAGATCGCCGCGCTCAAGGATCCGGTCGGCGACGTTATTGCCGAATGGGATCGCCCCAACGGCCTGCATATCGAGCGCGTGCGCACGCCGCTCGGCGTCATCGGCGTCATCTATGAAAGCCGTCCGAATGTGACGGCCGATGCCGGCGCGCTCTGCCTGAAAGCCGGCAACCCGGTGATCCTGCGCGGCGGCTCGGATTCGATCGATTCGTCATCGGCGATCCATGCCTGCATGGCCGAAGGGCTGAAGGCGGCGGGCCTTCCCGAGGATGCCATCCAGCTGGTGCCGACTACAGACCGCGCCGCCGTCGGCGAGATGCTCAAAGGCTTGAGCGGCAATCTCGACGTCATCATCCCGCGCGGCGGCAAAAGCCTGGTCGGGCGCGTGCAGAACGAGGCGCGGGTGCCGGTTTTCGCGCATCTCGAAGGCATCTGCCACCTCTATGTCGATCGTTCCGCGAAGCTCGACATGGCGGTCAAGATCGCCGTCAACGCCAAGATGCGCCGCACCGGCGTGTGCGGCGCGGCCGAGACATTGCTGGTCGACCGCGCGGTCGCCTCTACGCATCTGGTGCCGATCCTCGAAGCGCTGCGCGCCGCCGGCTGCGAAGTCCATGCCGACAGCGAAGCGATGCAGGCCTTCTCCGACGCCAGCCCTGCGACCGATGCCGACTGGGTGACGGAATATCTCGACGCCGTCATCGCGGTAAAGCTGGTCGACGGCGTCGCCGGCGCGATCGAGCATATCGAAACCTTCTCCTCGCACCACACCGAGGCGATCATCGCCGAGGATGCGCAAGCAGTCGAAAAATTCTTCAACGAGATCGACTCGGCGATCCTCCTGCACAACGCCTCGACGCAGTTCGCCGACGGCGGCGAGTTCGGCATGGGTGCGGAGATCGGCATTGCCACCGGCAAGATGCATGCGCGCGGACCCGTCGGCGTCGAACAGCTGACCTCGTTCAAATACCGCGTGCGCGGGTCGGGACAGGTGAGGCCTTGAAGCTGTTTGCCGCTAGAGCGTGAACCGTTGCGCCTAGGCACCCCCCTCTGTCCTGCCGGACATCTCCCCCTCAGGGGGGGAGATTGGCAGCTTCGCCGACGGCGCTCGTCTTGCAATGTCAGCGATTGGCGAAAGTGGAAGCGACATCTGATCTCCCCCCTTGAGGGGGAGATGCCCGGCAGGGCAGAGGGGGGTGCCTAGCACATGCTTTCCCAGCCCGAGCAGCCCGTCCCCGCCCGCTACCTCAAAATGCCGCATGCCGGCAAAGGTCTCGCCGTCGGCCTGTTCGGCGGTTCCTTCAACCCGCCGCATGCCGGTCACGCGCTGGTGGCCGAGATCGCGCTGAGAAGGCTGGCGCTCGAACAGCTGTGGTGGATCGTGACGCCCGGCAATCCGTTGAAAAGCGCAGGTGAGCTGGCGCCGCTCGCCGAACGCATCGTGCTGTCCGAAAAGATCGCCCGCAATCCGAAAATCAAGGTCAGCGCCTTCGAGGCGACGCACCATGTCCGCTACACCGCCGACACGCTGGCGCTGGTCAAGGCGCGCAATCCGGGCGTCGACTTCGTCTGGATCATGGGTGCGGATAGTTTGCGCGACTTTCATCACTGGCAGCGCTGGCGCGAGATCGTGCTGACCTTTCCGATCGCGGTCATCGACCGCCCGGGCGCCACGCTCTCCTTCCTGTCGTCGGTCGTCGCCAAGACCTTCGACTATGCCCGTATCGACGAAGGCGACGCGCCGCGCCTTGCCCGCATGCAGGCGCCAGCCTGGACCTTCATCCACGGTCCGCGCTCGTCGCTCTCCTCCACCGCGATCCGCAAGGCGGCAAAGGGTTAGGCACCTCGCAGGGCGGAGTGGCGACACCGCCGATGTCGCTTTTACGGCGGCTTTTCGCCCTCCGGTGAGCGATGCTGGCAAGACATGCTGGAGAAGAGCCGCACCACGACCGAGCCGGGCGCGCAATCGGCGCCGCTGGTTGCCATTGCCAGCGTCATCGTGTCGATGGCGCTGATCGCGATCGGCAACGGGCTGATGTTCGCCTTCATTCCCGTGCGGCTCGGCGCCGACGGCTTCGATCCGACCTGGGCCGGGCTGATCGTCACTGGACTTTCGGCCGGCGGGCTCGCAGGCTGCATTCTCACCGGACCTGTGGTCAAGCGCGTTGGCCATGCCCGCGCATTCATGGTGCTTTCGGCGCTGATCGCGCTCTCCAACGTCGCGATCGGCGCCGGACCGATCCCGTTGCTCTGGATCGCGGCGCGGGCGCTTTATGGCTTTGCCATTTGCGGACTGTTCATCGTCGCACAGAGCTGGCTGAACGACGCCTTGCCGAATGCCATACGAGGCCGGGTCATGGCCGTGTTCTACGTCGCCTATATCGGCGGATTGGGCGTCGGCTATGCGACGCTCGCCGCGATCGACATCCAGACAGCGGCGGCGCCGCTGATCGGCATCGCCTTCACCGCGCTGTCCATTCTGCCCGTGGGCATGACGCGGCTTGCCCAGCCGCCCGCGCCGCAGGCGGCTTCGGTGGCGCTCGGGCAAGCCTGGAAGATCTCGCCGGTCGGCGTCGTCGGCATGCTCGCCGTCGGCGGCCTGTCGATGATCATTTCCGGTTTCGCGCCGATCCACGCCACCGCCAAGGGCTACAGCCAAGCGGATGTGGCGCTGCTGTTGTCGGCGATGCCGGTCGGCACGCTGATCCTGCAGATACCGCTCGGCTGGCTCTCGGACCGTACCGATCGGCGTTATGTGCTGGCGGGCGCGGCGGCGCTGGCGGTGGTGGCAAGCCTGCTCGCCATCGCCTTCGACGGCGGAGCGCTGATGGCGCTGGTGGTGATTTATCTCGTCTGGGACGGCGCGTCGGAATCGATCTATTCGCTCTCCAGCGCCCACGCCGCCGATCGCGCCAGGAAGGAGGAGCTGCTGGCGCTCTCGAGCTCGCTGCTTTTTGCCTGGTCGTTGTCCGGCTTCATCGTGCCGGGCATCGTGACAGTGCTTTCGGCTGTCTTCGGCACCGAGACCTTCATCTATGTCGGCATCTTCATCGCTTCGGCGTTCTGCCTGTTCGTGCTGTGGCGCGTGATGGCGGCGCGGCCGACGCCCGCTCCCGCCACCGGCAGCTTCGCGCCGATGTCGGCGCAGACGCCGCTGCCGGTGGAGCTCGCCTTCGCGCCGGACGAGCCGACAGGTCCGACCAGGAACTGAGAAACTTTTTCTTCGCAATTCCGAACGGAAAACCGCGTCACACTTTTCCTGGAATTGCTCTATTGCTTGCGAGCATCCGCAGCCGGCGCCTCGGGCGGCGGCAAGGGGATCGAAATGCCCTCGTTGTCGAAGGCCTGCTTAGCGCGCTTGGTCATGTCGATCTGGGTGGCGAAGTAATCGGCCGCCGACGTCCAGTAGCGCAAGGTAAGCGAAACCGTGGTCTCGCCCAGGCCCGCCACGAAGGCGATCGGCGCCGGCTCGCGCCGGATGCGCTTGTCGGTAACGGCAATGCCGAGCAGCGTCTTTTGCCCACGGTCGATGTCGTTCCATGAGCCGATGCTCAAGCTGATGTCGCAGCGCCTGACGCCGTTGCGGGTGAAGTTGCGCACCGGCTGGTTCCACAGCGTCTGGTTGGGCGCCAGGATGTAGACGCCTTCGACAGTACGCAGCTTGGTCGCGAACAGGCCGATCTCCTCGACCGTACCGGCTATCGAGCCGACCTCGACATTTTCGCCGATGCGGAATGGCCGCAGCGCCAAAAGCATGATGCCGGCGGCGATGTTCTGCAGCGTGCCCTGCAACGCCAGTCCGATGGCCAGGCCGATGGCGCCGATGGCGGCAATGATGGAAGCCGTCTGCACGCCGAACTGGCCGAGCACCATGATGACGACGAGGATCAGGATGGCGTAGCGGACGATCTTCGAGAAGAAATGGCGAAGCGTCGCGTCGAAGCCGTGGATGTGGCCGAGACCGGCGAAGATCGAGCGCTCGGCAAGTCCGGCGACGAAATAGCCGACGATCAGAAGGATGATGGCGCCGATCGCCGAGAAGGAATAGGAGACGATCAGCGTGCTCAGCTGGGCAAGCCCGGCCTGGATGGTGATGAGGGCGCTTTGCGGGTCGGTCGGCATGGATAAGTCCCCATTGGTCAGTGAGCCGATAACCCCTGCCAGGCGTAAAGAGTTCCGATTTTTTCGGGAGCACGGAACCTGCCGAAGAGGGGCCGCGTTGGCACCGGCAGGGCGCCCCGTCTTGAAACTGCAATGGAACTCTGCCTATCTAAGTGGTGTCACCTGATTTGCGGGGTGATTTGGTTGTTCTTGTTGGGAAAGGAAACACACTGAGAACAGCACTGCGGAAGAAGGCCGATATCGTGCCTTCGCCGGCCGGGATCAGCGGAAGCGATGCTGCGTCCCTCGCCATCGACACAGTCCTTGCCAGTCTGGAAGACTCCAAGGCCGAAAATATCGTCTCAATCGACATCCAGGGTAAATCGAGCCTCGGCGACTATATGGTCGTCGCATCGGGCCGATCGCACCGTCATGTCTCGGCTGTCGCCGATCATCTCCTCAAGGCGCTCAAGGATGCCGGTCTCGGCATGGCCCGCGTCGAGGGGCTGGCCAGCGCCGACTGGGTCCTGATCGATTCGGGCGACATCATCGTCCATGTCTTCCGTCCCGAAGTCCGCGAATTCTACAATCTCGAAAAGATGTGGCAGGCGCCGGACCTCGAGGAAGAGACCTTGCACTAAGCCATATCGCATGCCGTGACCGTTCCGGTCCGGCGCCGATAGAGTGCTCGCCGAGGCGAGGATGAAGATCACCGTTCATGCCGTGGGCCGGATGAAGACCGGCCCCGAGAGAGAACTCGCCGACCGCTATTTCGAGCGCTTCGCCAAGAGCGGGCCGGCGGTCGGGCTGGAATTTGCCGGCATCGTCGAGATTCCCGAGAGCCGCGGCCAGAGCGCCGACGAGCGTCGCCGCGAGGAGGGCCAGAAGCTGCAGGCCCAGTTGCAGCAAGGCACCGTGCTCATCCTGCTCGACGAACGCGGCAAGGCGCTCTCTTCCGAAGATTTGGCAGCACGCATCGGCCAGTTGCGCGACAGCGGCCGCAAGGCGCTGGTCATCGCGATCGGCGGCGCCGACGGGCATGACAAATCCTTGCGCGAAGAGGCCGATCTGGTGCTGTCGTTCGGGGCGCTGACCTGGCCGCATCAGCTGGTGCGCGTAATGCTCGGCGAGCAGCTCTATCGCCTCGCGACTATCCTGTCCGGGCATCCCTATCATCGCTCTTGAGTCGTCGTTCGCGACATGGCCCCGAAAGCTGGGGATCACGTCCGCTTGCACGGATTTCCGCCTCAATGGCCCGACATCACAGTTGTTGCGGGTGTTCCAACATGGTTGATGGTTCGTTAACGAAGCGGCGGATAGAGTCGAGGCCTGATGTCTGAAGGCTGGAATTCGAGAACGCGCGCCTGGCGCAGCCGCTGCGGCCTGACACTTGTCGCCGCGCTGATTGCGCTCGGGCCGGCCATGGCGGCGGAAAACACGCCCGATGTCGCGCCGGACCCCGACCGGAGCCGGGCCGAATACGAGCAGGTTTCCAAGGAAATCACCTTGTCTTCCGAGCGGCTGGCCAAGCTTGCCGCCGACGTCGCGACGGTCAAGAAGGACCATGCCTCGATCAGCGCGGCGCTGATCCAGTCGGCGATGACCGAGCAGAAGCTCGGCCAGGACATCGAGGATATCGGCGCCAAGCTGGAAGGGCTGAAGGCCGAGGAAGAGAAGCTGCACGCCTCGCTGACGGCGCGGCGCGACGTGCTGGCCGAAGTGCTCGGCGCCCTGCAGCGCATGGGACTCAACCCGCCGCCGGCGATCCTGGTCAAGCCGGAGGACGCGCTGTCATCGGTGCGCAGCGCCATCCTGCTCGGCGCCGTGGTGCCGGAATTGCGCCAGCAGACCGACAGGCTGCTCGCCGATCTCAAGGAACAGACCCGGGTGACGGCCTCGATCGAGGCCGAGCGGGGGCGGCTCACCGCCGCCGTCACCGAGCAGACGGCGGAAAAGAAGCGGCTGACCATGCTGCTCGAAGCCAAGCAGAAGCTGCAGGCCGACACGGAGACGGCGCTCGCGACCGAGAAGCAGCACTCGCAGCAGCTGGCGGCCAAGGCCAGCAGCCTCAAGGATCTCATCGCGTCGCTCGAGGCCGACAAGGCGCGTAAGGCGGCCGACCAGGCCAAGGCGGCCGAGCAGAAATCGGCGGAGGGCGACACGACGGTGTCCACCACGGACCTTGCCGCGACGCCGGTGCCGGAGGGCAACCGTTTGGCCGCTTCCGCCCCGTTCGCGGCGCTGCAGGGCCAGATCGCGCTGCCGGTCATCGGCAAGATCAAGAGGCGCTTCGGGACCGACGACGGCAACGGCGCAATGATGCAGGGCGACATGGTTGCGACACAATCGGGAGCCATCGTCACCGCGCCAGCGGATGGAAATGTGCTTTATGCGGGGCCGTTTCGTTCCTATGGTCAACTCTTGATCCTCAATGCCGGCGACGGGTATCATGTCGTCCTGGCAGGGATGAGCAGAATCAGCGTCGCGACCGGCCAGTCGGTGCTCGCAGGAGAACCGGTCGGCGCGATGGGAGAGGCCCGGGTGGCAAGCACCTCGGCCTCGCAGAATGGAAATGCCACGCCGGAGCTCTATGTGGAGTTCCGCAAGGATGGAAAACCCGTCGATCCGAACCCTTGGTGGGCGGACCGATTTTCTGGAAGGACGTGAAATGATGCGGAAATTGTCGCTTCTGTTTGCCGGCGCGCTGATGGGCGCATCGGCAATGAGCCTGGTCTACGGCGCACCCGGCTCGGCGGCGAACGCTGCGGGTTCCGAGACCTACAAGCAACTGGCGATCTTCGGCGACATCTTCGAGCGCGTGCGCGCGCAGTATGTGACGCCGCCGGACGACAAGTCGCTGGTCGAGAACGCCATCAACGGCATGCTCGCCTCGCTCGACCCGCACTCCTCCTACATGAACGCCGAACAGGCGCAGGACATGCGCGTGCAGACCAAGGGCGAGTTCGGCGGCCTCGGCATCGAGGTCACCATGGAAAACGACCTCGTCAAGGTGATTACGCCGATCGACGACACGCCGGCCGCCAAGGCGGGCGTGCTTGCCGGCGACTACATCGCCAAGATCGACGGCGAAGAGGTGCGCGGGCTCACCCTCAACGACGCGGTCGAGAAGATGCGTGGCCCGGTCAACACGCCGATCAAGCTCACCATCCTGCGCCAGGGCGCCGACAAGCCGATCGAGCTCACGGTCGTGCGCGACATCATCAAGGTCAAGGCGGTCAAGTTCCGGGTCGAGAATGACGTCGGCTACATGAAGATCACCTCCTTCACCGAGAAGACCTATGACGATCTCGAGAACGCCATCGAGACCATCAAGAAGCAGGTGCCGAACGACAAGCTGAAGGGCTATGTGCTCGACCTGCGCCTCAATCCGGGTGGCCTGCTCGACCAAGCGGTGAGCGTGTCGGACGCCTTCCTGAAGCGCGGCGAGATCGTCTCGACGCGCGGCCGCGATCCGAAGGACGTCACCCGCTTCGATGCCAAGCCGAAGCAGGCCGACGACATCGGTGGCAAGCCGCTGGTGGTGCTGGTCAATGGCGGCTCGGCGAGCGCGTCCGAGATCGTCGCCGGCGCGCTGCAGGATCTGCGCCGCGCCACCGTCGTCGGCACGCAGTCCTTCGGCAAGGGCTCGGTGCAGACCATCATCCCGCTGGGCGAGAATGGCGCGCTCAGGCTCACCACGGCGCTCTATTACACGCCGTCGGGCAAGTCGATCCAGGGCAAGGGCATCACGCCCGACATCAAGGTCGAGCAGCCGCTGCCGCCGGACCTGCAGGGCAGGGACCTGACCCGCGGCGAATCGGACCTGAAAGGCCACATCAAGGGTGCCGACGAGGGTGCAACCGGCTCGGGCTCGGCCGCCTATGTGCCGCCGGAACCGAAGGACGACCTGCAGCTGATCTATGCCGAACAGCTGCTGCGCGGCCAAAAGACCGATCCGGCCTTCCCGCCGAACCCGGACAAGGCTGTGCTGAACCAGTAACGGCGGGATGGCCGGAGCATATCGCTCTGGCCGACCGACCGAAGCGATGCAATGCTGCCGGGACCGCGAGGTTCCGGCAGTTTGATTCGGGGACAGGTTGATTCGGCAGCGGGCGCAGGCGCGCCCAAGGTTTTGAATTCGCGCGTGAGCGCTGACGATCGGGTCACCTATGCTGATCCGACCAGCCGCGTCACGGGCTTGGGGATGCGGGTTGGCTGACATCGGCAAGGATATCGAACGCCCGCTCGGACAGACGCTCCGGCCTCAGCGCCCCGCCGCGCGCGGTATCAGCGCCGGCACGCTTGGCGCGGCGGTCGCCATCCTCGCCGTGATCGGCGTTTCCGGTGCGATCGCGTTGCGGGAAAAACCTTTCCGCAAGCCGGAAGAGATGGCCGTTTCGACGCCGAAGGTGACCGTGGCGCCAACCCCCGCGCCGGCACCGGCGGCGACGCCGACACCGGCTGAAGTGGCGACGGC
>NZ_JHQR01000153.1 GCF_014843825.1 Mesorhizobium silamurunense
AACTGTCACCCATCTCTCGGGAAGGGCACGACACCTTTTGGTGGTGTTATCCAAAACGGTCCGGGGACCGGAATGCAAGGATTTCAAGGACGGCAGGGCTTCGGCCCCACCGGCCCGCGATGTCCTGCGCCATCGGCTCGCGGCCAGGCCCGCGGTGACGATCAAGGCGCGGCAGTGCCAGCAAAGGAGCCTTCGGGCTCCGGCGCCCGCTTCGCCGCCCCTGCGATCCGCTCCCGAAGGCCCGTCGTGCGCGGATGCCACCGGTCTCCGGATCATTCGTGGCCGGAACTGAAAAGAGACGATGGAAACAAGCAACGAAAGGACGATCGACGCATGACGTGACGCCTCGCATGGGGCCATGCCCGACAGGAGTAAAGACAATGAAGATCATTCTCGAAAAGCTTCTTGGACGCCAGCGCGTCCTCGTGAAGGAAAATGAGCGTGCCGTCGCCCTCTACAAGGGCGAGATCCAGGCTGTCCTGATGCCGGGCGAGCACTGGCTCGCCAGCCGGCGCGGGAACCTGGAAGTGTCAAGGCACGACCTGAAGAATCCGGAATTCGTTTCGGCTTACGAGAAGGCATTGTTCGACAAGCTCCCGGATGTGGCCGCGCGTCATTTCACCGTCGTTCGCACCGGGCGCACCGACATTGCCGTCATCGAGCGCGACGGCGCCCTCCATGCCGTTCTCACTCCGGATCGCAAGCTCGTGCTGTGGACGGATGCCGGCCCGTGGAAGGTGACGTCCGTCGACACGGCGGCGGATCTCGCCGTCGATCCGGCCTTGATGCGCCGGATCGGCCAGGCCCGGAAGACGGAACACATGTTCCTGCATCCGGTCGTGGACGGCCAGGTCGGGCTGCTGTTCGTGGACGGCGTCTACACCCGCACGCTTGCGGCGGGCGTCCACGCCTTCTGGAATGTCGGGCGCATCGTCCAGGTGAAGGTCGTCGACCTCAAGCGGCAGTCGCTCGATGTCGCCGGGCAGGAGATGCTGACCAAGGATCGCGTGACGATCCGCGTCAACATCGCCGCCGAATACCGGGTCGTCGATCCGGTGACGGCGGTGAGCACGGTCAAGGACTTCTCCGAAGCCCTCTACCGCGCCCTGCAGTACGCCTTCCGCAAGACGCTTGGCGCGCTCACGCTCGACCAGATCCTCGACAAGAAGGTGATGGTCGACGATGAGGCGGCGGCCAAGGTGCGTGCCGACATGGCCGCGATCGGCCTCGAGGTCAGCGATATCGCGCTCAAGGATGTCATCCTGCCGGGCGATATGCGTGAAATCCTCAACCAGGTGGTTTCGGCCGAAAAGCAGGCCGAGGCCAACGTCATCCGCCGCCGCGAGGAGACGAACGCCACGCGTTCGCTGCTCAACACGGCCAAGGTGATGGCCGAGAACCCGGTGATGCTGCGGCTGAAGGAGCTCGAAGCTCTCGAGGCCATCGCCGGCAAGGTCGAGCGGCTGACCGTCCACAACGGAACGGGCGGGCTGCTGAACGACCTGGTCAAGCTCCGCGAGGGCTGATGCATGTCGCCCAAAAGTGGTTCCGGTTTTGGGACAGCGACATGCATCGAAACAGAGACTGACGTGACGTCAAATGGGAAGGGCCGCTAGTCATTCAGCGGCCCTTCTTGCGTCTAGAAAGCCGGCATCCCATCTGCGCCCGGCGTCTCAGGCCTTTTCCTGCCCGGAAAAACCGATTAGACAGCGCCCAAACAAGATGCGGACAGATTCCGCCCGCAACCGAAGGAAGAGCCCTTGTCCACCACGTTCGAGAAAGTCGCCAAGATCATTGCCGACACCAGCGAGATCGATATCGACACCATCACGCCCGAAAGCCACACCATCGACGATCTCGGCATCGACAGCCTCGATTTCCTCGACATCGTCTTTGCCATCGACAAGGAATTCGGCATCAAAGTGCCGCTGGAAAAGTGGACGCAGGAGGTCAATGACGGCAAGGCCTCGACCGACGACTACTTCGTCATGAAGAACCTGTGCGCCAAGATCGACGCGCTGGTCGCAGCCAAGGCCGCCTGAGGCGGCTCGGGCACGGTCTTGACGTGCCCGGTCACCTGACCCACAACAGCCGCCCCAACAACAGGCGCCCATGAGTTCTCACGACGTCGTCATCACCGGCATCGGCCTTGTCTCCTCGCTGGGAGAAGGACCGGACGCGCATTGGCAGAAGCTGACCCGACCGGGCGTCGAGCCGGTGCTCGATGCGACGCGCTTTGCGCCCTACACCATCCATCCGCTGCCCGAGATCGATAACCTGCAGATCGCCAAGCGCGGCGACCAGCGCCAGATGGAAACCTGGCAGAGGCTCGGCACCTATGTTGCCGGCCTGGCGCTGGACGACGCCGGCATCAAGGGCAATGACGAGCTCTGCGCCACCATGGACATGGTGGTGGCGGCCGGCGGCGGCGAGCGCGACGAGGCTGTCGACAGCGCGATCCTCGCCGCTTCCGAGAGCCGCAACGACCGCGACGTGCTGCTCAACGAGAAGCTGACCACGGAATTGCGGCCGACGCTGTTCCTGGCCCAGCTTTCCAACCTGCTCGCAGGCAATATCTCCATCGTTCACAAGGTCACCGGCTCGTCCCGCACCTTCATGGGCGAGGAAGGCGCCGGCGTCTCCGCCGTCGAGACGGCGGCCGCGCGCATCCGTTCCGGCCAGTCGACCCATGTGCTGGTCGGCGGCGCGTTCCAGACCGAACATTCCGACATGCTGCTCGGCTACGAGCTTGCCGGCTACCTGCACCGCGGCCCCTGGCGGCCGCTCTGGCAGCGGCAGGGCGCCGAAGGCGGCGGC
>NZ_JHQR01000148.1 GCF_014843825.1 Mesorhizobium silamurunense
GGCTTGCTGGCGGCGCTCGCCGTCATGCAGGGCGGGCCGCTGCTGCTCGTCGCGGCGCTAGCGCTCAGCGCCGCCGGCGATGCGTTCCTCTCGGGCGACGGCGAAAAGGCTTTCCTTGGCGGCCTGGCGAGCTTTCTTGCCGCGCATGTCGCCTATGTCGCCCTGTTCCTGGAGGCTGGCGGCGGGATCGGGCTGCTCACCGCCGAATCCTGGCGCGGCGCCATCGTGCTGGCGCTGGCGATCTTCGTTATCGTGATGCTCGCCGCGCTATGGCGGCGCGTCGGTCCTGCCTTGCGTATCCCGATCGCCGTCTATGTCGCGGCGATCCTGGCCATGGGCATCTCCGCGCTTACGACCTTCCATACCTGGGTTATCACCGGAGCCGTGCTGTTCGTGGCCTCGGACGGCTTGCTGGCGGCGGAGCGCTTCCTGCTAGCCGCGATCTCGCCGCATCGCGTCTGGATGCGCTATGCGGTCTGGGTGCTTTACTATGCGGCCCAGTTGGCAATCACGCTCGGTTTTCTCTTGAGTTAAGAGTTTGATAGCGCATGGTCTTGTCCGAAAACCGGTAACCACTTTTCGGGATCATGCTCGCGGCTGCCAGCCCGGCTCGGCAAGCTCGAAAGCTGCGAAGTCGAAACCCGGCGCCACCGTGCAGCCGACCAGCGTCCATTCGCCGAGGCTGCGCGCCGACTGCCACCAGTTAGCCGGCACGACGACCTGCGGCCGCTCGCCCGCGGCAAGTGCCGCGCCGAGCACCTGTTCGATGACGGCGCCGGAGCCTTCCTCATGCATGGCGAGCGCCAGCGGCGCGCCGGCATAGAAGTGCCAGACCTCCGCCGCATCCTTCACCCGGTGCCAGGCCGAAAGCTGGCCTTTCTCCAAAAGGAAATAGATCGCGGTGGAATGGCTGCGCGGGCCTCCCGAGGCATCGCGAAAAGTCTCGGCATACCAGCCGCCTTCGGGATGCGGCTGGAGGCCCAGCGTTGCGATGATTTCAGCGGCGCTGGTCATGCAAAGAGGTCTTTATTTTGATGCAGGTCTCGCCCCAAAACCGCGCGGTCTCTCTTTTAACGCAATTCCGGACGGAAAACCGTTTCACACTTTTCCTGGAATTGCTCCGCGCACTTTTGGGCGACATGCATTAGAAATGGTCCTTGCGCTTGCGAATCTCCGCGAACACTTCCGCGTCGCTCGCCCTCTCCATGCCGAGATGCTTGCGGATCGCCGGGTCGTGCCAGCGCAGGAACGGATTGGTCGACAGTTCCTGGCCGATCGTCGTCGGCAAGGTCGGCTTGTTGTCGGCGCGCAGCGCCTCGATCCTTGCGGCGCGTTCCTTGAGCGCTGAATTGCTGGGGTCGACGGTCAGCGCGAAGCGGGCGTTCGCCAAAGTGTATTCGTGGCCGCAATAGATGACGGTCTCGGCCGGAAGCGCGGCAAGCTTCTTCAGCGACTCGTGCATCACCGGCGGCTTGCATTCGAACAGCCGGCCGCAGCCCAATGCAAACAGCGTGTCGGCGGTGAAGGCCACCTTCGAGGCCGGCAGATGGTAGGAGACATGGCCGGCGGTATGGCCGGGCGTCTCGATGACCTCGATCCTTTCCTCGCCAAGGCGGATGACGGAGCCTTGCCTGACGGTCTGGTCGATGCCAGGGATCTTCGCCTTCTCGGCTTCCGGCCCGATGATGGTGAGCTTGAAACGCTCCTTCAGGGCCAGATTGGCTTCGACATGGTCGCCATGGTGATGCGTGGTCAGGATCATGGTCGGCGTCCAGCCGGCGCGCTTGATAGCGGCCAGGATCGGGGCTTCCTCCGGAGCGTCGATGATCGCCGTCTGCCCGCTTTCGGGGTCGTGAACCAACACGCCGAAATTGTCGGTGCGGCACATGAACTGTTCGATTTCGACCGGCATCTCGGCGCTCTCCGTTATCGCCGCAGACATAGGGCGCCCGGGCGCCGATGTCATCCGCCTTTGTTGAACTCGTCATTCATCGCGGCTACCGTCCGGCGCATGCATTCCGATATCGTCGATCTCCGCTCCTTCTATTCGACCACGCTCGGGCGCCTTGCCGAGCGCGCGATCACCATGGCGCTGTCGTCGATATGGGCAACCGTTCCGAACGAACGCCTGGTCGGCCTAGGCTACACGCTGCCCTGGCTGGAGCGCTTCGGCACCGACGCCGAGCGCGTCTTTGCCTTCATGCCGGCAACGCAAGGGGCGGTGGTGTGGCCGGCGACGGGACCGACGGCGACCGCGCTCGTCTTCGACGAGGAATTGCCTCTGGTCGATTCCTGCATCGACCGCATGCTGCTGGTCCATTCGCTCGAACATGTCGAGAATCCACGCGAGACGCTGAACGAGATCTGGCGCGTGCTGTCGCCGGCGGGCAGAGTCGTCATCGTGGTGCCCAACCGGCGCGGCGTCTGGGCGCGCTTCGAGCACACGCCCTTCGGCAACGGCCGGCCGTTCTCGCGCGGCCAGCTCACCGAACTGCTGCGCGAGGCGAATTTCACGCCGGCCGCATGGTCGGACGCGCTCTTCTTCCCGCCGTCGCCACGGCGCTTCATAATGCAGTTCCACAACGTGCTGGAGCGGGCCGGCCGGCGGTTCTGGCCGATCTTCTCCGGCGTCATCGTCGTCGAGGCGCAGAAGCGCCTCTACCAGGGTGTGCCTGTCGCGCAGCGCGCCTCGCGCCGCGTCTTCGTGCCGGTCTTCTCGCCGCAGGGCGCGACACGGCTTGGCCGGCAAACTTCCGATATAATACCCCGGACCAGGCGAGTGACGCGTTCGTGATCGGGGCCGAGCCTTGCGCCGCAAGGCAATCATCACCCTATCTCAGGGACGGGTTCGGGGCGCGGCTTCGACGCTGATGACCATTCCCGAAAGCAGGGATCTCACATATGGACTACCAAGCGGATGACAAGCCCGGCGCCGGACAGGCGGCGTTCTCGGTCGAGTCGAGCAGCCTCTCCGACCAATTGGCGGCGATCAGGCTGGCGCTGAAGACGTCGCCGGTGCGCAGGCAGCTCCTGTGGGCCTCGATCGGCATTGTCGGCGTCATCGTCGCGACCTCGATCGGGCAGGTCCTGCTCAACCGCTGGAACCAGCCCTTCTACGACGCCCTGGCGCGGCGAGACCTGCCGGGTTTCCTGCACCAGTTGATGGTATTTGCCGCAATCGCCGGCAGCCTCCTGGTGCTCAATGTCGGCCAGACCTGGCTCAACCAGACGATCCGGCTGAAGTTGCGCGAGGCGCTGACGCTCGACCTCATCGATGAATGGATGCGGCCGGCGCGCGCCTTCCGGCTCACCCATGCGGGCGCCATCGGCGTCAACCCCGACCAGCGCATGCAGCAGGACGCCGGGCATCTCTCCGACCTGTCGACCGATCTCGGCGTCGGCCTGTTGCAATCCTTCATCCTGCTTGTGTCCTTCATCGGCGTGCTGTGGGAGCTATCTTCCGGCTTCGTCTTCGATGTCGGCGGCCATTCGCTGGCAATACCCGGCTACATGGTCTGGGCGGCGATCCTGTATGCCGGCATCGCCTCCTGGCTGAGCTGGCTGGTGGGCCGGCCGCTGATCCGGTTCAACAGCGATCGCTACACGCGCGAGGCGGTGCTGCGCTCCTCCATGGTCCGCGTCAACGAGAATGTCGATGCCATCGCGCTCGCCCATGGCGAGGCGGACGCCAGGCGGCAGCTGGAGTTCGATCTCGGCAGCGTGCTCGGCGCCATGCGACGCATCTACGGCGCCCAGATCAACCTGTCCTGGGTCACCGATGCCTATGGCTGGATCACCGTGGTGGCGCCGATCCTGGTCGCGGCACCGGTCTATTTCGCGGGCGATATCAGCTTCGGCGGATTGATGATGGCGGTCGGCGCCTTCAACCAAGTGAATTCCTCGCTTCGCTGGTTCATCAACAATATCGGCGCCATCGCCGATTGGCGGGCAACGCTGATGCGCGTCGCCGACTTCCGCATCGCGCTCGGCGAAACGGACATCCTGCACGCCAAGGAAAAGCGCATCGAGTTCATTGAAAACGCGAATGGCAAGCTGACATTCGACAAGCTCGAGGTCGCCTCGCCCGATGGCTGCACGAGGCTTGCCGAGACGGATGTCGAGATAAAGGCCGGCGAGCGCGTCATGATCACCGGCGATCCGCGCGCCGGCAAGACGCTGTTCTTCCGCGCCATTGCCGGCCTCTGGCCGTGGGGAGGCGGCCGCATCGGCATGCCGGCAGGCGAGAGGCCGTTCTTCGTGCCGCGCACGCCCTATTTCCCGCTCGGCACGCTGCGCGACGTGCTCAACCATGCCGAAGGCGCCGGGGTCGACGACGCCGAGATTTCCGCGGTGCTCGGCGAAGTCGGCCTGGAGCGCCTGTCGTCCCAGCTCGACCGCCCGGCGCGCTGGGAGCATGAACTGGCCGACGACGAGCAGCGGCTGCTCGCCTTTGCCCGGCTGGTGCTGAGGAAGCCGAAATGGGTGATCATCGACGAAGCGTTGGATACATTCGACGGCGCCACGCTGCGGCGCGTGCTGGCGATGCTGCAGGCCAGGCTGCCGGACGCCGCCATCCTCAATATCGGGCGCGGCCTGCACAACAACCAGTTCTTCCCGCGCGCGCTCACCATCGTCAAGGACAGCGGCCGATCGGCGCTCAAGCCCGCCCGCCTTCGCGCCGGCGCGATCGAACCGCCACCAACTGCAGCGCGCGCCAGGAAATAGCTTTATTTCGCCGCGTTCGCCGGGAAGAATCCCGGCGTGGTGGGAGCCTGCCATGCTCAAGCTGCTCAGCCTGCTTGCATGCCTTGCCTGCGCCGAGGTAGCGCCAATGCCTGCAATCGACAGCACTGCCGTCGATGTCGAACTGGTGCTGGCCGTCGACATCTCGCAATCGATGGACGAAGGGGAGTTCGCTCTGCAGCGCGCCGGCTATGTCGAGGCGCTGCGCCATCCAAACTTCATCAGCGCGGTGCGCTCGGGCCCGAGGGGCCGCATCGCGCTCGCCTATTTCGAATGGGCGGGCGTCGTGCGCGACGACGGCGTGATCGCCTGGCAGGTCATCGACGGCGCGGACAGCGCCAACGCCTTCGCCGACAAGATCGCGGGCCGTCCGTTCCGGAGCTTTCGCGGCACCTCGATTTCCGGCGCTCTCGGCTTCGGCGCCGGGCTTCTGGAGAAAAACGGTTTTTCGGCGTCGCGCCGGGTCATCGACATATCGGGAGACGGGCCCAACAATGCCGGGCTGCCTGTCGCCCTGACCCGCGATGCGGCTTTGGCCAAGGGCATTGTGATCAACGGCCTGCCGATCCTGATCAGTCCGTCGCCGAGCATCAGCCGTCTCGACCGCTACTATGCCGATTGCGTCACCGGCGGCCCAGGTTCGTTCGTGCTACCGATCTACGCGGCGTCCGAATTCTCGACCGCGATCCGCCGCAAGCTGATCCAGGAAGTGAGCGGCGTCGGTGATGCCGAAAGCATCCGCGTCGATGCGGAGGCGCCGACCGACTGCCTGCTTGGCGAGCGGCTGCGGCAGCGGTTTTCCGATCCGTATTTTCCGGAGTTGGACAGGTGAGCCGGAGCGGCCAGGCGCTCCAATTTTTGTTTTTCGCAATTCCGGACGGAAGGCTACCGGCGAAGTCGCCGAGCCTAACCGCTGCGCTTTTCCTGGAACTGCTCTAAAGCGTATCGCGCTGAAACGGATTCAGGCGACACGCTTTAAGTCTTTGTTTTGATGCATGTCGTTCTCCCAAAACCGCTGCGCACTTTTGGGCGACTGCATTGGCGCCCTTAGGCCGCCCGGGCGCCGTATTTGGCGCGGAACTCGTCATAGCAATCGCGGCGCCAGCGCCGGCCGACGACATAGCCGCGCAGCAGTTCGGCTGGCGAGTAACCGAGCGCCTTGGACGACCGGTTGGCGAGATAGCCCGAAAATGCCTGCGGCAGCCTGCCCTTCAGGATGTCGGCTATGATCTGGCGTGCGATCATATAGGGCGGCACGTCGGGATAGCGGTCGGCGATGTAAGGGTGCTTGTCGATCAGGTTGGCATAGGCCTCGACATAACCGTCGCGTCGGCCGGAAATCGAATTTTCCGAATTGTACTTCTTCCAGTCGATATCATCCGACAGCAAGGCGCCGCTACGGTTGGCAAAACGCAGCAGCAGCTCGCGGTCCTGCATGCGCGTGATGTCGCTGTCGAAGCCGCCGATCGCAAGCAGCGATTCGTGCCGGGCGGTGATCGCCGAGCCGGCGATGAAGATCGTCTGCGAGACCAGGGCGCGCTGCAGCGTGCTTTTGTCGAGCAAGGCCTGGCGGTTGATGCATTTGGTGCTGCGGTTGCCTTTCACCGAGATGAAGGAACTGATCAGCACTTCGAGCGAAGGGTTTTTGTCGAAATGCGACAGCGTCCGGTCCAGGCGGTCGGGCAGATAGACATCGTCCGAATCAAGGAAGGTCACGATCGGCGCCCGCGCGCGCTCGATGCCCGCGTTGCGCGCGGCATTGGCGCCGCGCCATTTCGCGCCGACATAGATCAGTCGGGGATCGCGAATTTCGGCGAGCGCCAGGGCCGTTCCGTCGGTCGAACCGTCGTCGACGACGATGTGCTCGAAGCGGGTAAGTGTCTGGGCAAGAACGCTTTCCACCGCGCGCACAACCTGGCTGCGCCGGTTGTGCGTCGGCGTGATCACGGTGATCAGCGGAGCTGTGTCGGAAGCGGGCGGCATCTAACTTTCATTATCGGGCGGATAAGCGATGACCGGATGGATCTCGCACCTGCCCTTCCATGTCCGCCCCCCGCATGGATTCGATGAAACGCTACAGAAAAGAGTGATCTATGTCACCTAAAGCGTCGCGTCGGAACCAAGTTCAAACCGTATTCCTCAAAATCATGCGGTTTGAAAGCAACACTTTGCGGGCGATTTGTCCTTAACTGTGGCCCACATAGTCCGGCACGATCTCGATCTCGTCGCGAACGAGGCCGGCTGCGAGGCTGAAATGGCCGAAAAATGCCAGAGTGTAAAAGGCCAGGCCGACCGCCAGTGAAAACGGAATCTGCCAGATCGGCATGCCTGTTTGCGGCGCATGACCAATCACGCGTCGTGTCGTGCGCCACGACATCGTCCCCCAGCGTGTGAACGATTTGACGATACGCTGGGCGCGGGTGGGGGAATGGAGCTCGACGAATTTTCGGTCGGCATCCCTGCCGGTCACCAGCGCCCGCCAATAGAAGAACCGCCAGCCGCGCGGCGAGTAGTGATAGACGCGCGCATCGACATTGACGATCTCATGGCCCTCGCGCCAAAGCAGGTGCATCAGCAGCGTGCAGGAAACCTTGAAGCCGTTATGTGCCGGGAACGGATGGCTGGCAATCCAGTCGCGTTGGAAGGCAATGTTGTTGGCATTGATCGCACGTTTCGAAGCGAACCTTTCGTCCCCCCGGGCCATCGGGAAGAACCAGATCAAAGCAAAGGTTCGCGAGAAAAAATCGTCGTAGGAAAGATAGGTATGCCCGTTTACGCAGAGGGTTTCCGGGTGTTGGAAGGGCTTCAGCAGAGTTGAGAGCCAATCCCGCTCGGGGACGGTGTCGGAATCCAGGAAAACGACGATGTTTCCTTCGGTCAAGGGCACGCCATTGTTCTTGAGGTCGTAATACCGACCGCCGGAGCAGGCGGCGAATGTCAGTTCGGCGACTTGCATCAGTTGAGGCGATTCAGCTTCGATGCTCGCTTGCAGCAAATCGGCGTCCGAATCAGGCCCGCTATGCGACACGACAACTTTCGGCCTTGCAAAACCAGTTGCAGAAACGGCAGCAATTTCACGCGCCAGGGCCTTCAGGCCCACGCCGATCTCGTCCCAGTCAATGGATTTGGCATTCTCCATCTCCACGACGATCGAATAGGTTGGATGTTCAGCCATAGAGTTAACCACCACCAGCTTATCGGGATAGTCGCTATAGCCCTGAGCGTATGCTGTCAAACGATCAAAGGCGCCATTCTATTTGCGAGTTTCCGCTTCGATTGCGGTTCACCGATTGCTAGTTCTTCAAGAAGCCACGGATATAGTTTTTTCCGTGCCGGAAGCTCGATGAGTCGGTATATTCAGACAGGAAACGCTTTCTCCATTCGTCGTTGATCGCGTCGCGCTGGATTTCGAGACCTGACTCGAGGTTCGTTCCCCAGACGGGCTCTACACCTGCCAGCTGCGCGATCTTCTTGAGGCTTCCAACCGGATCTTGCTGAACTTGCTCATAGGTCAACGCAAGAAAAGGCAGTCCGTTTTTCGCGAACCAAGCATCCCAAGCCAAATTCTCCATCAAAATCTTCTCAAGCGACTCTGCAATCGCTCTGCTGTCGTAGCGCGGCGGTGCATGACTGGCTTCAGTGGAGCGGAATCTGCGGGTTTGCCGCGCGCGTGCCCAGGAGATCGCTTGGCCCAGCAGATCGCTGCGCGTCAAGCGCACATAGCGCGGGTTCGGAAGACTAGCCGGCAGGTTCACCTTCTTGGCCACTTGAGCGAACTGGCTCGCAAAGAGCTTAATCGCGTAGACTCCAGAAGAGGACCGTCCCTCCGTCAACGCACGAAGAAGCTGGGCGCTCGGTTCGCGCGGGTAGCCGGGCAGCTCAAGCAGCCGGCGACCGCCAAACCATTCCAGTGGATTGCCCAACCCGGCCGAAGCCATCAGTCCTGCAAGATGATTGCTGCCGCTGCGCGGTGAGGTGCAGACGAGGATTCCCGCCCGTATCTCCGACAGAATGTCCGGAGGGATTTTAACGGCCGGCGGCGACCGACGAAAAAGATGCATCCCGATCATCGCTTCAGCAAAAACACCGCCTGCTGGCCGAAGAAATTCCAGAACCACCAGGGCATGGACAGGCCGATCTTCTGGCCGTTGGCGTCGAGCGCGGTCGCCTTCTCGACCGTCGCGCCGAGCTCCTCGCACAAATTGACGAAGTCGCGGATGGTGCAGAAGTGGATGTTCGGCGTGTCGTACCAGGAATAGGGCAGGTCCTTGGTGACCGGCATCCTGCCCTTGATCAGCAGCGAGAAGCGCACGCGCCAATGGCCGAAATTGGGAAAGGAGACGATGGCGCGGTTGCCGATCCGAAGCAGCTCGTCGAGCACCAGCTTGGGATTGCGGGTCGCCTGCAGGGTCTGCGACAGCACGACGAAGTCGAACCCCTTGTCGGGATAGAATTCGAGATCCTTGTCGGCGTCGCCCTGGACGACGGAAAGGCCGCGCGCCACGCATTCGTTGACGCCGCGCTGCGACAGCTCCAGCCCGCGGCCGTCGACCTGCTTGGCCTCCTGTAGGAGTTCCAGCAGCAGGCCGTCGCCAGAGCCGACATCGAGCACGCGCGAATGGGCCGGGATGAGACCGGCGACGACCTCGAGATCGACGCGTTGGGCACGATTGACGCTCATAGGCTGAGCCCCCTGGCGCGGGCGGCCGAGGCGATGAAGCCGTTGATGGCCGCGAACAGTTCCGGCTCGTCGAGCAGGAAAGCGTCGTGGCCGCGATCGGTCTCGATCTCGACGAAGGAGACGGAGGCGCCGGCGGCGTTCAGTGCATGCACGATCGAGCGGCTTTCCTCGGTCGGGAACAGCCAGTCTGATGTGAAGGACACCAGGCAAAACCGCGTCTTCGTGCCGGCGAAGGCGTCGGCCAGCCGTCCGCCATGGTCGGCGGCAAGGTCGAAATAGTCCATCGCGCGCGTCAGATAGAGGTAGGAGTTGGCGTCGAAGCGGTCGACGAAGGTCATGCCCTGGTGACGCAAATAGCTTTCGATCTGGAAATCGGCGTCGAAACCGAAGGTGAGCGCCTCGCGGTCCTGCAGGTTGCGGCCGAACTTGCGGTGAAGAGCCGCCTCCGACAAATAGGTGATGTGGGCGGCCATGCGCGCTACGGCGAGCCCCTTTTCCGGACGCCTGCCGAAATCGAGATATTTGCCGCCGTGCCAGTCCGGATCGGCCATGACGGCCTGCCGCCCGACCTCGTGGAAGGCGATGTTCTGCGAGGAATGGCGGGCGCCGGTGGCGATCGGCAGCACCGAGAAGACGCGCTCCGAATGGCTGGCGGCCCATTCCAGCACCTGCATGCCGCCCATCGAGCCGCCGAGCACGCAAAACAGCTTCTCGATGCCGAAATGGTCGACCAGCATCAGCTGCGCGCGCACCATGTCGCGGATGGTGATGATCGGCAGGTCAAGGCCGTAGGGCCTGCCTGTCGCCGGATTGGTCGAGGCTGGCCCGGTGGAGCCGAGGCAGCCGCCGATGACGTTGGCGCAAATGACGAAAAAGCGGCTGGTGTCGATGATCTTGCCAGGGCCGATCAGCACCTCCCACCAGCCCGGCTTGCCGGTCACGGGATTGGCGTTGGCGACATGCTGGTCGCCGGTCAGCGCGTGACAGACGAGGATGGCGTTGGAGCGGGCGTCGTTAAGGGTGCCGTAGGTCTGGTAAGCGACCTGGAATGGCGACAGCACCGTGCCCGCATCGAGCCTCAGCGGCTTGTCGGGCCCGAACTGCAACACCGGGCTCGACGGCCGGTCGGCCTCGTTGTTGGTCCTTGCAGCGCGCTGAGCGGCCATTGCGTTCCCCATCCAGTCCGTATCGATCTCGCCGATGCGGTGTCCGGCCGGCAGCGGACAACAAAAAACCGGCTTGCCCTCGCAAAGCCGGTTACAGGTTGCAAACGGCCCTTTAGCGAATTGTTTAACGTGGCTGCAAGCCGACCGGCCAAATCACCACGGGAAGTCCGGCTGCTCTTCTAGGACCAGCGCCGCGCTTCGTCAACGGGCAGCAACTTGAGATCGGCATCTCGGCGCGAGCGCCGGCACTCGACATTCCGGGCCATGGCCTGTATTTCCGCAGCGGCCTCCGGACGGACGCCTTCTCGACGGATTTGTGACATGAAGCAGGATCAGCCACGTCCGACGCCCCGCGCGGGCATCATGGACATCGAGGCCTACGTGCCTGGAAAAAGCACGGCGCCGGCCGGCGTGACGAAGGTCTACAAACTGTCGTCGAACGAGAATCCGCTCGGGCCTTCGCCGAAGGCGATCGAGGCGGCGCGTGAAGTGGCGGCGAAGCTCGACGTCTATCCCGACGGCTCCGCCCGCCGGCTGCGCGAGGCGATCGCCGACGTGCATGGCCTCAACGCGGCAAACATCATCTGCTCCAACGGCTCCGACGAGATTCTTGGGTTGCTCGCGCAGACCTATCTCGCGCCGGGGGATGAAGCCGTGTTCACCGAACACGCCTTCATGGTCTACAAAATCTACATTCAGGCCGCCGGCGCCAAACCGGTGGCGGTCAAGGAAACCGACGAGCGCGCCGACATCGATGCGATCCTCGCCGCGGTCACCCCGGCGACGCGGATCGTCTTCCTTGCCAATCCCAACAATCCGACCGGCACTTACGTGCCTTTCCAGGAAGTGCGCCGGCTGCATGCCGGATTGCCGAAGAACGTGCTCCTGGTGCTCGACGCGGCCTATGCCGAATATGTGCGGCGCAACGACTATGAAGCCGGCATCGAGCTGGCCGGCAGTTCCGAAAACGTGGTCATGACACGCACCTTCTCCAAGCTCGGCCTCGGCGGCGCGCGCATCGGCTGGATGTACGGACCTGCGCATATCGTCGATGCGATCAACCGGGTGCGCGGCCCCTTCAACGTCAATGCGACTGCGATCGAGGCCGGCATCGCGGCCATCCGCGATCGCGCCCATGTCGAGCGCAGCGTGGCGCATAACGAGAAATGGCTGACCTGGGTCAGCGAGCAGGTGACCCTGCTCGGGCTGCGCGTCACGCCCAGCGTCGGCAATTTCGTGCTGATCCATTTTCCCGACGACAAGAGGCATTCGGCGGCGGCTGCGGACGACTATCTCGGCGCACGCGGCTATATCCTGCGCCGCGTCACCGGCTACGGCTTCCCCAACGCGCTGCGCATGAGCATCGGCACCGAAGAGGCCAATCGCGGCGTCGTCGAAGCGCTGACGAGTTTCCTGAAAAGCTAGAGCACCATGACATCACCGATGTTCGAAAGAATAGCGCTGGTCGGCATCGGCCTGATCGGCTCGTCGCTCGCCCGCGTCATCCACCGCGAGCGGCTTGCCCGCCATATTGCCATCGCGACTCGCAGCCAATCGACGCTCAAGCGCGCCGAGGAGCTTAATCTCGGTGATTCCTACACGACCGATGCCGGGGAAGCGGTGCGCGATGCGGATCTCGTCATCGTCTCGGTTCCGGTCGGTTCGTCCGGCGAGGTCGCCGCCGAGATCGCGCCGGCGCTGAAGAAAGGCGCCATCCTGACCGATGTCGGCTCGACCAAGGCCTCCGTCATCGCACAGATGCAGCCGCATGTGCCCGACGGCGTGCACTTCATCCCCGGTCATCCGCTGGCGGGCACCGAAAAATCCGGGCCGGATGCCGGCTTCGCCGACCTCTTCGACAATCGCTGGTGCATCTTCACGCCGCTGCCGGGCACCGATCTTGAGGCGCTGGAGAAGCTGTCCGAATTCTGGCGGCGCTGCGGCTCGAACATCGACACGATGGACCCGCAGCATCACGACATGACTTTGGCCATCGTTTCGCATCTGCCTCATATCATCGCCTACAACATCGTCGGCACCGCCGATGATCTGGAATCGGTGACCAAGACGGAAGTCATCAAATATTCCGCTTCCGGTTTTCGCGACTTCACCCGCCTGGCGGCGTCCGACCCGACCATGTGGCGGGATGTGTGCCTGCACAACAAGGATGCGATCCTGGAAATGCTGGCGCGCTTCTCGGAGGATCTGGCCTCGCTGCAGCGGGCGATCCGCTGGGGCGACGGCGAAAAGCTGTTCGACCTCTTCACCCGCACGCGCGCCATCCGCCGCTCGATCATCGAGGCCGGCCAGGACATCGACGTGCCGGATTTCGGCCGCCAGGCGGTCGAACATCCAGCTTCCAAGACCTGAGCATTCTCAGCCTATAATGACGGCCAGTGGGCCGCCATCATGGCCTGTGTCTCGGCCCTGTCCGGCGCGCCGAGCCGGCCGCCGAAGCGCAGGCATTTGAGCGCGGCGGCGGCGCTGGCAAAGCGCAGCGCCTGCTCG
>NZ_JHQR01000159.1 GCF_014843825.1 Mesorhizobium silamurunense
GGCCGCCGGCGAAATTGTCGGCCAGCGCCAGCACCGGCGGCCGCTGCGTGCCGGAGAGCTTGGCAAGCTGCTGCGCCGCCGCAAGCTCGGCCGGGCCGATGACGATCTTCACGCCGCCCGAGGTGATCGCCTTCACCGCCAGGTCCTTGGCGTAGCCGCTGTCGCCGCGCGTGTCCTCGATCGTCAGCGTCACCAGCTTGTCGCCGAGATCAGCCATCGCAAGCCGCGCGGCGTCATACATCTTCCTGCCGTTCTCGCCCGCGCTTCCGGGGGCTGAGAGCGGCAGCAGCATCGTTATCTTCGTCGAGCCGGTGCCGAGCGTCAGATTTCCCTTGGGGGCGGTGGTTGCGGAACTGGCGGTCAGCTGCGCGGGCGCGGCGGCGGGGCTGCCGGCCTGGTTTGCCGGCGCTGCGATCGCCGAGGGATCCAGCACCTCCGATGCGCCGTTCTTCGACTGGCAGCCGGAGGCCGCCGCGACAACGACGAATGCGAGCGCCAGAGCCATTCCAGGAAAAGTGCGCAGCGGTTTTCCGTCCGGAATTGCGTAAAGACAAATAGTTGGAGCAGTTCGGCGTTTCCATGAAACGATGAACTGCTCGAAGCCTCGTAAACACCTGCTCCGGAAATGCCTCGCCACGCCGGCATGCATGGCAACCGGCGCCGGGCGCGCGGAGGCGGCCGCCTCCGCCCAGGCTCTCATGGCCATCATCACAGCCGGTCGGCGCGCCTGTCAGCTCAGTGCATGTACTCGACCATGCGGTCGTGGAAGCACTCGCACTTGTTCAGGTAGTCCTCGTCCTTGTAGTTCGTCTTGAGGTAGCCATAGGCCTTGCCGCAGGCGACCTTGGCTTCCGACGCCCAGACGAAGGCCGGGCGCGACGAGTTGATCCATTCCGGGCTGTCGGCGACGGCGATGGAGTCGTCCATCAGCTTCACCACCCGGTCCTTGAGCTCGACCATGTTGTCGGTCAGCACCAGGTCGGAAGTGCCGACGGTGCGGCAATAGTTCACCGCCGGCTCGCCGATAATGTCGGCGGCAAAGCCCGTCGACCCGGCCAGGAGCAGCGCCGCGGCCGAAGCCAGAAATCTTGCACCACGCTTCATGTAAGTCCCTCTCCAAATTACCAATTCATGCTTCGCTAATGCATAGCACGGGGGTGTGGCCACGCATAAGCACTAAATCGTGGTTGTATGCTGTACGTGGTTCGTGTCGTCGTAAAGGATGTTGATCGTGCCGGCGGCAGGTCCGTTCTGCAGCACGGCAACATCCACGAAACTGGCGCCGCCGGTGGTGCCGTTGGTGTCCACGCTCAGCGTCTTCGTGCCGGCGTCATAGTGCACGTAGTCGCCGATATTGCCCCCCCCCGTCGTGTCGAACAGAGCGGTCAGGTCGATCTTATCGCCCTCGCCGCCAATGCCGGCACCGTGGTAGTCGGTGATCAGATCCTTGATGTCCAGGCTGTCGAGCTTGAACGTGTCGGCGCCCGCGCCGCCGGTCAGTGTATCCTGGCCGAGACCGCCGATCAGGATGTCGTTGCCGTCACCGCCGAGCAGTTGGTCGGCTCCCGCACCACCAAAGAGCGTGTCATTGCCGGCAAGCCCGGAAATGGTGTCGTTGCCGGACGTGCCCGATATGGCGTCATCGCCCGCCGTTCCGTTGATCGGAGTACCCGCCGGGTGTTCGCCCAAAGTGGTGACGGACAGGGTCTGCGCCGCGGAATGATCGCCGTCGCCGTCCACGCCGGACACCGAGAAGTTGAACGTCTGATCCGACGGCAGGATAAGCTTCGAGTAACCGAAATTGTCGAACTTGGCCTTGCCCTCCGTAACGGTGAACGTGATGGAGTTGAAATCACCTGTCGGATTGATGGTGAGCAAGCCGTCGACGCTGGTCGTGGCCGTGCCCGTAAGCCCGGTGTCGGTCTTCCAGGTCATGGTGAAGGCGCCAGCGGCCTCATGCTCGACAAAGAAGTTCAGCTTGTCTATCCCTGTAGCGAAGTTGATCTGGAACTGCTCTCCCACATCCAGATTTCCATTTTGGACGCCAAAGCCGTTGCTCGTCGGTTTCAGTTCTTCGGCGCTGCCGATACTGCCATTGTTATTGGTATCAACCGCCTTGAACGTAGCATCTCCCAAGGTGAACTGTATGGTGCTCGCGCCGCCAGACACGCCGCTGAAATCGAATGTCTGGTCGGCAACAGGGCGGGACTCGATCAAGGTGAACGTATAGGTGCCGTCCGGGTTGATCTTCAGATCGAAGAAATTCGATCCGTTTACCTGCGCGATCAGGTCCGACGAGCCGTCGACATTGTGGACAACAGGCAAGTATGTCACGCCGCTGATGTTGGTGAGCGGTGTGATCTCGATCGACGTCTCGCCGTCGGCACCGAAGGCAAGGTCGTGCGTGCCGGTCGCGACGTTGTTGTCCTGATTGGCGACGATGGACGGGATGTCGTCGTCGAAGCCGATGTTGCCGCCGAGATCAGTGCTGACCGTCGAGGTCGCCTGGTCGTGGTCGCCATCGGTCACCGTCGCCGTCGCCGACAGCGTCACCAGGCCGTTGCCAAGGTCGATATGGGCGTTGTTGTTGGTGGTGTCGAGGCTCTCGGGCAGGTGGTCGATCTGCTGGGACTGGGTCAGCGTCACCGTGCCGGTCGCATCGACGGAGATCCTGAAGATCTCGCCATGCGAGGCGGTCGAGCCGACGATGTCGTTGCCGACCTTGGTCAGTGTGATCGCTTCACCTTGGCTGGTCAGGCCGGAGGCCGAGTTGGTGACGTTGAGCGTGTAGTTGCTGATCACCGTCGAGCCGGCGCCGTCGGCGCCGTAGCTCGGCGTCACCGCCGCCAGGAAGGCGGCCGCGAAGCTTGCGCTCGCCGTGTCGGAGGCCGGCCCGATGGTCTGGGCGTCCTGCGTCACCAGCGTGATGGCCGCGTCCGCAACCGTGCCGACCGTCAGCGACGGGATGTCGTCGTCGAAGAATAGGTGCCGTCCGGGTTGATCTTCAGATCGAAGAAATTCGATCCGTTTACCTGCGCGATCAGGTCCGACGAGCCGTCGACATTGTGGACAACAGGCAAGTATGTCACGCCGCTGATGTTGGTGAGCGGTGTGATCTCGATCGACGTCTCGCCGTCGGCACCGAAGGCAAGGTCGTGCGTGCCGGTCGCGACGTTGTTGTCCTGATTGGCGACGATCGCATTCTGGATATGCGTGAAGGTCGGCCCGTCGTCGTCGAAGGTGATCTGGTTCGACACGTCGGCGGTGTTGCTCTTCACCATGTCGTGGTCGCCGTCCGTGACGGTGACCGTCACGCCGAGACTGCCGGCAGCTAGTGTCAGGGTTTCGTCATAGCTATTGAAGCTGTTGGCGGCCGTTGCTTCGGCCGGATGGTCCAGGGACAGATACTGCTCGACCATGACCGCGCCTGTCGCGGCGTTGATCGTCATCGCAAAAGCCGCCTGGCCGTCGAAGGCGCCGCCCGACACGACACCGACAACCGTGCCATTGGCCAATTGCTGCAGGTTTATCGCCGAGCCGTCCGTCAGCGTCAGGCCCGAACTGGCGTTCGTCACCGTCAACGCGTAGGTGGTGCTCCCCGAGGCCGCGGGGCCATCCGCGCCGAACGCCGCGTTTACCGTCACCAGCGCTCCGACGCTCGTCGCCGTCGAGATGTAGCCCGACCCCGATACATCGGGATCGTCGCCCTTCACGATTGCGCCGGTGTCGATCGTGGCGACGCCGCTCGAGGTCGCTGTCTCGTCAAGCGCGACTTTGGTCGCCGGAGCTGCGGTTACCGTCAGCGACGGGATGTCGTCGTCGAAGCCGATGTTGCCGCCGAGATCAGTGCTGACCGTCGAGGTCGCCTGGTCGTGGTCGCCATCGGTCACCGTCGCCGTCGCCGACAGCGTCACCAGGCCGTTGCCAAGGTCGATATGGGCGTTGTTGTTGGTGGTGTCGAGGCTCTCGGGCAGGTGGTCGATCTGCTGGGACTGGGTCAGCGTCACCGTGCCGGTCGCATCGACGGAGATCCTGAAGATCTCGCCATGCGAGGCGGTCGAGCCGACGATGTCGTTGCCGACCTTGGTCAGCGTGATCGCTTCACCTTGGCTGGTCAGGCCGGAGGCCGAGTTGGTGACGTTGAGCGTGTAGTTGCTGATCACCGTCGAGCCGGCGCCGTCGGCGCCGTAGCTCGGCGTCACCGCCGCCAGGAAGGCGGCCGCGAAGCTTGCGCTCGCCGTGTCGGAGGCCGGCCCGATGGTCTGGGCGTCCTGCGTCACCAGCGTGATGGCCGCGTCCGCAACCGTGCCGACCGTCAGCGACGGGATGTCGTCGTCGAAGCCGATGTTGCCGCCGAGATCAGTGCTGACCGTCGAGGTCGCCTGGTCGTGGTCGCCATCGGTCACCGTCGCCGTCGCCGACAGCGTCACCAGGCCGTTGCCAAGGTCGATATGGGCGTTGTTGTTGGTGGTGTCGAGGCTCTCGGGCAGGTGGTCGATCTGCTGGGACTGGGTCAGCGTCACCGTGCCGGTCGCATCGACGGAGATCCTGAAGATCTCGCCATGCGAGGCGGTCGAGCCGACGATGTCGTTGCCGACCTTGGTCAGTGTGATCGCTTCACCTTGGCTGGTCAGGCCGGAGGCCGAGTTGGTGACGTTGAGCGTGTAGTTGCTGATCACCGTCGAGCCGGCGCCGTCGGCGCCGTAGCTCGGCGTCACCGCCGCCAGGAAGGCGGCCGCGAAGCT
>NZ_JHQR01000017.1 GCF_014843825.1 Mesorhizobium silamurunense
CTTCGGGTCCCGGCAGTCCTCAGAACTATGCCTTCAACAGTGGCATCAAGTTGACTTTCGCCTGGCTTCAGCTTGGTGGCCTCCGAGTTGGTAAGGACTGGTCGGCCTTCGACACGTTTATTGGCTACCCTGGCAACGTCCTCAATCAGATGGCTGTTCCGTACGGCGACTTCGATACCAATGTGGTTCAGTACTACTTTGACGCCGGTAACGGCTTTTCGGCTTTGGCTTCACTCGAAGAGGGCTCGGGCGTGGTCGGCACTATCAACAGCTATGTTCCGCACGTCGTGGGCGGCGTGAAATACACGCAAGGCTGGGGCGCGATCACCGGTGTTGTCGCTTATGATAGCAACTATGAATCGGTGGCCGGCAAGGTCCGCGTCGACTTCGATGTCACCAACGAACTGTCGCTATTCGGGATGTTCGGCTACGGCTCCAACGGCAAGCTAAACGATGACGCCACTAACGCAATCGACGCTCATGGTCGCGGCTTCTACAAAATTTGGGGCGGCAACTGGGCGTTATGGATCGGAGCTACTTACAAGTTCAACGAGACAACTTCGTTTAACCTCCAGGTCTCGGGTGATCAGCTCAAGAATTATGGTCTGGCTGCAAACGTCGCCTATACGGTCGTCCCAGGTTTCACGGTTATAGTCGAAGCCGACTATGACCACTATGGCAACTTCGGCGTCGGCATGGTCGGCCCTTCCAACGCAAACTGGACTGACGCCGACAAAAAGAACAGCGTCGGCGGCATCCTCCGTTTCCAAAGCTCATTCTAGCCTTTGAATGAGCAGCTGAATCTCGGCGTCCGATTGAGCGGACTTATTGCCGGATCCGTTTGAGCGGTGTTGCGAGATATCATGAAGAACTCGAATTTGTCAGATCTCGGCATATAGTGCGACAGACAGCTCGCTTTCCATGAATTTACCTCCTGTGCTGCTCTGACTGGCCTTGCAGCACGATCTTGAAGATTACAGCAGCGGTGGACGGTCTGGCGAAAGTCCCATTGTTGAGAAGAACTCGTTCCACGCCTCATCATCGCCAAGTTGATCAGGAACATGGTTCTCCTGATGGACACTGCAGCGCTCTGGGAGCGGCCTTGTGAATTCCGAATCATCGTATGGGTTTCCGATGGCGCGAAAAAATGCCAGATGGAAGCTTGAGTGTCCCAACTTTTTCTCAAGTAGAGTGATCATCTCCTGGAGACCCTCTGTTCCAAACGGCTGCCCACGCTGCCGATCACCTGGAGCATCCGTTCCAGAGACATAGCGCACAAACAACGTTTTGCGCGTCCGAGCGATATCAAGCATCTTGTTGTATTTGTAAATCAGCTTATCGCGACAAGACCGTAAAGACTCCGGCGTAAAAATCACTGCGTTGGACGTTTTTCTATCAAACTCATGATGGTAGATAATACCGTAATTCTCGCAAAGAGCAGTTGTACCATTGAAGCACGCTGATACACGAAGCCCAAATTGTGATCCATCGTCCGCCAATATTCGTTCGATGGAGGCTACAGGCGTCACAAGCCAATCAAAACAGCTACTCGGGCGCCTTTTGAAATATCGTCTAATTTGGTTGGCAGGAGTGCAGTCCGATCCAAGGCTAAAGATCGCTTCGTAAGACATCGTTCCGGTCCTCATGCTGTCTAATCAGAATGAAAAAAAGGAATGGTGCATTTCGAAAGATCCGCCAAATCGATTTTTTTGATGCAGCCCATCCACACTATGGATACCAAGCACGCAGCATCAAATTGAGCCAGGCGGCCATGAGCGGCATCGCGCGGCTATGAACCTGTTTCCGCGACAAGCTATTTACGGAGGGTTCGTTCCCCGCCGACATGGTTCGGCCGATGAAGGCAGCGGAAGGCGAACGCGATCGCGATCGGCGGCTCGCTGGCCGTGCGGGCGTGATGACATCAGTGAAGAAGAGCCTGCGTTGCAACAGATCCTTCAAAGAAATTCATAGACTCTTAGCAACTCCAAACCGCTGTGAATGGTACGCTTATCGCAACATCTGAGGTTAGCGGGTCAAGACGCGTGGTGCCGCGACCAAAGAACAGCATGCAATCTCTGGTTTGAAGGAAATGGCAAGAATAGAGCTCATATTGGTTCTTCGAACACCGCAATCGTCGGCTCGAAACAATTCATGCTTACAAAACAAACATGTACCCTCGCGACCAATGTGAGTATCTGTTCGCTTGAAAGCAAAAACATAATTCGGGCGAAAGCTGTAGTATCTACGGAGAACGCCAAATGGCAAAGTCAGTAGGACAAGTGCCCAGTCTTTCTATGTGGCTTGAGGCTGGCCAATGATGACACTGGTCAGTCGCCTACGGACGGCGGCGCATCTTGATCGCCTTCGAATCCTGGGCCTTTGCGCGCATGCGGACCTAACTGTCTGCCAGCTAGCGGAGATCCTGGGTCTGCGTCGCGAGCACGTTGTGCGACACGTACGGCTGCTCGTCAGAGCCGACTTTCTTTGCTGCAACGAACAACGTCCGTGGGCCTCGTACCATCTCAAAGCAGGAGGCAAGGACGGCGGGCTGGTTCAATTGTTGGTCGATCTCCTGCCCCAGGGCGATGGCTATCATAAACGAGACCTACAACGGCTCGAAGCGATACAAGACGCGCGGTCGAAGGGACCGCCTGCTTGCTTGAAATAGATCAATCCAATTGGAGCGCGAAATACAATGGACAACTCCGCCGTCGGCGCGATCGTGCTGCCCGACACCCTCGGACGGTCTGCCTTGGCCGCAGTCGATTACCGCGTTCACGAACTGCTTCTAAGACAGGAGCGGCAGGAGCGGACGACGCTCAAACTCATAGCCTCTGAGAACTTCGCCTCTTCGGCCGTGCTGGAAGCGACCGGCTCGATTTTCACAAACAAGTACGCCGAGGGATACCCCGGTGCGCGCTACTACGCGGGAAACGAGATCGTCGATGAGCTTGAGAACCTCGCCATTGAGCGCTTGAAAACACTATTTGGCAGCGAACACGCCAACGTCCAGCCTTATTCCGGCTCGCCGACCAATCAGGCTGTCTATCGCGCACTTTTGAGCCCGGGAGACAAAGTAATGGGCTTGCCCCTCCCCGGTGGGGGTCATCTCACCCATGGATGGGCCGTCAACTTCTCCGGCACTGATTATAAACGCGTCCCCTATGGGCTGCACGAACAGACGCAGTAACACTATTTGGCAGCGAACACGCCAACGTCCAGCCTTATTCCGGCTCGCCGACCAATCAGGCTGTCTATCGCGCACTTTTGAGCCCGGGAGACAAAGTAATGGGCTTGCCCCTCCCCGGTGGGGGTCATCTCACCCATGGATGGGCCGTCAACTTCTCCGGCACTGATTATAAACGCGTCCCCTATGGGCTGCACGAACAGACGCAGCAGATTGACTATCACCGCTTGCGCGAGACGGCCAAGCGGGAACGGCCGAAGCTCATTTGGGTCGGCGGAACTGCTTATCCGCGTGTTTTTGACTATGCGGCAATGGCGGAAATCGCTTCGGAGGTGAACTCCTATCTTGTGGCCGACATTGCGCACATCAGCGGCCTGATTGTGGCAGGAGCGCATCCGAATCCGGTGCGCCATTGCGACGTCGTCAGCAGCACGTCTCACAAGTCAATCCGCGGTCCCCGCGGTGGCTTCATTTTATCAAGGAATGATGACCGCTATCAGGCGCTGTATCATTCGAAGAGCAAACACAATCTCGCCAAACGTATAGACCGTGCGGTGTTCCCTCTCCTGCAGGGCGGACCGCATATGAATATCATCGCCGCGCTAGCTGTCGCTTTGCAGGAAGCCGCGAGCCCGTCCTTCCGGACTTACGGTCAGCAGGTCGTCAAGAATGCCAAGGCGCTGGCCCAGGCGCTTCTGGAGCGAGGCTATGACCTGGTCACCGGGGGCACCGACAATCACATGCTGATCCTTGATCTGCGCGATCGACCACTGTCAGGCAAAGCCTATGCCGAACGATTATCGGAAGCAGGCATCATTACGAACTTTAATATGGTGCCGGGCGACCAGCGGCATCCGGCGCTCACAAGCGGCATCCGCTTGGGGACACCAGCGGTGACGTCCGTGGGCATGTGCGAGGCGGAAATGGTGCAGATCGCCACTTTCGTAGACTTGGTCTGCCGACAGCCCGATGATCCGGATGTCCATGCCTGCGTGCGAAGAGACGTTGCCGACTTCTGCGCTGCGTTCGAGGTCCCTGGCATCACCAACAGGAAGCCGGGCTAATCAAAATGCCCATCCAACTCCAGCAACCCGAAGCGAGGGCCATTCTATGACTAGGCAGTTCGTGTTTTCTTCCGAATCCGTCGGCGCGGGACACCCGGATAAGATGGCAGACAACATCTCGGATGCCATCCTCGATGCGATCCTCCGCACCGATCCGAAGGCACGCGTCGCGTGCGAAGCGTTGGTGAAGACAGGGATGGTCGTTCTGGCTGGCGAGATCACCAGCGATGCGCAGATCGATTACAGCCAGGTAGCCCGCGATACGATTGTCGATATTGGATACGATGACGATGCGATCGGCTTTGATGGTCGGCGTTGCGCCGTCGTTTTGGCTCTCACCGAGCAGTCGCCCGACATTAGCCAGGGCGTTGACGAGGGACGAGGGCAGGATCTCGAGCAGGGAGCGGGGGATCAGGGCCTCATGTTCGGGTTCGCATGCAGCGAGACCGATACACTGATGCCCTTGCCGATCCAACTCGCCCACGGTCTGACGAAAAGACAGGCAGAGGTCCGCAAAGCGGCACAGCTGAGCTGGCTGCGTCCGGACGTAAAATCTCAAGTGTCCATCCGCTATGAAGGTTTGCGCCCGGTGGCGGTGGATACCGTAGTCCTGTCGACGCAACATGCGGAGGAGGTCACACAAGAAACAGTCCGGGAAGGCGTCATCGAGGAGATCATCAAGCCGGTCTTGCCGCCCCACTTGGACACGACGGGGACCAGGTTCTTGGTCAATCCAACGGGGCGGTTCGTAGTCGGTGGGCCGCGCGGCGACTGCGGCCTCACTGGACGCAAGATTATCGTCGATTCCTACGGTGGGATGGGGCGTCACGGCGGCGGCGCCTTTTCGGGGAAGGACCCATCCAAGGTTGACCGCTCGGCTGCCTATGCGGCCCGGTATGTCGCGAAGAATATCGTGGCTAGCGGACTTGCGGAGGTCTGCGAGGTTCAGCTTGCCTACGCGATCGGTGTGGCCGCTCCGGTTTCTGTCCTGGTCAGCACTTTCGGGACCGCGAAGATCGTGGAAGAAAGAATCGAGCGGCTCATTCTTGAGCTGTTCGATCTCAGACCTAAGGGCATTATCAAGATGCTTGATCTCTTGCGTCCGATTTACCGCAAGACCGCCACGTACGGGCACTTCGGCCGCGAAGAACCTGAGTTCACCTGGGAGAGGACGGACAGAGCCGACGACTTGCGGCGCGAGGCAGGGCTCGCCGCCGCGCGAGGGCCGACGCCGGATCGATCGCTATGCGGAAAGTCCATTCCAACTCCCCAGACTCCTGCCCGGCCGGCATGGCAGAAGGCCAGCGGACCGTTGAACGGAGACTTTGATGCCGGAATATGACGTGCTTTGCATCGGCAATGCCATTGTCGACATCATCGCGCAGTGCGACGAGGCTTTCCTCGAGACCAACGGCATCATCAAGGGCGCGATGAACCTCATCGACACCAGGCGTGCCGAGCTGCTCTACAGCCGCATGGGCCCGGCGATCGAGGCGTCTGGCGGCAGCGCCGGCAACACGGCCGCGGG
>NZ_JHQR01000157.1 GCF_014843825.1 Mesorhizobium silamurunense
CGAGGCGCTGCGTGTCGGCCGCCCCGTCACCGGCGAGGTCGAGCGCGCGACGCGCGTGCTCGGCCGCCTCGGCGAAATGCTGTCCGCCGGCGAAGTCTATGACGCGGTGCAGCGGCTCAACGCCACCGCGCGACGGATGATCGAAGAGACCGCGCGCTTCGATGCCGTGCTGATGCCGATCATCGCCCATCCTCCGCTCGCCTGCGGCGCGATGGACCCGAAAGGCGCCGACGAGCTCATCGAAAATCTGCTCGACAAATTGCATCTTACCAGACTGCTCAGGATCAAGTCGGTGTTTGGCCAGCTGATGGACAAAAGCCTGTGGTTCACCCACTGGCCGGCGATCCACAATGTCAGCGGCCAGCCCTCGATCGCGATGCCGGTGCATGTCACGGCGGGCGGCCTGCCGCTCGGCATCCAGGCCGCGGGGCGGCCCGGCGACGAGGAGACGCTTTTGTCCTTCGCCGGGCAGATGGAGAAAATTTCGGGATGGCTCAAGCGCCGCGCGCCGCTCAAGGTGCCGGGTTAAGGTCGTCGATATTCAGGTGATGCCGGCCTGCGAATGGAGGCTTTCTGCGCTTCCGGTACTCACGTACCAGAAAGTACGCTCCGTTCCGGTTCTCGAAAACCACCATTCTCGACTCGGCCTGACCTGAATCTCAACAGACCTTGGAACTCGCAGATTTCGCAATTGTGACAGCAAAGCCGTTTGCGGCCTGCGGCATTTCCCGCTAAGAGGCCGCCATCCTTGCCGCTTAGGGAAACGCACCGATGACGGACATCGCCGCCACCGCCGAAATGCAGGCCGCGCTGCTTTCCAGAGCGCTGCCGTACATGCAGCGCTACGAAAACAAGACGGTGGTGGTGAAATATGGCGGCCACGCCATGGGCGACAACGAGCTCGGCAAGGCCTTCGCCCGCGACATCGCACTCCTGAAACAGTCCGGCGTAAACCCGATCGTCGTGCATGGCGGCGGGCCGCAGATCGGCGCCATGCTCAACAAGATGGGCATCGAATCCAAATTCGAGGGCGGCCTGCGCGTCACCGACCAGAAGACGGTCGAGATCGTCGAGATGGTGCTGGCCGGCTCGATCAACAAGGAGATCGTGGCGCTGATCAACGCCGAGGGCGAATGGGCGATCGGGCTCTGCGGCAAGGACGGCAACATGGTGTTCGCCGAAAAGGCGCGCAAGACGATGATCGATCCGGATTCCAACATCGAGCGGGTGCTCGATCTCGGTTTCGTCGGCGAGCCGGTCGAGGTCGACCGCACGCTGCTCGATTTGCTCGCCCGCTCGGAAATGATCCCGGTGCTGGCGCCGGTGGCGCCCGGCCGTGACGGCCATACCTACAACATCAACGCCGACACTTTTGCCGGCGCCATTGCCGGCGCCTGCCGCGCCTCGCGCCTGCTCTTCCTCACCGACGTGCCCGGCGTGCTCGACAAGAACAAGAAGCTGATCGACGAGCTGACGGTCGCCGAGGCCAAGGCGCTGATCAAGGACGGCACGATATCGGGCGGCATGATCCCCAAGGTCGAGACCTGCATCGAGGCGATCGAGCGCGGCGTCGAGGGCGTCGTCATCCTCAACGGCAAGACGCCGCATTCCGTGCTGCTCGAGCTGTTCACCGAGCACGGCGCCGGCACGTTGATCGTGCCGTAACAAGAGCAATTCCAGGAAAAGTGTGACACGGTTTTCCGTCCGGAATTGCGTCAGAACAAAGAGAGAGGGCAAGTTCACCGTTTCATGAAACGGTGAACTGTCATAATCAGCCGGCTAATCTTCTTTCGTTTGGCACGCGCGTCTTCGATGACGGGCGCGGCCGGCTTTCGCCCCGGGCGTTGAAAGACCATCCGAATCCGGCGTCGACCAGGGCGCACCAGATGGTCGGCATCGAGCAGCGGCCGCCGATCGCCAACAGGCGGAGAGGCGGCTGGTGATCGTCTGACACGCGGCTGCCGATGGCCGTATGCGGCGGGTTGACCAGCACGATCTTTCATGGCGGGCCTTCCTTGTGTCGGTCTGCAGGTCGTATTTGCCGAAGTCGAACCAGCCTTGGCACGGTTCAGCAGTTTCGTGCAGCTTCCCGCATGCCAGGAAAACGCGTCAGCCAGTGCAACAACGAAAGACGTTGAGGTCGTACGCATGCGTACGTTGACGGCGCCGTAGCACTTGGCGGTTCAAACCTTCGGGCGATCATATTTTAGCTACCACTAATGCAGTCTCTCCTAAACTTTTATTAAAACTCTATGCATCTATAATTGTCGCCGGGGGACCACAAGGAAATGGCCATATGGCGCTCAATCCTGACCTGAAAATTGATGAAGCAAGCCTGATCACGTCGACATTGATCAAAAAGCACAAGGCGGCGTCCGCCGAGACGGTCGACGCCGTCGAGCTCAAGGCACGGGCGGCCCAGCTCGCCCTCGTGCTGGACCTCGCCCACCAGGCTTTCGCGCGCCAGGAGCCCGCGGGGCAAATCGTCGAACGCCTGGCGGGTCGATTGCACGAACTGCGCCGCGATGTCGCTCCGGCTCTGTGGCAGGAACTGATCCCGCTTGCTCAGCAGCACCGTGTCGCGGCATATCTGAAACAGGATCCGTTCACGCGCTGGTCCTTCGAGAAGCCGCGCGGCTATTCGGGCGACGCGACACTGCTGGACATCTACTACAAGCATCCGAGCGCCAACGAGATCTTGGCATCGTCGAGCGATCTCGGCCGCGAGATCTTTGCCTATACGAGCGAGGCGGCAAGCTCGGTGGCGGGGCGCGAGCGTCGCGAGATACTGGCCAAAACGGTCGACGAAACGGCTGCGCGGGCAGAAAATGCCGAGGTGCTGGCAATCGCTTGCGGCCATTTGCGGGAAGCAGAACTCTCGAAGGCGCTGGCCGAGAAAAGGCTGAAGCGCTGGATCGGTCTCGACCAGGATCCGGTGAGCGTCGGCACGGTCAACCGCGACCTCGCCGGCACGGTCGTGGAAGCCGTGGACGGATCCGTGCGCGGCCTGTTGCGGCGCGCCTATCCGCTTGGCACGTTCGATCTCGTCTACGCGTCCGGCCTGTACGACTACCTGCCGCTTCCCGTCGGCGCGCGCCTGCTTCAGCGGGCCATGGAACTGGTCAAGCCGGACGGCGAATTCCTCTTCGCCAATTTCAGCGACGAGATCACGACCGACGGCTATATGGAGACGTTCATGGATTGGCCGCTCATCCTGCGTTCGGCGAGCGACATGTGGGACATCATCAATGCCGCGGTGGACAAGAACCGCGTCGAGGCCGAGGTCTATTACGGATCGAACAGAAACATCGTTTACGGCAAGATCCGCAAGCGCGGGGATCTCGGGGCGCCGGCATAGAGCGGTAGTGGAGTCGCTCACAATCCATTTTGATTTTCAGTCGGGCCGTGCAGCGGCCCGACTTTTTGATGCAGCTCGTGGCGCCACATCCTGTTTTGCCGGGATTAGCGCCGCTCTGCATTCCTGCTGGATTGCTTCAAATTAGGCGACCAGTTCCCGCCTGGCCTGCTTGATCTCTTCGATCGGAACGGGGCGCCCGGTGAGGAAGCCCTGCACCGACTGAATGCCCATATGCTGCAGCAAATTCTGTTGTTCTTTCGTCTCGACGCCCTCGACCAGGACAGTGTGGCCCAGATTGCGCAGAAGCCTGACCATGTCCTGCAACAGGCTCAGACCACGGATCGTCTGGCAGTCGTGCAGGAAACTCCGGTCGATCTTGACGACGTCGAATTTGAACCGACGGAGCCAGGCCAGACCGGCAAACCCGGTTCCAAAATCATCCAGCCAGATCTGAATGCCCAGGTTTCGAAGCTGCTCGATATTTCTGGCGGCCTGCGCCTCCAGGAAGATATCGCTGCCTTCTGTGACTTCGAGCGCCAGTTTCTGGGGCGCCATGCCATGCCTGCCGAGGATCTCGGCGATGTGCAGCGGGAAATTCGGCGCCTTGAGCTGGACGACCGACACGTTCGCCGACACGACCGATCCCAACCCATGCTCGACCATGTCGCCGCAGGCCCGATCGATCAGCCACATCCCGAGTTCCTCGATGCCGCCGGTCTGCTCGGCGACAGGTATGAACACGGACGGGCTGATCATGCTGCCGTCGAAGTCGCGCAGCCGCATCAACGACTCATGGCCAAGCACCTGGCCGGATGTCGCATCGCAGATCGGCTGATAGACAACCGAGACAAGTCCCTCCGCAACGGCATGCTTGAGCAGTTCTGAGAGATTCTGGCTGGCGCGCTTCTGGTCGATGGCCTGTGCGTCATAGATCGTGAATGTCGCGCGACCCGAAAACTTGGAGGCATAGAGCGCGCGGTCGGCCTCCTGCAGCAGGATCCGAAGCTCTATGCTTTGATCGGCGCGCGTCAACGAGGCGCCGGCGCTGATGGTGACGATGTTGAGCTTGTCATCCCGGTCGGGATGGGAGATTTTCAAATCCTCGACGGCCCGGCAGAATTGATGCGTCATCTCGCGCAGATGATCCCGTCCGGCGACCTTGCAGAGCACGACGAATTCCTCGCCGCCGTAGCGTCCCGCGATGGCATGGTTGGAAGCCGCCGTTTCGTCGAAGGCCCGGGCGAGCTCGATCAGGCAGTCGTCGCCGGCCTGATGGCCGAGCCGGTCGTTGAACCGCTTGAAGTAGTCCACATCCATGAGAATGACGCCTATCTCGTCATTGTCCGTGGCCCATTCCCTGCACAACTCCGCGAATTCCCGCGTGATCGCCCTGCGGTTCTTAAGCCCGGTAAGCGGATCCGTGTCCGCGATCTCGATGAGCTTTTGCCCGTTCTCGATGGCGACCTGCTCCTGGATCTGCGCCTGAAGCGCATGCAGGAAGGTCTGGTAGCGCTCCATGCTGAGGCGCCATGAAAGATATAGCGACAAAACAAGGCAATTCGCGAAATAGGTTGCAAGCACCAGGCGGGTGGCAAAGTCGGCTTGAAGGACGAACAGCGTGGCGCTCGCGAAGGCGACCGTCACGGTCGCCGACGACAGCGCCGAGAGCCATAACCGGAAATTGAAGAAGAGGTTGGCGCCGAGAATGAACACCGTGCCGAAAATGATGAAATGGGATAGCGCCTCCTGATGCGTCGTTCCTAGCGCCGACAGCAGCCACCCGATTGCGCCGGCCACGATCGCCAGGGCGGCAACATAGTGCAAAGTGGTGACGGCAAAACCGCGTCGAGCAACGAGTTCGACAAGCACCAGGAAGGTTAGTCCCAACGTCAGGCGCGTCAGGACCAGACGGTCCGCAAGGTCCGGGAAAAGAAACCAGTCGAAGGCACCGTAGGATATGTAGCTCAACACGGCCGCCGCTATGCCCCAGCGCACGACCTTGCGATTCTGGTCCGCGTTTTTGTGCAACAACATCGCAAAAAGCGTCGGATCGGCGGATTTCCACGGCGGGCGTGAAATCGCTTCGGTGACCCTTTGAGCCACATCCTCCGTCAGTTGCATGCAACGCTCCTGTGCGATCATCCTCCGCATGAACGGTTCGAGCAAGCGAAGTCCGTCAAGTCCTCACGGAAGGACGAAGGCAAGACTGGTTCATTATAAGACACTAATGTTGCTAACCGGCGGTAAACGGATCGTGCGGCCGAACCGGCCTGGCGACACGCCAGGATTCCAGGCAACAATCCGGAGCTACAGAATAATGCGCGGTCATACTTTCTTCCGGCTCGCAAGAGAAGACGAACGAAACGTCGATGCTACCGTAAATCTCCAGGCATGTCTTTTCTTAAGGTTTGCATAACCTTAATTTCAGTTGATACCGGGGAAATCGTTCAGATTGAATTTACCCCGAACATTTTGTCGGGTTCGTTTTCGCAGAACCGCAATCTAACGCCGCAAATGGTTGAGCGGCACGTGACCTGGCCCTTTGATATTCTGCAGCACAAGCTGGGTGTGGACGTCGCGGACGCCGGGCAGCCGCATCAGCCGGTGCATGACGAAAGCGTTGAGATCGTCCACTGACGGCACCATCACATGCAGCAGGAAATCGTGGTCGCCGGTCATCGTCCAGCAGGACGAGACCTCGTCCATGCGCTGCACGGCGGCGATGAAGCTTTCCGGCGAGCCGTCGCTGTGGCTCACCAGGCGGACCTGGATGAACACCTCGACCGTCAGGCCCAGCGCGCGCCGGCTGAGCACGGCAGCAAAGCCCTTGATGATGCCGCCGCCTTGCAGCGCCTCGAAGCGGCGCGCGCAGGGCGTGGTCGACAGGCCGATCTCCTGCGCGAGCTCCGATACGGTCTTGCGCCCGTCGCGCTGCAGGATGTCGAGCATTCTTATTTCGAACTCATCCAACTGAGGCATTTTCACTCCTATCCGCATAAGTTCGAGCGAAGTTTATCTCGAAATCCGTCGCGCGGCTACAAACAAGGCTGATTTGCCTCATGAGCCGCGGCTACGATGCCGACATGATCCGGGAATCATGATTTTGAGGAGGAAGACATGACGATCAGCGTTGCCGACTATGCCCGCGAATGCGCGGAGCAAGGCCTTCGCGGCGACTATTCGGTCTGCCGCTCCGACTTCACGGTGGCTCAAGGGTACAATTATTCGGCCGAGGAGCAGGCGGTGTGGCGCACGCTCTGCGACCGCCAGACGAAGCTGACGCAGAAGCTCGCGCATCGCTCCTATCTCGACGGCGTCGCGGCGCTTGGCCTGCTCGACAGGATTCCGGATTTCGACGCCGTCAGCGAGAAACTGCGCAAAGCGACCGGCTGGGAGATCGTGGCGGTGCCCGGGCTGATCCCCGCGGGCCCGTTCTTCGAGCATCTGGCCAACCGCCGCTTCCCCGTCACCAACTGGCTGCGGACCAGACAGGAGCTCGACTATATTGTCGAGCCGGACATGTTCCACGACTTCTTCGGCCATGTGCCGATCCTGACGCAGCCGGTGTTCGCCGATTTCATGCAGATGTATGGCGAGAAGGCCGAGGACATGATCGCGCTGGGCGGCGACGAGATGATCACCCGGCTCTACTGGTACAGCGCCGAATACGGCCTCATCCAGGAACCAGGCCAGCCGCTCAAGGCGTTCGGCGCCGGGCTGATGTCATCCTTCACCGAGTTGCAGTTCGCGGTCGAGAGCAAGGACGCCCACCACGTGCCTTTCGACCTCGAGACGGTGATGCGCACCGGCTACGAGATTGACAAGTTCCAGCGCGCCTATTTCGTGCTGCCGTCCTTCGACGCGTTGCGTGACGCATTCGCCGGCGGCGAACTCGCCGGTATCATCACGCGGTTCAAGGGTCAGCCGGCGCTCGACCCGGCCACGGTCTAGGCATCAAAAGCGCGGCGCCTCACTGTTTCAACGCGGCGCGCTTCAGTGTCCGGCTTTCGCCCAGCCGGCGGGTCAGAGCGGTTCAGTCGCCGACCAAGCGGCTGAACCTCTCTGGTTATCCGGAAAACGTCTCCCTCGCTGCCATCAGCCAGCCGGAGCCGGCTCGGCCTTGAGCCTCGCCAGCTGCTCGCTCTGCAGGTCGAGTGCGGCGTTGATGAATCGCAGCACGGTCGCCAGCTCGGCGTCACTGAAGTCCGCCACCACCTTCTCGCCCTCCCGCGCGATGGCGCCATAGTAGCGTTCCGACAGCTCTCTGGTCAGCTCGGTCGCCTCGATCACTACCTTGCGCCTGTCCTCCAGGCTGCGAGTTCGGGTGACGAGCCCACGCGCCTCCAGACGGTCTATCAACGCCGTGACGGCCGCCGGCGTCAGCCCCGTTGCCGTGGCTACGGCGCCCGCCGATTGCGGTCCTGCGTAAAGCAGGCCCAGACAATGCCGCTCGGCGGCGATCAGCCCGAGCCGCGCCCCCACCGCCTCGTCATAGGCCTGCGTTGCGTCCTGCCAGCGCATGACGGCGAGGCTGACAGCCGCTGTCATTTCAGCGCGATTTGCGCTTGACGAATTTACTTCTATCATCTAACTATCAATCCGCCTAACATTCAGACTATCGTATCAATATGCGACGCCACCCTTTGCAAGGCAAGGGCAAAGTCGCCGACAAGGAGTGAACAATGAGCTTGATTCAACAGCGCACCCCGCTCTCGAACGAGGAAGAGTACAAATACGCCAAGCTGGCGATGGAGTGGTATGGCTGGGGCTCGCCCATCGGCCTCGGCATTCTGCTGGTAGCACTTGCCGCTGCGGCCGTTCTGGTGCGCGTCGCCGTTTACGGACTGTAGATCTGACCCCAAAAGGCGCGCCACGGCGGCGCCGGTTGCCAATTCCAGGCGCCGACGCCGCCTGCCTTTCGGGGGCTCAGACCGTGATCACCTTGCTGAGGTGATCCCCCAGCCGGCAGGCGAGCGCGGTGATGGTGGTCGTCGGGTTGCACTGTCCGGAGGTGCAGAACACCGAAGAGCCGCCGACATAGAGGTTGTCCATGCCATGCACCTTGCAGTTGGCGTCGACGACGCTCTTCAGGACATCGGTGCCCATGCGGGAGCCGCCCATATGGTGGTGGCCGGCCGTCTCCTCATTCGTCGGGTAGTCGCCGCCATTGCTGACCCAGTCGTCGATGCGGACGCGGCCGAGATTCTTCTGCGCCATTGTGGTGCCGAAAAGCCTCAAGCCTTCCAGCAGCGTGCGGCGCTCGAGCGGCGACTTCTTCCAGTGCAATTCGATGCGCGGCACGCCGGCGTGGTCGACATCGGTCTTCGACAGCTCGATCTGGTTCGAGGCGAGTGGCGCCTGTTCCCAGGCGACGTAAAGCTGAGCGGCGCAGCGCAACCTCTGGTCAAGCTGGGAGGACATCCACTCCGCCATGTCGGGAGCCGTGCAGGCGAGGTCGGCGATCAGCCGCTTGACATTGGGATAAGGCGACTCGATCAGGCGGACGCCGAAATTCAGGATCCGCAGCCGCTCCATCGCGGCGAGTGTCGGCGAGAAGAAGGCCTCGTTCGAGGCGTCGACCTCGAACTCGTTGTAGTTGGCGAGGATGGCGTTGCCGCCCTGGAAGGTCGGATGCTCCATCCAGTAGTGGCCGAGCGCGGCGGCGTTCGGCACGACGCCGCCATTGGAGCGCTGATTCGACCATAGAAGCAGCCTGGAATTCTCCAGTCCGCCGGTGCAGGCGATGAAATAATCCGCCGTGAAGGCGCCGGCATCCTGGCCGTTCGACCACAATCTGGCGCCGGTGACGCGCCTGCCGTCGCCGGCGAGCTCCGTTGCGTAGGTGTTGAGCACGACGGCGATGTTCTTGCTCCGGTCGAGCTCGTCGGCGAACTTCTCGCCGAAGCGCACGGCCGGGCTCTTGATCAGCTGCACCCAGCGGATGTCGTCCGAAATCGGCACATCCGGCCGGAAATCGGGCAGTTCGAGGATGTCGTGGACTTCCCGCAGATAGGGCTCGATGTCAGCGCGGCTGATCGGCCAGCCGGTGTCCGGCGCCCAGGCCTTCGGCTCGAAGTCTTGGCTGTCGAGCACGCGGCACCAGCCGGCCCAGTGGTTGGAAGAGCCGCCCATGAAGCGCAGCCTGGTGATGTCGAGATCGAAATAGTAATCGCCGACCGTGGTGCCGCGGTAGAAATCCTGCGACTCGTCGCTGAATTCGCGCGAGCCGGCCTCCAGGACGGCGACCGGAATGCCGGCGGCGCCCAGCTTCCTGGCGATCGTGGTGCCGGCAGGGCCGGAGCCGAGAATGCAGACCTTCGGCTTGAAGCTTGCCTGCTTGTAAGCCTCGTAGCTGTCGAAGATCATGCGAGATCGCTCCGCTTCAGGATCCAACCGTTGACCTCCACGATCTCGTCGGGGTCGATCCCGTTTGGGTTGGGGACGGCGGACTGGTTGCGGAACAGCGACAGCGCCGGCAGCGCGATCAGCGCCTGCACGATCTTGCGGCGCGACATCTTTTTTATGAAATAGCTCATGACACGTCTTTCGATGGGAGCTCGATAGCATGCCGTTCCTGGGCGGCACACATGCCGCCGCAGAAGCTAATTCCGTGCCAAGTCTAGATGAAAACCCCGTTACAACCGCGCAATCGCCGCGGTTGAATTTGGAAAGGGTTAGGAATCTGCTAACGCCCACCCATGGCCTCAGGCGGCTTCCGAAATGTCGTGATCGAGAATGGAGAGGTTGCGGCCACGATGCTTGGCCTCGTAGAGCCTGCGGTCGGCGGCGCGCATCAGCTCCGACACGGTGGCGCTCTCGCCACAGGTGATGCCGCCGATCGAGACGGTCAACGAAACGGTCCGCTCGTCGACTGGGCGGAAGCGGATCAGTTCGACCTCGCGGCGGATGCGCTCGGCCACGCGCCTTGCCTCCGGCTCGATGGCGCCGACCAGGAAGGCGGCGAACTCCTCGCCGCCGATACGGCCGAGCACATCGCCGCTGCGCACGCCGCGCTCGATGGCGCCGGCGATCAGAAGCAACGCATCGTCGCCGGTCAGGTGACCGTAATTGTCGTTGATGGTCTTGAAATGATCGGCATCGATGATCAGCAGCGCGCCGCGATCGGCCTTGCGCCGGGAACCGTCGAGCGCGGCAAAGAAGCTCTCGCGGTTGAGCATGCCGGTCATGTCGTCGCGGCTTGCCTTCTCCGACAGGCGCCTGTGGGAGGCGGCAAGCTGCGCATGCGCACGGGCAAGCTCGCGATGCGCATTCTTCAGGCGGTCGCTTTGCCAGAAGGTGCCCGCGCTGGCGATCCAGGCGAGCATCAAAGGGCAGATCGTGGCCGTCAGCCAGACGGTGCGGCTGACAGCAAAGCCCATCGCCGGGACCACAACCAGCGTCAACAAAAGCGAGACGGCGACCGAAGCGAACGCTACGGCTGCGGACTTCAAAATTATGCGACTCATCGCTGTCTCCCACCGGACTGCTTCTGTGCCAGCAAGCGCTGAAGGTGACCTTTCCGGGACGATTAAAATTTGAAGCGAGAGGTTATTTTCACCGTGCGCGACGCGCAGAAGTTGTGGATAAAGTCAGCGCCGGCATGCCATAAGGAAGCCATGACAACGACACCCGACCCCGCCCGTTTTGCCCATGTCACGGATTGGGTGTTCGACCTCGACAACACGCTCTATCCGCATCATTCGAATCTGTTCGCGCAGATCGACGTGAAGATGACCGCCTATATCGGCGAGCTGCTGACGCTCTCGCGCGAGGAGGCGCGCAAGCTGCAGAAAGATCTCTACCTGGAGTATGGCACGACGCTGAATGGGCTGATGACGCGCCACGGCATCGACCCCGACGACTTCCTCGAGAAGGTGCACGACATCGACTATTCCTGGCTGGTGCCCGATCCGGTGCTCGGCGCCGCGATCCGGCAGTTGCCGGGCCGCAAGTTCATCTTCACCAATGGCGACCGCAGGCATGCCGAGCGCACGGCACGCCAGCTCGGCATATTGGACCATTTCGACGCCATCTTCGACATCGTCGCGGCTGGTCTCAACCCCAAGCCGGCGCGCCAGACCTATGAAAGGTTCGCCGAGCTGCATTCCGTCACCGGCCACAACGCGGTGATGTTCGAGGATCTGGCTCGCAATCTCTCGGTGCCGAAATCGCTCGGCATGACGACGGTGCTGGTTGTGCCGCGCAATTTCGAGCCGACTTTCTCGGAGATCTGGGAGCGCGATCCGGCCAATGAGGACGATGTCGATTTCGTCACCGACAATCTCGCCGACTTCCTGACGGCGATCGTCGAAGTCCCGGCCTGAACCAACTCCAGATTGCCGGCGCGCCGCCTTCGGCGGCACGCGTTAGTCGAAGTCCGGAATCGCGCCCGGCGGCAGTTGACCGTTCAGGTTTTTCAGGAACCGGCACCACTCGGGGACGTCCCGATGGTTCCCGTTGCCGTTGCCGTCGGACGAAAACCCGTTGCCGAAGCCGCTGCCGCAATTGGCGTTGCCATTGAAGCTGCCCGCGTTGCCATTGCCGTTGAAGCTGCCGGCATTTCCGTTGCCGTTGAAATCGCCGGTGTTGCCGTTGCCGTTGAAGCTGCCGCGATTGCCATTGCCGTTGAAATTGCCGGAATTCCAATTGCCGTTTGAGCCATCGGCGTCGCCCAGACCGACGCTAGGACCGGCAATCGCGACATGTCCATGGTCGATGGGGCCGCGGCCGATGGGAAGATCGGCCATCCTGATCACCGTCGAGGCATCGGCAACCACGATCGCGGCAAGCAGCGTGCAAACCGCAAGGCCGATACCGCCGGACAGCCTCGCGGCCGCCTGGCGAGTGCCACGCCGGACCGAAGCGGATGGTCCGGCCATCAGTGGTTTCCTCGACCGTTGAAATTGCCGTTGAACGCGCCGGCATTGCCGTTGCCGTTGAACGCGCCGACATTGGTGTTGCCGTCATATTCGCCGGTGTTGCCGTTGCCGTTGAAAGCCCCGATGTTGTGGTTTCCGCTCGTCGAGGACGTGTTGTCGTTGCCGTTGAAGGCGCCGACATTGCCGGTGCCGCTGTTGAAGGCGCCGACGTTGCCGCTGCCGGTGTTCTTGTAGCCGACATTGCCGCCCAGGCTGCCGAGCGGGTCCATGCCCCTGACATTCGAACCGATATACTGGCCGTATTGGCCGGCGGTTTGCTGGACGCGCGACATGCTGAAGGCCTGGCTGCCCGTCGTGGTGTCGGCCTTCACCGCGGTTGCACTGAGCAGCCCCAGGCAAAGCGCCGGTATGACACACCGTTTCATCTGCGAACTCCTTCCATCGCTTGCTTGAAAAGGATCTCCGGAAAAGGACTGGGACCGCCGGCGACATGTCGCGATAGCCCTGCGTGGGGGACGGGCGCGCGGCTCGGCGATCCCAGAAGCGTCAGCGTCTTTCGACGCTAGTGGTTGGCGACGCTAGTGGTTGGCGTTGCCGTTTCCGTTGCCGTTGCCGATGCCCGCATTGGCGTTGCCGTTGGCATTGCCGTTGCCGAAGCCCCAGTTGCCGTTGCCGTTCACGTTGCCGTTGCCGAGGCCCCAGTTGCCGTTGCCATTGCCGTTGCCGTTGGCGGCGCCGGCATTGAGGTTGCCGTTGTAGTTGCCATTGAAGGCACCCATGTTGGCATTGCCGTTGCCATTGCCGTTGCCGAAGCCGAAATTGCCGTTGCCGTTGAAGTTGCCGTTGAAGGCGCCGGTGTTGGCATTGCCGTTCCCGTTGCCGTTGCCGACCCCGACGTTGCCGTTGCCGTTGCCGCTACCGATCGACAATGCGGATGCCGAACCTGTCAGAGCCGACAGGACAGCCGCGGCCAGAATGATCTTCCTCATGACGTTCTCCTTGGTTTGCGTTGAACATCCCGGCCAGCACAAGATGACCGGGACCACGCAAAAAGGATGCGCGCAGAAACGTCGCCGCAACATCGGGGCTGATCGGCATAGTCTGTGGGTTTTTCAGCTGATGCTCTTGTCAGGAAAAGTTAAAGGCATCGGGAAAAAACTGACACGCATAACGGCATATGTCCGGTGTATGTTGCCGGAGGAACAGACATTCATGCCTTTTCTCGGCGACCGTGAACGGCTTGCGCCCGCGACGGCAACGAGAAGAGAAGGGCTGATGCAGGCGGGTATCGCTACAGGCAAGGACGACAAGGCCCGGCGCCGGAGACTGGCGCGGCGCTTGATTGCCGTGCAGGAGGAACAGCGCCTGCGCCTGTCACGCGAGCTGCATGACGATCTGGGCCAGATGCTGGCGAGCGTCGCGCTGGAACTACACAGCATCCGCGCGGACTCGGCGGAACTCGATGCCCGCCTGGCGCGCGCCGCCCAATTGATCGACCAGTTGAGCGCCCGGGTGCACGACGCTGCCTGGAGCCTGCGGCCAGCAGACCTCGATCGCCTGGGACTTCGCGCCTCGGTCGAGGATCTGGTCAGCATGCTGTGCGCTCAGCTCGGCATCCCCGGCGATGTGGATCTCGAAGCCCTGTCGAGGCCGCTCGAGCTCGAAGTCGCCCTAACGCTCTATCGCATCGCGCAGGAGGCCCTCACCAACATCGGCAAGCACGCCCGGCCGGGCCGGGTCAGCGTTACGGCCCACATTTGGGACAACAAACTGCGGCTGGCCGTCGAGGACAACGGCCATGGGTTCGACGGTACCGTCGCGCCCGGCCCTCACCATTTGGGGCTTGCGGGGATGAAAGAGCGCCTTGCCTTGATCGGAGGCGAACTGACGGTCGAAACCGCCAAGGGCAGGGGGACCGCCATCTATGCCGACGTGCTTTTGAGCGACTGAGCGCTCTGACAAATGGCTGCACGCCCTAGAGCCGGATGATTTCGGATCGAGTCGATTCGAAATCTGAATCCGGCTCTAAATCAAAGAGATAGAGCATGATGTCGTCCGAAAACCGCTTCACACTCTTCGGCATCATGCTCCAAAGCGCCTTACCGTTTCATGGAAACGGCGAACCGCTCTATCTCTTTGTTTTTACGCAATTCCGGACGGAGGCTACGGCGCGGCGAAGGCGCCGAGCCTAACCGTTATGCACTTTTCCTGGAATTGCTCTAAGTGAAGCGTTCCACATCCGAAATCGTCGGCCGCGGCTTACAATCCGCCCCATGGGTCAGGCGGGGGATGGCTTACCCGTTGCGGCCGCGTCGCGGCTTTGCTGAAACAGACGGGCGTCCCGCGCCAGGCGGGGCAGTTGCCTAGACCATCAAGCACAAGGGGGACCGCTCCAAGGGACGGGCCCTTTGACAGACTGATGGAGGTTATAGGTGTGCTGCAGGCGCATATTCGTGGTCGACGACCATCCGATCATCCTGTCCGGCGTGGGTGCGATGATCAACAGCCAGGACGATCTGACGATCGTCGGACTGGCGGCGAATGCCGACGAGGCCCTCGCGGGCATAGGCAAGGCCCTTCCCGACGTCGCCGTGGTCGACACATCTCACTCCCCGGCGTCAACGGCGTCACGTTGATCGAACGGCTCGTCGAACGGTTTCCCGAGCTCGGCTGCATTGCGCTGACGGCGCATGAGGACCCCGGCTGCCTGCGCCAGGTGCTGGCCGCCGGGGCGCGCGGCTTCGTGGTCAAAAGGTCGACCGCGACGGATCTGCTGCAGGCCATCCGATGCGTGCTGGCCGGCGACAATTATGTCGATCCGGCGCTTGCCGCGCGCATCTTAAGCCCCCGTCATGGCACGCAATGCGATCCGGGGAATCTCAGCGAGCGGGAGCGGTCGGTGATCCAGCTGGTTGCGCTTGGCTACAGCAACAAGGAGATATCCTCGCGGCTCAACCTCAGCATAAAAACCATCGAAACCTACCGGACCAGGGCAACCGACAAGCTGGAGCTCCACTCCCGCGCCGCCATCGTTCGCTTCGCGCAATCGAACGGCTGGCTGGCCGAGCTGCAGTAACGGCCGGCCGGCTGCCTCAGAGCGGTTCACCGTTTCACGGAAACGCCGAACCGCTCTATCCCTTTGTTTTTACGCAATTCCGGACAGAAAACCGTTACACACTTTTCCTGTAATTGCTCTAGAGATTGTAGAAGCGGCGGACGATGTCCCAGGCTTCTTCGGCGGTGTCGACGAAATCGATGATGTCCTGGTCGCCGGGCGAGATCGTGCCCTGCTCGGCGAGGAAATCGAGGTCGATCGCCCTTTGCCAGAACGTCTTGCCGAACAGGATCACCGGCACGCGCTCCATGCGGCCGGTCTGGATCAGCGTCAGCGTCTCGAAGAATTCGTCCATCGTGCCGAAGCCGCCCGGAAACACGGCGACCGCCTTGGCGCGCATGACGAAATGCATCTTGCGGATGGCGAAATAGTGGAAGTTGAAGCAGAGTTCCGGCGTCACATAGGCGTTTGGTGCCTGCTCATGCGGCAGCACGATGTTGAGGCCGATCGACGGCGCGCCGACATCGTCGGCGCCGCGGTTTCCGGCTTCCATGACGCCAGGGCCGCCGCCGGTGACGACTACGAATTCGCGGTAGTAGGACGCGGCCGACTGCTGCGAGCAGAGCCGGGCGAACTTGCGCGCCTCCTCGTAGTATTTGCTGTTCAGCTCGAGGTTCTTCTTCTGCGTCTCGTTCTTCGCCGCCCAGGCGACGCCGCCCGGCTCCGGCAGCCTGGCGCCGCCGAACAAGATGACCGTCGAGCTGATGCCGCGTTCGGCGAGGATCATCTCCGGCTTCAAGAGCTCGAGTTGCAGGCGCACCGGGCGCAATTCGCGCCGCGTCATGAAGTCGGGATCGTTCCAGGCCAGGCGATAGGTTTCGGCTCGCGTCTGCGGCGTGTCCGGCACGCTTTTCGACCGCTCCAGATCCTCGTCCGAATGCGGCAGCGGCGTCCAGCCCGCCTTTTCCATGGGTGTCATTGAGTCCACCGTTCCAATTCCCTTACTTGCGCCGTCCCGTGACGCAGCCGCGATTGACCCTCATCAAGGCTTCACATAGGGTCCGCGCGATTTCAAAACAGGTTAAGGCGCAGCCCTTAACAGCTTTGTAATGGAGCAATTTCATGTCGAAGACCGATCTGGCGAGCCTCGAAAAGACCATCGAAAAGGCCTTCGAGGAGCGCGATACGATTTCGACCGCGACTCGCGGCGAAACGCGCGACGCCATCCAGTCGGCGCTGGACCTGCTCGATCGCGGCGTGGCCCGCGTCGCCGAGCGGCAGGACGACGGCAAATGGCGTGTCAACCAGTGGCTGAAGAAGGCGGTGCTGCTCTCCTTCCGGCTGAACCCAATGGAGATCATCAAGGGCGGTCCGGGGCAGGCGGTCTGGTGGGACAAGGTGCCGTCGAAGTTCGACGGCTGGAGCGCCGTCGATTTCGAGAAGGCCGGCTTTCGCGCCGTGCCGTCCTCGGTCGTGCGCCGCTCGGCCTATGTCGCGCCGGGCGCGGTGCTGATGCCGTCCTTCGTCAATATCGGCGCCTATGTCGACACGGGCACGATGGTCGACACCTGGGCCTCGGTCGGCTCTTGCGCCCAGATCGGCAAGAACGTGCATCTTTCGGGCGGCGTCGGCATCGGCGGCGTGCTGGAGCCCATGCAGGCCGGCCCGACCATCATCGAGGACAATTGCTTCATCGGCGCGCGCTCCGAGGTGGTCGAAGGCTGCATCGTGCGCGAAGGCTCGGTGCTCGGCATGGGCGTGTTCATCGGCCAATCGACCAAGATCGTCGACCGCGCCACCGGCGAGGTCTTCTACGGCGAGGTGCCGGCAAATTCCGTGGTTGTCGCCGGATCGCTGCCGGGCAAGCCGCTGCCCAATGGCGAGCCGGGACCCAGCCTCTACTGCGCCGTCATCGTCAAGCGCGTCGACGCCAAGACCCGCTCCAAGACATCGATCAACGAACTGCTGCGCGATTGATCTTTTCCGGAAACGGACGCACCTTCCGCCGGCGCGACATTCCGTCGCGCCGGTTCAACGGAGGGGCGTCATGGACTGGAAGTATCTGCTGACGAGTTTCGACGGCCGCATCAACCGCGCCAAGTTCTGGGCCGGCATCGGCATATTCATCGTCATTGCCATCGTAGCCTTCATTCTCGATTCGATCCTCGACACACGTTTCACCACCGAGAGCGGCGCCCAGGTCGGCGTCGTCGGCATCCTCGTCATGCTGGCATCGATCTATTTCTCGATTGCTCTCTACGCCAAACGCTGGCACGACCGTAACAAGTCGGGCTGGTGGACGCTGATCGGCCTTATCCCCATCATCGGCATCTGGCTGCTCATCGAACTCGGCATCCTCGAAGGCACCAGGGGCGCCAATCAATACGGACCGGACCCGCTTGCCTGAAAAAGCAGACTTCATCTGGCTCTTCTTCAAAACCTCGGGCCGCGTCAGCCGCGCCGCCTATTTCCTCGGCGGATTGCTGGTGGCGCTCGTCCAGGCTTTCCCGCTCTACCGCTTCACGCTGGTGCCGGAAGGCTCGGCCGAGAGCAACATGTGGTCGTTCGTCTTCTTCCTCACCTTCCTCGCCTCGCTGTGGTCGAACATCGTGCTGGCGGTGAAGCGGCTGCACGACCTCGACAAGCCCGGCATCGCGGCGCTGGTGCTGTTCGTCCCCGTCGTATCGATCATCGCCTTCCTGGTGCTCTGCCTGTTTCCGGGACAACCCGGATCCAATCGCTACGGCAGCCGCACGAATGCGCCGGCTGACCGCTGAAGTGCCAAAGCGGCCATGCGCAACCGCACGCTCGATCCGCAACTGATCATCGAGACCGCCAAACGGCTCGAGGAGCGGGTCGCCGAGCGTTTTCCGGAAGCCGGCCTGCGCGGCGTCGCCGGCGAGCTGGTCGCGCTGTCGGGCGACCTGGCGAAGGCCGCCAAGGAACTGGAGGCGCCGATCTGGTGGCTGCGCGGCGTCATCGTCGCGGCCTTCATTGCCGGGGCGGCGATGTTCCTGTTCGTCGGCACCATCCTGCCGCTCGACCGAATCTCGGGTGCCGACGATGCGGTGCAGTCGGTGCAGGGCATCAAGGCGACGATCAACACGGTCATTCTGGCGGTACTTGGGCTGCTGGCGCTGATCCGCACCGAGGAACGGATAAAACGCAAGAAGGTCTTCCGGCAACTGCACGGACTGCGCTCGCTGATCCATGTCATAGATATGCATCAGCTGACCAAGGATCCGGCCGCGTTGTCGGCCGACTTCAAGCCGACCGCGCATTCGCCCGCACGCATCACCAACGCGGCCGACCTTGCCCGCTATCTCGACTATTGCTCGGAAATGCTGTCGATCACCGGCAAGATCGCGGCGCTGTTCGCCCAGTCGGTCAACGACGACGTAGTCATCGACGGGGTCAACGATATCGAAAACCTGGCCTCCAACCTGTCGCGCAAGATCTGGCAGAAGATCACGCTGATCGAAGACCGCCAGTGACGGCATCCGGGCCCAGCCCGGGCGGGCCGCGCTTGTCCGCTTCCGCCTGACGCACCAGCGCGATGATGCGCTTTGTCAGCGGCACCGCCACGCCGGTCTTTTGCGCGAGCCGCAGGATCGCGCCCTGCAATTCGTCGATCTCGGTCGGCCGGCCGCGCTGGAGATCGTCCCACATCGAGGAGCGGGCATTGGGGTCGATGGCGAGCATGCGCCGCGCCAACAGCTTGAACAGCCAGTCCGGCAACCTCAGCACCTTCGGCAAGAGCGCCGGCGGCAGCGCGGCAATCCGCGCCGGCTTGATGCCTGCGGCCTTCATGGCAACGAGCGCCTCGTCGACCTGGTCGGCAAGGATCAACCGCCAGCGCCGATCGGCCAGTTGCGTGGCCAGCGGCAAGTCGCAAAGCGCCACCAACGCGTTGTTCAGGTTGAAGAGCAGCTTGCTCCACTGCACCGCCTTCATGTCGGCGCGTGCTTCGACGGCAAGCCCATCGACGTCGAGCAGGTCGACAAGGCCATCGACCCCGTCCTCGATCCTCACGTCGCCCTCGCTGGCGCGATGGACCCGGAACGGTGTCTCTCCATCCGGCGATTGAACCACGTTGAACAGCACCATGCCGGCAAGCACTCGCCGGCCGGGAAGCCCGGCGCGCAGCCGGTCGGCATTGCCGACGCCGTTCTGCAGGCTGATCACGACGGCGTCCGGGCGTCCGTGGGCGGCGATCTCAGCCGCCATCTCCTGCGTCGCGCCGCTCTTCACCGCCACAAGGACAATATCGGCGTCGCGCAATGCGGTCGCCGGATCGTCGGTGGCCGTAAGCGCCTCAGGCCCGATGCGGCGGTCGCGGCCGTCGAGATCGCTGACCCGCAGCCCGTCCTTGCACATGGCTTCGACGATGCGCCCGCGACCCAGGAAGACGACCTTGCGGCCGGCGAGCGCCAGGCAGCCGCCGACATAGCAGCCGATGCTGCCGGCGCCGGCGACGGCGATGGTTTTGTCTGCCTTGGCCATGCAATCGTCCCGACTTGGCTCGCAACTATACGACATGAAAACCATAATGTCGGCGGCGTGATCGCCCACCATGTCCGACCGTGACAGGCCCGTTGCTTTCGACTATCGCTTTGCCCATGAAATTGCCGACCGATCCCGCACAGAACCTTGCCGCCCTGATCCGCTGTCCTTCCGTGACGCCTGCCGAAGGCGGCGCGCTGCAGACGCTGGAAGACATGCTGAAGCCGCTCGGCTTCTCGGTCGAGCGGCCGGTGTTCTCGGAGGACGACACGCCGGACATCGAAAACCTATACGCGCGCCGCTCGGGCAACGGCCCGCATCTGATGTTTGCCGGCCATACCGACGTCGTGCCGGTCGGCGACGAGGCGGCCTGGACGCATCCGCCTTTCGGCGCCGAGATCGCCAATGGCGAGATGTATGGCCGCGGCGCCGTCGACATGAAGGGCGGTATCGCCTGCTTCATCGCTGCGGTGGCGCGCCATATAGAGACGAATGGCGGTCCCAAGGGCTCGGTATCGCTGCTGATCACCGGTGACGAGGAAGGACCGGCCATCAATGGCACGACGAAGCTGCTCGACTGGGCGGCCGCCAAAGGCGAGAGATGGGACGCCTCGATCGTCGGCGAGCCGACCAATCCGGACGCGCTCGGCGACATGATCAAGATCGGCCGGCGCGGCTCGCTCTCCGGCAGCGTCATCGTCAACGGCCGCCAGGGCCATGCCGCCTATCCGCAGCTTGCCGACAACCCGGTGCGCGGTCTCATCAGCCTGGTCGACGCGCTGCTCCATCCGGTGTTCGACAAGGGAACGAAGGATTTCCAACCGACCAATCTTGAAGTGACGTCGATCGATGTCGGCAACCCGGCGACCAATGTCATCCCGGCCAAGGCGACGGCCACCTTCAACATCCGCTTCAACGATACCTGGACCGCCGAGACCATCCAGGCCGAGATTCACAACCGGCTCGACCAGGCGGCCGGACGCAAGAAATACCGACCCGGCAAGAAGACCGCGGTCGACTACGAGCTTGTCTGGCGCGACCGGCCGAGCCATGTCTTTCTTACCCGCGACGAGAAGCTGATCGACACGCTGAGCACATCGGTTGCGGCGGTGGTCGGCAAGACACCGGCGCTCTCGACCTCCGGCGGCACGTCGGACGCGCGCTTCATCAAGGATTTTTGCCCAGTGGTCGAGTTCGGGCTGGTCGGCAAGACCATGCACATGGTGGACGAACGGGTGGCGGTCGCCGATCTCGAGACGCTGACGCGGATCTACGAGCGCTTTATCGAGGACTGGTTCGGACAAGGTCTGAAGTGACCATGCTCTCAACGGACGAAACCTTTGCTTCGCTGGCCGGCGCCTGGCGGCTGATGTTCGGCAAGGCCGACGGTCTGCGCATGCTCGACCTTTCGGCGGACGGTTTCTGGAATTCCTTCTTCGCCATCATCGTGGCGTTGCCGGCGTTGATCGTCGGCTGGGTCGGCATCGCCAACGAGATCGGCGACCCGAACGCATTCGCCGGGCGGCTCAGCATGCTGATCCGGCTGGCAACCGTCGACATCGGCTCTTGGGTGTTGCCGCTGGTGGTGCTTGCGCTGGTCGCGCCGCGCGCCGGCATCGGCGGACGCTTCGTCCATTATGTCGTCGCCTCCAACTGGGCCTCCGCGATCATCGCCTGGCTGATGCTGCCGTCGGCGCTGCTGAGGCTGTTCCTGCCCCCGACCGACGAGATCAGCGGGCTGGTCTCGCTGCTTCTGTTCGCGCTGTCGATGGTGCTGACCTGGCGCATGACCAACGCGGCGATCGGCAAGGGCGCCGCCGTCGGCAGCACGGTGTTTGCCGGCATGTTCGTGGCCTCGCTGCTCGTCCTGTTCGGGCTGCAGGCGCTGCTCGGCATCGACATGCCGGACGGTGCGAGGGGCTGATCTTCGAACCGAAGGCGGTCTTTTAATTCATCGTCCTTTTAATTCATCGTCAGGATGGTATGATAATTTCATACCGAGCCTTGAGGAGGGAGCCAGTGTCGGCCACGGAAAAACGCACTTTCAGCCTTCCGACTGAGCAAGCCGCCTTTATAGATCAGCTCGTTCGATCAGGCGCCTATGCAACCAGTAGCGAGGTCATCCGCGCCGGGCTTCGCGCGCTTCAGGAGCGCGATGCCGCCGTGGAGCGCTGGTTGCGCGAGGAAGTCGCTCCGACCTATGATGCCTGGAAGGCAAATCCCGGCAAGGGCATCTCGCCGGAGGAAATGGCCGAACGGGCGCGCAAACGCCATGAGACCCATTTGCAGAAGAAACCGTGAAGCGTCGCGCGGTCGTCTACACGCTTGATGCCGGCGACGATCTCGATCGAATCTACAACCTCATTGCGGAGGCCAGCAGCGCGACCACGGCCGACCGCTACGACAGTCGCATACGGTCCTTCTGTGAGCGCCTCGAATATGGCTCCGAACGCGGCACCCGCCGTGATGACGTGCGGCCTGATCTTCGTGTCGTGGGATTTGAACGCCGAGTAACCGTTGCTTTCATCGTGGAACCGGAACGCGTGGTGATCTTGCGCCTGTTCTATGGCGGGGCCAATTGGTCGGACGATCTCACCGAGGGCGGCGCCGGCTGATCGGCGTGTCCTTCGGCAACCGCGGGATAATCCACCCCCACCAGAAACAGCCCGTCCGGCGGCGCAACCTGGCCGCACGCGGCGCGGTCGCGCGCTTCGAGTGCCGCCTTGAGGTCGGCGGCGCTCCAGGAGCCGTCGCCGACGCGCCGCAACGATCCGACCATCGAGCGCACCTGGTTGTGCAGGAAGGAGCGCGCAGAGGTCCGTACCTCGATGAGGTCCCCGGCGCGGGTCACATCGAGACGGTCAAGCGTGCGGACCGGGCTCTCGGCCTGGCACTGGGTCGAGCGGAAGGTGGTGAAGTCGTGCCGCCCGAGCAGCACCTTCGCCGCCTCGTGCATGGCCTCGGCATCGAGGCGCTTCGGCACCCACCAGACCTTGCCCTTTTCCAGCGCCGATGGGGCGCGGCGGTTGAGGATGCGGTAGAGATAATGGCGGCCGGTAGCCGAGAAGCGCGCGTCGAAGCCGTCGGCGACGACCGCTGCCTTGAGGATGGCAATGCGCGCGCCGGCAGCCTGCAGATGAGCGTTGACGGCATCACGCACCTTGTCGCCCGTCCAAGCCTTGGCGAGATCGACATGCGCCACCTGGGCGGTGGCGTGCACGCCCGCATCGGTGCGGCCGGCGGCACGTATTCTTACCGCTTCGCCGCAGAACTTTTCGATCGCCTGCTCGATCGCCTGCTGCACAGAAGGCTGGTCCGCCTGGTGCTGCCAGCCGGCGAACTGGCTGCCGTCATATTCGATGTCGAGACGAAAACGCGGCATGCCAGCTCTACTTTGGCGCTCGCCTAGGCGGCTAAAGCGGTGAAAGCCGAAGCGTAGACCAGCTTGCCGGTCTCGGGCGCGTCGCCCCAGGCCAGCGCCTGAAGCGCCTCGCCCTGGTACTCGCTTTCGAATTTTTCGGCACGGGCGTGGGTGTAGCCGAAGCGGCCGTAATAGGCCGGATCGCCGAGCACCACGGCCAGCGTCTCGCCGACTTCCTTGAGGCGGATATGCGCCTCGCGGATCAGCGCGCCGCCGATACCGGTGCCGTGGAAGGACGGCTCGACCGCCAGCGGCGCCAGCGCGAGCGCCGCAAACCGCTTGCCGCCATTCTGCACGAAAAGCCTGGAAAACAGGATGTGGCCGACGACCTGGCCGTCTTCTTCGGCAACCAGTTCGACGACGGTGTCGCCACCGGCCACCAGCGCGTCGACCAGGCCGGCCTCCGCCTGCTGGCCGAAGGCATGCTCTTCGACGAGGCGGATCGCCTCGCGATCCCGCGGCGTCGCCGCGCGTATCGACATCATGCTCATTTGAGTTTCATTCCTTTTTCGATCTTGGCCCCGCGCAGAAACTCCTGCGCGGCGGCGGGCCTTCCGCCCGCCCGTTGAACTTCGACCAGCCGCACCGCGCCTGACCCGCAGGCGACCGTCAGCCGGTCATCGAGAATTCCTCCCGACTCGCCGACGCCATTGGAAAGCGTCGAGCGAAGCAGTTTCAGCCGCTCCATGCGGCCACCAATTTCGACCTCGCACCACGCGCCCGGGAAGGGCGAGAGGCCGCGAATGTGATTGTGGACTTCGCCGGCAGGCCGCGTCCAGTCTACGCGTGTCTCCGATTTATCGATCTTTCGGGCGTAGGTCACCCCTTCCGCCGCCTGTTGGGTAAATGTCAGACAATTTATCCCCAGCCGCGTCAGCGCTTCCACCATCAGCGAAGCGCCTATCGCCATCAGGCGGTCATGCAATTCGCCGGCGGTCATATCGGGTCCGATGGGAGATTTTTCAACCATCGCCACCGGACCGGTGTCGAGACCTTCTTCCATGCGCATCACCATCATGCCGGTCTCGGCATCGCCGGCCATGATCGCGCGCTGGATCGGCGCGGCGCCCCGCCAGCGCGGCAGAAGCGAGGCATGGCCGTTGAGGCAGCCTAGTTTGGTGGCCTCCAGCACGGGTTTCGGCAGGAGCAGGCCATAGGCGACGACCACGGCGACATCCGCCCGCAAGGCAGCAAAGGACTGCTGCTCAGCCTCGCCCTTGAGCGATGCCGGCGTCCGCACCTCGAGGCCGAGCCGCTCCGCCTCGCGCTGCACCGGCGAGGGCGTCAGCTCCAG
>NZ_JHQR01000150.1 GCF_014843825.1 Mesorhizobium silamurunense
GACCACCTGCTCGCCATGGCGGCGGTCGGGGTCTGGTCGGCTGTCGCCATGCCGTTGCGGGCCTGGACCGCACCGGCCGCCTTCCTCGCGGCCATGAGCGGGGGCGCCGCGCTCGCCTTTGTCGGCGTCGTCCTGCCAGCGATCGAAGCCATGATCGCGCTGTCGGTGCTGGCGCTCGGGCTGATGATCGTTTTCGGTGCAGGTTTGCCGGGCATCGCCAGCATAGGCCTTGCCGGGCTGTTCGCGCTGCTCCACGGCCATGCGCACGCCAGCGAGGCCGCAGGAGCAACATTTGCCTATGTCGGCGGTTTCACGCTGTCGACCGCAGCACTCCACCTCTTCGGCGTCGGCCTCGGCCTCAAGATCGCGTCATCGCCCTGGCTGCGAACCGGCCTCGGCATGCTGGTCGCCGGCTCGGGTGCCGCGCTCGTCTTCGGCGGATAGGAGGCGGCCATGACCGTGAACCATACATCTCACAGCGAAGAGGCCGTCTATGTCTACGAGGCGCCGCTGCGCCTCTGGCACTGGGTCAACGCCGTCGCGATCCTTGCGCTGGCCGGAACCGGCTACCTCATCGGTTCGCCGCTGCCATCGGTCGGCGGCGAAGCCAGCACCAGCTTCGTCTTCGGCTGGATACGATACCTGCATTTCGCGGCCGGCTATGTCCTGATTGCTGGCTTCGCCTTCCGCATCTACTGGGCCTTCGCCGGCAACGAGCATGCCCGGCAGATATTCCTGCCGCCTGTCTGGCGCGGCCGCTTCTGGCGAGAAGTCTGGCAAGAGGTGCTCTGGTATGCCCTGCTGGTCAGGGAGCCGATTAAGTATTCGGCGCACAACCCGCTCGCCACGATCGCCATGCACATCCTGTTCGTCTGGTTCACCATCTTCATGATCGTGACCGGTCTCGCACTCTACGGCGAAGGGACCGGAATGGGTTCCTGGCAGCACACGCTGTTCTCGAGCCGGGTGATCCCGCTGTTCGGTCAGAGCCAGGACGTCCACACTTGGCACCATCTCGGCATGTGGGTGATCATCTGCTTCGTCATCATCCACATCTATACCGCGGTGCGCGAGGACATCATGTCGAGACAGACGATCATTTCCTCGATGTTCTCAGGCTGGCGGACTTTTCGGGGCAGCGGTACCCCGCGTGATCCCCACTAGGACTTTCGTGACCTCACCTGCCGGCGCGGGTGTTTGCCCGCGCCGGCTTTTTTCTTCAAGAGGGGTTGCCTTCAAGTCGACCCACACTTCGTCTCGGCTTCGCCTCGACACCTCCCCCGTAGACGTCCGTCCGACGGGGAGAGGAAGTGCCAACCGCAACGCCCAGCGCCCTTCCTCTATCCCTTTCAGGGGCAAAGGTGCGGAGCGAGGCGAAGTGGGGTGGGCGAGTGAACGCAAACTTTTCATCGGCCTGGAATGTCGGTTCTCAGTCCGGCCGATGCCGCACCCGTTAATGGAAGGATACTTTCCGTCTGTGCGGCAAAATCGTAATCGCACCTTCCGCTTCGTTCGCTATCTAGAGATCACCCCTTAATTCGCAACCATTTGCCGGACCCCGGCCAATTGGCCCGCCTCTTGCTGCTGGAAAGAAAAAGGTACGGAGGAGGCTTCCCAATGAACGGCGCGCCACGGGTGCTCGTGCTCGGCATCGGAAATCTGCTATGGGCCGACGAGGGCTTCGGCGTCCGCGTGGTGGAGGAGTTCCACCGGCTCTGCGAAACGGCGGACAACGTCCGGGCAATGGATGGCGGCACGCAGGGCATCTACCTCGTCCAACATATCCGCGAGGCCGACATCCTCGTCGTGTTCGACGCGGTCGACTACGGCTTGGCGCCCGGCACGCTGAAGCTCGTCGAAGGCGGCGAGGTGCCGGCCTTCCTCGGTGTGAAGAAGATTTCGCTCCACCAGACTGGCTTTCAGGAAGTTCTCGCCATGGCCGAGATGATGGGTGACTATCCCGCCCATCTCCTTCTCGTCGGCGTGCAACCGGTCGAGCTGGACGACTACGGCGGCAGTCTCCGGCCCGCGGTGAAGGCTCAGATCGAGCCTGCAATCGAGATCGCCATCGAGTGGCTCGCCCGGCACGGCGCGACGATCGCCAAGCGCACCGAACCGCTGGCCGAAGAAGAGACGCTCGCCTCGCGCGAAATGCGCATCGGCATCTACGAGAGCGGTCGACCCCGGCCGGAAGAAGCCTGTCGTCACGGCGACGCGCGGCTTCTCGCGAATAGTGCCTTCGCTGGCCCGGCGAATTTCGAGCGCGAGGTCGACGCGCTTTTGCAATCGTCCGGAGGGCAGGGCTGATGTGTATCGGCGTTCCGTTCCAGGTGGTTGAATGCAGCGGCGGCATTGCCCTGTGCACCGGTCGCAGCGGCACGCGGCGCGTCGATATGACACTGGTGGGCGACCAGCCGGCGGGTACGTGGATACTCGCCTTCCTCGACACCGCGCGCGAGACGGTCACCGCCGAGACGGCGCGCCTGATCGCCGACGCCATCGAAGCGACGGAGCGTGCGCTCGCCGGCGACACCGACCTCGACCACCTCTTCGCCGACCTGGTCGGCCGCGAGCCGCAACTGCCGGAGCATCTGCGGCCGACGCAAGCCCTTTCACCGCAAGGCACGGAGGACGCCTGAGTCCATGTTTTCACCCGTTCTCACCATGATGATGGAGCGCCACCGCATCCCGGTGGTTGACGAGGCGAACATCGACGCATTCGCCGAGGCCCACGACTTCACCGCGCTGTTTTTCCCCGGTGGCTGGCTGCGGCTCGCCGAGAGCAACGATGTGGCGGTGATCCTGCCGGAGCTGGTGCAGGCCTTCCAGGGCGTGTTCAAGCCGGCCGTTGTATCGCGGGAGAGCGAGCGCAAGCTGCAAAACCGCTATCGCTTCAACGCCTTTCCGGCGCTCGTCTTCCTGAGGAACGGCGAATATCTCGGCGCCATAAAGCGCGTGCTCGACTGGGAAGACTACCTCACCGAGATCGCCGGCATACTGACGCGCGAGCCGAGCGCGCCGCGGCCTTTCGAGCTTCCCGAAGCCTGCGCGACGCACGACCGTCACGACCACGATCATTTCCACTGAGCGAAAGCGGCCGGGGAGGGCGCGCCATGGCAGCATCACTATTCGGCGAAATCGGGCCGGGTTCACAGCCGGGCGAAGAGGACGGCGGCGACTTGCAGTATATGGAAATGCCGAAGGCCATGGCGACCTCTGCGGCACCCGTGTTGCCGGAGAAGGAAAATGTCGCCGGGCTCGAAGCTGCTTTGGCGGTGCTCACCGCGCTGGCGGAAAGCCTCGGCAGGTCCTCGCCGGATTGCGAAAACGCGGTGCATGATCTTTTCGGCCTCGACCGCGCCAATCGTGCGCTGATCGACCAGGCGCTGGGCGAGGGCGAGGTCTCGATCATCTGCGGCGACGACCTGCAGGCGCAGGAGTCGGTGCTCGCCGGTATCTGGCGCGTGCGCCAGACCGGACCAGATGGCAGGTTCGTGCGCGATTTCGTCGAGATCGGCGCCTTTCCCTCGGCCGTGCTGGAGAGGGCCTTCGCCGGTTGCCGCAATACGCTCGCGACGTCGGCGACCTATCCGATGGGCGTCTTTAACGCGCCGCCGCTGATTTCGGAGCTCAATGACCGCATCCCGCTCGTCGGGCCCGGCGTCGGGCCGCACGTCATAAACCTGTCGCTGCTGCCGCACACTGAAGAGGACTTGATCTTCCTCGACGGCCTGCTTGGCCACGGGCCGGTGGTCGTGCTGTCGCGTGGCTACGGCAACTGCCGCGTGACCACGACGGCGACGCGCGGCGTCTGGTGGGTGCGCTTCTTCAATTCGACCGACGATCTCATCCTCAACACGATCGAGGTCACGGCCTTGCCGGAGGTGGTCCGCGCCGCGCCCGAGGATATTGCCGACAGCCGCCAGCGACTCCTCGAAATCCTGGAGGTCTACCAGTGAACGACTCCTTCTTTGCCGGTTCCTATGGCGGCGACAACGCCAAGATCGAGCCGATGTCGCGGCTCGAATGCAGGATTTGCTGGCATGTCTACGACCCGGCCGAGGGCTGCGACTACTGGCAGATCTCGCCCGGCACGCCGTTCGCCGAACTGCCGGCGCACTGGAGCTGCCCTACCTGCGACGGCTCCAAGCAGGGCTTCATGGTCGTGAGCGATTGACATGGATCATTCGCAAGCCGTCGCTGCCCGTCTAGAGTTCGTGTTTCAGGGGATCGAGCGGACGGCGATGGCAGGTATCCCGATCCTCAATCCGCCGCTTTGCGTCAGCGCGGTGGGCGGGCGGCAGTGGCAGGGCGAATGGCTCGCGGTTCTCGTCACGCCCTGGTTCATGAACCCCGTGCTTCTACCTTCTGGCGAGGGGCAAGCGGGGCCGCGCGTGCCTACGGGCACGAAGGAGCATGTCTCATCCCAGGCGGGCCGGTTCGAGTTCATCCAGGCCTATGAAGAGGAGCTCGGCTGCTACCGCATGTGCTCGCTCTTCTCGCCGATGTTCGAATTCGCCGACCAGGAGAGTGCGCAAGAGGCCGGGCGGCAGGTGCTTGCGGAACTGTTCAATCGTGAGGCGGAAGAAGATGAAGACGGAGACGGAGACGGCGACATGGTCCGTGTCTGGGAAGGCCGGCTACCTGAGGAAGACGCAAGCGTGTTGGACGAGGTTGAGACAGCCGGAACACCCCCGAGCTCTCAGCCGGCGGGATTGACCCGCCGCTGGCTGTTGGGTTTGGGCGACAAGGAGGAGACCACCGCATGAGCGTTGATGGTCGCGTCTCCATCGATCTCGTCTGCGATGGCGGTCGCGTTGTGGAAGCCGTCGTTATGCCGCCGCGCCCGGTTGCGCTTGGCCCGATCGTGCGAGTCCGGCCGGCGAGGGAGGTCGTCTCGGCGATCGGCTCGCTGTTCAGTGTCTGTGGTATTGCGCAATCGGCGGCGAGCGTCGAGGCAGCCGAGGCGGCCCTGGAGATCGGGACGGACCGGCGCACGAAACAAGCGCGGCGGCTTCTTGTCCTTGCCGAGACGCTGCGCGAGCACCTGCTGCGCATTGGCTTGGATACTGCCAGTCTCGCGGGCGAGCCTGCGGACGGTAAAATCCTGCGCCGGGCCATGGGCCTGCCGCAGCGCCTCAAGCAGGCGCTTTTTCCAGGCGGGGATGCATTCATTCCGGGCGTATGCGTGGGGATGCCGGGCGCGGAAGCCGCCGAAACGGCCGCCGAAGCGGGCTATCTAACGCAGTCCGTGGTCTACGAAGGCGAAAAGCCGCTTGGCGAGATGGATCGCGATGCCTTCGCGGAGTGGGCTATGGAGCGCGGTACGGTTGCGGCCCGCCTCATCGCGCCGGTCTTGGCAAGGGGCTGGGCCATGATAGGCCACCCCGAAACGACAAATGGGGGAAACGGGCATTTGCCGAAGGAAGCGTCGGCCGACACGAGCTCCCTCGCCAGGCAGGCTGGTGCGCCGCTCGTTCGCGCTTTCCTTTCCGAAAACGGTGGAGCCGGGCTGGCCGCACGGCTGGCCGCCCGCTTGGTCGAGGCATCGAAGCTGCCGGGGCAGATCGCCGGAGGGCTCGCGGCCTTGCGGGATGTCGCGGACGGGTCCGAAGTGCCGACGTGCGAAGTCTTTCGCGACGAGAACGGGGGCCGCTTTGCTACTGCCTTCGCCGAGGCAGCACGCGGCCGGCTGGAACATCGGATTGTTTTGAACGACGACCGTATCGCCGACTACGCCATCACGGCTCCGACCAGCATTCATTTCGCTGAGAGCGGCATTGCCGCGCGCTCGCTTTCGGCGCTCGCTGCATCCAGGCGTGAAGATCTGGCGGTCCAGGCCGATCTCCTGGTCCGCGCCATCGACCCCTGCGTCGGCTACGATGTGAGGTTCCGCTGATGCACGAGATGGCGATATGCGAGAGCATCCGTGGCATCCTCGAGGAAGAGGCCGCCAGACAGGATTTTCGGAAGGTGGGCCGCGTCTGCCTGGAAATCGGGCGGCTATCCGCTGTCGAGGTCGAGGCGCTGAAGTTCGGCTTCGATGTCGTCATGCGTGGCTCTCTGGCGGGAGACGCAAGGCTGGAGATCGTCGAGACGGAAGGCAGGGCCTGGTGCATGCCTTGCGGCCAGAGCGTGCCGATCGCGGCACGCTTCGATCCATGCCCCGACTGCGGAAGCCATCAACTGCAGGTGACCGGCGGCGAGGAAATGAAGATCAGGGAATTGGAGGTGAGCTGATGTGCACTGTTTGCGGATGTGGCGAGGGCGAGGTCCGGATCGAGGGCAAGGCGCATGGCCATCACCATCATCACGGCCACGAAGGCCATGATCACCACCACGATCATGATCACGGCCCCCATCATCATCATCATCATCATGTGCACGATTCTGGCTCGGGCCCCGCTGGCACCTATGCGCCGGGCATGAGCCAGGCGCGGATGGTCAAGCTGGAAAAGGATATCCTTTCCAAGAACAACGAGTATGCCGATGCGAACAGAAAAATGTTCGCCGAGCGCGGCGTGCTTGCGCTCAACCTCGTCTCCAGCCCCGGCTCTGGCAAAACGACGCTGCTTTGCCGCACGATCGACGCACTGAGGGGCAAGTTGCCTATCGCCGTGATTGAGGGCGACCAGCAGACTTCCAGCGATGCCGACCGCATCCGCGCCACCGGGGCGCCCGCGATCCAGGTCAACACCGGCAAGGGCTGCCACCTCGACGCGCATATGGTCGGCCATGCCGCAGATCACCTCGACCTTGCCGAAGGGGGCCTGCTCCTCGTCGAAAACGTGGGAAACCTCGTCTGTCCGGCAGGCTTCGATCTCGGCGAGGCGCACAAGGTGGTGGTGCTCTCAATCACCGAGGGCGAGGACAAGCCATTGAAATATCCCGACATGTTCGCCGCCGCCGATCTCATGCTCCTCAACAAGACCGACCTGTTGCCGCATCTCGACTTTGACGTGGAGGCCTGCATCGCCAACGCCCGAAAGGTGAATCCGCGGATCAAGGTGCTGAGGGTTTCCGCGCGCACGGGCGAGGGGATGTCGGACTGGACGGCCTGGATCGGGGCGGCCCGCGCCATGGCGCTAACCGGCCATCCGCTGGCGGCCGAGCTCAAGGGCGCAGCCTGATGTGCCTGGCCATTCCCGCCCGCGTCGTTGAACTGCTCGATGACGACATGGCGGTGGTCGCGTTCGACACGGTCAGGAAGCGCATCTCATTGGCCTTGGTGGCAGACGTTTCGCTTGACGATTTCGTGCTCGTCCATGTCGGTTATGCGCTCCACAAGGTGAGCCCCGAGGAGGCCGAGCGCACTCTGCGGCTGATGGCCGAAGCGGGCGTGCTGGAGGAGGAGCTGGAGGAGAATTCGGCGTGAAATATGTCGACGAATATCGCGACCAGGAGCTTGCGAAGACCATCGCCGGCTCCATCGCGACCGAGGCTGATCCGGAAAAGAGCTATCATTTCATGGAGTTCTGCGGTGGGCACACGCATGCGATGTTTCGCTATGGCGTGCAGGACCTGATGCCGCAGAACGTGCATTTCGTGCACGGACCCGGATGCCCCGTTTGCGTGCTTCCCATCTGTCGCCTCGATGATGCGGTGGAACTCGCCGAGCGGCACGGGGTCATCCTTTGCACCTATGGCGACATGATGCGCGTGCCGGGCATCAAGCAACGTAGCCTGATCCGCGCCAAGGCGGACGGAGCGGATGTCCGCATGGTCTATTCAACGCTCGATGCCTTGAAGATCGCGCGTGAAAACTCCGAGCGGCAAGTCGTCTTCTTCGCCATCGGCTTCGAAACCACGACGCCGCCGACGGCCGTCGCGATCAAGACGGCGCAAGCCGAGGGGTTCAAGAATTTCAGCGTGTTCTGCAACCATGTGCTCACGCCGGCCGCGATCTCTCACATTCTTGAATCGCCGGAAGTGCGCGAGCTGGGCATCGTCAAGATCGACGGGTTCCTGGGACCTTCGCACGTCTCCTCCGTGATCGGCTCGCAGCCATATGAATTCTTTGCTGAGGAATTCCAGAAGCCGGTTGTCATCGCCGGCTTCGAGCCGCTGGACGTCATGCAGTCCGTTCTGATGCTGATCCGGCAGGTCAATGAAGACCGGCACGAGGTCGAGAACGAATATACCCGCGTCGTGACCGAGGAGGGCAACCTCAAGGCGCAGGCACTGGTGAGCGAGGTCTTCGAACTGCGCAAGACCTTTGAGTGGCGCGGCCTCGGCACCGTGCCCTACAGCGCCCTGCGCATCCGCGACGCTTATGCCGATTTCGACGCCGAGAAGCGCTTCGAGCTGTCGGTCAAGGCTTCGCGTGAGGTGACGTCCTGCGAATGCCCGTCGATCCTGCGCGGGGTGAAGAAGCCGACCGACTGCAAACTGTTCGGCACCGTGTGCACGCCGCAGAACCCGATTGGCTCATGCATGGTCTCCTGCGAGGGCGCCTGCGCGGCCTACTGGACCTATGGCCGTTTCCGCGAGCCGAAGCCGTTGGAGGCGGCGGAATAATGAGCGCGAACGATCCCAGGCTAGCCGTCACCACCTCGTCGGTCCGCGGCGTGGTGGACATGACGCATGGTGCGGGCGGCCGCGCGATGACCGAGCTGATTCGGGATATCTTTCAAAGACATCTGGCCAACGAATTCCTGGCCCAGGGCAACGACGCGGCTCTGCTCGGCACCGTCTGCGGACGCCTGGTGATGGCAACGGACGCGCATGTCATCTCGCCTCTGTTCTTTCCGGGTGGGGATATCGGCGCGCTGGCCGTCCACGGCACGCTCAACGACGTCGCCATGATGGGCGCGCGGCCGCTCTGGCTGTCCGCGTCCTTCATCCTGGAGGAGGGTTTTCCGTTGGCCGAACTGGAAAGAATAGTTGTTTCAATGGCTTTCGCCGCCCGGAAAGCAGGCGTACCCGTGGTTGCGGGCGATACCAAGGTGGTGGAGAAGGGCAAAGGCGACGGCGTTTTCATCTCCACGACCGGTGTTGGCGTGCTGGCGGACGGCACTGACGTCTCCGGAAGCAATGCCCGGCCGGGCGATGCAATCCTTGTCTCCGGCACCATCGGCGACCACGGAGTCGCTATCCTGTCGAAGCGAGAACACCTTGATTTTGACACTGAAATCACCTCCGACAGCCAACCGCTGCACGATCTGGTGGCGGCGATGCTTGCTGCCATTTCCGGTATCCGGGCGCTGCGTGACCCCACGCGCGGCGGACTGTCGGCGACGCTGAACGAAATCGCACAGCAGTCCAAGGTCGGAATGGTAATCCGGGAAGCGGCGGTTCCGGTGAAGCCGGAGGTCGCGGCGGCGTGCGAACTGCTCGGCCTCGACCCGCTGAATGTTGCCAACGAAGGCAAGCTGGTTGCCATCTGCGCGGCGCAAGACGCGGAGACTTTGCTCGCCGCGATACGCGCTCACCCCAGGGGCCCGGATGCCGCAATCATTGGCGAAGTCGTCGCAGACCAGCGTGCGCTGGTGCGGATGAAAACGAGACTTGGCGGTATGCGCGTGGTCGACTGGATCGCCGGGGAACAGCTTCCGAGGATCTGCTGAAGGTGCGCATTCTGCTTCTCGTCACCGCCTTCAACGCCTTGAGCCAGAGGATTTTCGTGGAGCTTGGTGAGCACGCACACGAGGTCTCGGTCGAGATGGACGTCAACGACGAGCGGACCATCGAGGCGGTAGATTTGTTTCGGCCGGACCTCGTCATCGCCCCCTTCCTGAAGCGCGCAATCCCGAAAAAAGTCTATGAAAAGCAATGCTGTATGATCGTCCACCCAGGCATCGTCGGCGACCGCGGCCCCTCCGCGCTGGACTGGGCGATGATGGACGGGGCGACGCAGTGGGGTGTCACGGTGCTGGAAGCAGCGGCCGAAATGGATGCCGGGCCGGTCTGGGCGAGCGCCACCTTCGCGATGCGAAAGGCGACGAAATCGAGCCTCTATCGTAACGAGGTGACCGACGCTGCGGTGACGGCGGTGCTCGAAGCGATCGCGCGGTTCGAGCAGGGCGAAAAGCCAATTGCCCCGGAAGAACTATCTGTTGCGCCCCTGGGCCGGTGGCGGGACGCGATCAAACAGGCGAACCGGCGGATCGATTGGGCTGCCGACACGACCGAAACGGTGCTGAAGAATATCGCAGCAGCGGACGGCGCGCCCGGCGTGCGGGACAACCTTTTCGGCGAAACGGTCTTCCTTTTCGACGCGAGAGAGGCACGTGAACCAAGGGGTGACGTGCCTCTCTCGCGGGGTGAACGGGGCAAGATATCGCTCCTGGAGCCGGGAGCGGTCGTTGCCAGAAGCGGGCCGGCGATCGCCCTCGTCACAGTCGACGGCGCGTTGTGGATCGGCCATGTCCGGCACCCCAATTCGCCACACCCGTTCAAGCTGCCGGCGACAACGGTCTTCGCGAAGGAAGTTGCAGGCCTGCCGGAGATCCCGCTCAATTCACCGGGCGGATATCAGGACATCATCTACGAAGAAGACGGTGCGGTCGGCTATCTGCACTTCGCCTTCTATAACGGTGCAATGGGAAAAGACGCCTGTCGAAGACTTTTGGACGTTTATACAAAAGCGACGGAGCGTCCGACCAGGGCGATCGTGCTGTGCGGAGGACCTCAGTTCTGGTCCAACGGGCTCGACCTCAACCGGATCGAGGCGGCCGACAGCGCGGCCGACGAGTCGTGGGTCAACATCAATGCCATCGACGACCTCGCCGAGGCGATCATCCGCACGACAAGCCACATCACCGTAGCAGCGCTTGCCGGAAATGCGGGAGCGGGCGGCGTGTTTCTCGCCCGCGGCACCGACCAGGTCTGGATGCGCTCGAGCGTCATCCTCAACCCGCATTACAAGGACATGGGCAATCTCTACGGCTCGGAGTTCTGGACCTATCTCCTGCCGAGCTGCTGCGGGTCTGAGAATGCCCGCCGGATCGCGGCGGCGCGCCTGCCGATGGGCGCGAAGGAGGCGCTGAATCTGAATCTGGCCAACCGGGTGTTCGCGGGGGCATGCGAACTGTTCATGGTGCAAGTGAGGGCGTCGGCTGCCGCGCTGACCGGGAGCGCAGAGTTTCCGCGGTTGCTCACCGAAAAACAAGCCCAGCGCACAGCCGACGAGGCGGCCAAGCCGCTTTCGGCCTATCGCGAGGAGGAGCTTTCGCGGATGCGCCGCAATTTCTACGGCTTCGATCCGAGCTACCACGTCGCGCGGCATAATTTCGTGCACAAGGTGCCGAAGTCCCGCACCCCAGTGACGATCGCCCGCCACCGCGACGTCGCCTGGCGGGCCGGCCGGGAGGGGAGGAGGAAGGCATCGTGAGCGACCTGCCGGGCATATTGATCGTTGACGACGAAATCCGCTCGCTGGAGGCGCTGCGGCGCGTTCTGAGCGATGATTTCGACGTCTCTTGCATGGTGTGCACGGTGCACTGATGCTCGCCGAGCCCGCAGTGGAGGGACGCCTGGTCCGGGTGACGGGGCTGGTCCAAGGCGTTGGCTTCCGGCCGACAGTGTGGCGCATCGCGACCGCTATGGGGCTATCGGGCCATGTCCGCAACGATGCTGCAGGCGTGGAGATCGCGCTGTGGTGCAGCGATGCCGAGTTCGAGACCTTCGCGGACAGGCTAAAGGCGAAGTGCCCGCCGCTGGCGCGCATCGACGGGATCGAGGCGGCGACGCTTGAGGGGCCGCGGCCGGCGGGCGGCTTCACTATAGCGGCGAGTGCGGGCGGGCAGGTGAAGACCGGCATCGCGCCCGACGCCGCCTGCTGCCCGGAATGTCTTGCGGAAGTGCTCGACCCCAAGAACCGGCGCTATTTCTACCCTTTCGCCAATTGCACGCATTGCGGGCCTCGGCTGTCGATCGTCAACGCTATCCCCTATGACCGCCGCTCGACCGCTATGGCACGATTTTCGATATGCGAGGAATGCCGGGCCGAGTACGAAAATCCGGCCGACCGCCGCTTTCACGCTCAGCCGATCGCCTGCCCGGCCTGCGGCCCGCGCGTCTGGTTGGAAGGTCCGGACCGCGTCGTGGTCGGCGGCGGCCCGCAGGCGGTGATCCGGAAAGCGGCGGCGCTGATCGGGGAAGGGCGGATCGTCGCGATCAAGGGCATCGGCGGGTTC
>NZ_JHQR01000173.1 GCF_014843825.1 Mesorhizobium silamurunense
TGGCGGACGAAGTCGCGGCGGCTGACGCGGCCGTCGATAAGGCCGTCGATGAGGTGGTTTTCGAGCGGCGTGCGGTTGCGCCGGATAAGGTCGAGAATGCGGTGGTTCTTGCTCATGGGTCTAGACCCTTTCCCCAGTTCTTGTGGTTGGCGAGTGCATTCCGGTTGACGAAATACCGTGGAGTTCTCCGGTCCCGGCCATCGTCAAGAATATCAGTCGAACGAACTTTAGCATGCAGGTTAGTCCGGTCCATCCGCTCTTGGATGCGGGAAGGTCAGATTTTCTTGATGCATGCCATCTTCGATCTTGCGGTCCGATCGAAATCGCGGCCGCTTCTTTTTCTACGTCTGTCGCCTCCTTTCCTCTGGCGGTCTGCTGGTTCAGTTCAGCGGCAGCCGGCGATAGGCGCCGGGCTTTTCCGGGTCGTGGTACTTGTTGCAGGGCCCGTTCTCGACGAAGTCGCGATGGCAGGCGGCAAGCCTGTCGGGCGACAGCGTGACGCCGAGCCCGTAGCCTTCGGGCACCCGCACGACATTGTTCTTAGGCGCGAACGGCCCTTCCTCGATGACGTCCATCGGCTGCATGCGAAACAGCGACTGGTTGGGCTCCCGGATCCAGCCAAGTGCCGAGCAAAGATGCAGGTAGCAGGCGCTGCCGATGCCGGTGTCGCCGCTGTAACACCAGTAATCGATGCCGGCATGCTCGCAGGCGCCGACGAAGCGCAGCATCCGCCCGATCCCGCCATGCGCCGTCGGGTTGCCGACAAACGCGTCCGGCACCTTCAGCTCCATGGCGCGCGCGACATCGATATTGTGGGTGGAGAAGGGGATCGAGGTGTGGCGGCGCAGCTCGCGCATCTCCTCGATCGTCGCCACCGGGTCTTCCCAGTTGCGCACGCCGAGCTCTTCCAGCGGCCGTGCCAGTCGCCTGGCGGTGGCCAGCGAATAGGCCTGGTTGGAATCGACGTGGATCATCGCATCGTCGCCAAGCTTCTTGCGGATCAACTCGACCATCTTCAGCGAAAGCTTCGGATCCTGCGTCGAGAACTTGCCTTCGAAGAAGGTCGTGCCGTGGCGTTCGTTTAGCTCGACGCAGTAGTCGGCGACCGCTTCCGGCGTCTTCTCGCCCTTTACCGTCGGCCCGTCGCCGCGCAGCGAGAAATAGTCGGTGAAGGGGATCTCCTTGCGCACCGCGCCGCCGAGCAATTGGTAGAGCGGCTGCTTCCACGCCTTGCCGCGCAGATCCCACAGCGCCATCTCAATGGCGCCGAAGGCCATGATGCGGACGCGGTCGTTGATCGACTGCACGCCGCTCCAGAAGGGCAGGCAGACTTGCTCCGCGCTGGCGATGTCGAAGGCGTCGCGGCCGGTGAGCCGGGGTGCGAGCACGTCGTTGACGACGGCCGCGGCCGCCGGCGTCGGCGCTTCGCCGAGACCGACAAGCCCATCCTCCGTTTCGACCTCGACTATGGTCGGCGAAAAGCCGTCGAGCTCGCCGAACACCCAGACATAGGGCGCTTCGAGCCTGTAATTGATCGGCGTTGCCTTGATGCGCCGGATCTTCATTTCAGCCGATCTCGAAGAAGGGCTTGCCGAGCAAGTCCGGGTCGACATCGATGCCGAGGCCGGGTCCGTCGGGAATGCCCATGCGGCTGCCCGTCACCGGCGGCTTGTTGGAGGCGGTGCGCACCGTCACCCATTCGTGGAAGGCGATCGCGTGCAGCCGGCGCTCCTCCGGCGTCGACAGCGACAGATGCGCCATGGCGGCCGTGTCGATCTCGGCGCCGCCGGTGTCCTCGACGGTGATCATGAAGCCGAGATCGACGGCGACGTCGCGGATCAGCCGCGTCTGCGTCACGCCGCCCAGCCGCGAGATCTTCAGCGTCAGCCCGTCGGCCGCGCCACGGCGGTGGATTTCCAGCATCTCACCCAGCGAGGTGACGGATTCGTCCAGCACCATCGGCTTGTCCAGCATGCGGCGCACCGACATGTTTTCCTCGATCGTCGTGCAGGGCTGCTCGAAGGTGTAGTCGATGCCGCGCGTAGCGTCCGCGAACTGCCGCGCCTGGTAGGGCGTCCAACCGGCATTGGCGTCGCAGAAGATTACCGTGCCCTTCGGCACGGCCGACGCCACTGCCGTCACACGTTCGATGTCGTCGCGCACATTGCCGCCGACCTTGACCTGCAGCCGGTGGTAACCTTCGGCGACGATCTTCTTGGCAAGCGCTGCCATCTGGTCGACTGTGCCGTGGGTCACAACCCTGTAGAGCTCCGCCGTCTCGCTCTCGCGGCCGCCGAGCATGGTCACCAGCGGCACGTCGGCCACGCGGGCGGCGAGATCCCAGCACGCCATATCGAGTGCGGCTTTGATGTAAGGGTGGCCCTTGAACACCGTGTCCATCAGTCTGCCGATGCCGGCAAGGCCGCGTGGATCGTGGCCGATGAGGTGCGGCGCGATCTCCGGCACGCCGGCCCGGGTTCCGGCCGGGAAGGCGGCCGAGTAGAAATTGCCGAGCGGCGCCATCTCGCCCCAGCCGGTCACGCCTGTGTCGGAGGTGATGGCGACGATCACCGCGTCGAAGCAGTCGGCGACCCGCCCCTTCGACATGCGGTAGGGGCCGTCCACGAAAGGCTGCACGACATGGTAGGCTTTTATGCTTTCGATCTTCATGTCGGTGTCCGTTGTCAGCGAGGTCGGTCGGCGCCCTTCGAGGCGCGCTTTTCGAGGCCGCGCGCGTAGGCAAGAAGCTCTTCGAAATCGAGGTCGATATGCTCGCGCGCATGGCGCTGGGCGGCGCGCATGTCCGCGCCCTTGAGCAGCGTCACATAGGTCTCGTGCACGTCCTCGGCCGGCACCGGCTCGTTGCGCGCCCGCTGATGCAGGGCGAAATACATCTGCAGCCGGCTGGTCAGCCGCTGCCAGGTTTCCAGCAGCACCGAATTGTCGGCCCATTCGTAGATCAGCCCGTGCAGCTGCAGCGCCGTCTCGATCTGGCGCGTGGTGTCGAGCGCCCGCGTCGCCTGCTTGACCGCTTCGTGGCGGCGGTCGATCTCGTCGAAAAAGCGCTGGTCGCGCTGCGGCCAGGCGAGCTCGATGGCGAACTCGTCGAGCACCTTGTTGAGGGAATAGGCATCGATGATGTCCTTGGCGGCGACATCGATGACGAAAGTGCCGGCATAGGGGATGCTGGTCAGGACGCCTTCCTGCACCAGCTCGCGCATCGCCTCGCGCAGCGGCGCGCGGCTCACTCGCATCTGCTCGGAAATCCTGAGCTCGTTGAGCTTCTGTCCGGGCTCCAGCTGCCCGGTGAGGATGGCGCGCCTGAGCAGCGCGACGATCTCGGCCCTGCGCGTCGTATCCGCGATCGGACTGAAATCCAGTTTCGCCATGTGTCCCACTCCGGATGACCTAGCTGCAAGACAAGCAGATTGTCGACAATCTAACAAGGGTATTTTTTGCAGAGCGTAGCGCTCAACGAAACGGCGCCCTCGACGTGGGAGCCGAGGGCGCCGTCGGACCGGAACTGATGGGGGTTATCAGCTGGCCGGTTTCGGTTGCGGCAAGGGAGAAACCGGCATTCCGGGTCCGATCTTCTGCAAATTGCCCGTGATCACCTGGTCGCTCTCGGAAATGCCTGAGGTGACGGAGATCAGGTCGCCGTCGGTTGGCCCGAGCGAGACCAGCTTCTGGTCGACGGTGTTGCCTTTGCCGAGAACGTAAAGGTACTTGCCGAGCTGGCTGGAACCCGCCGCCACCTGCGGCACCATCAGGGTGTTGGGCTGCTCCTTCACATGCAGCCGCACGCGCACATATTGCCCGGGCAGCAGCCTGAACTTGGCGTTGCCGATCGTGGCACGCGCCGTGATCGTGCCGGTCGAGTGGTCGATCGTGTTGTCGATGAAGGTGAGCTGGCCTTTCTGACTGGGCTCGGTCTCGCCGGGCAGCAGCACGTCGACGGCGATCGGACCGGCGGCCTTCGCTTCTTCGATCTGCACGAGGTCGGTCTCGCTCGGATTGAAGGTGACGTAGATCGGGTCGAGTTGCACCAGCGTGTTGAGCACGGTGCCGGCGACGCTGACCAGCGTGCCGACCGAGGCCTGGTTGCGGCCGATGCGTCCCGGGAACGGCGCCTTGATCTCGGCATAGCCGAGATTGAGCTCGGCCGTCCGCACCGCGGCCCGGTCGACCGCCAGCGCCGCCTCGGCCCCGCGCAGGGTGCTGGTGCGCTGGTCGAAGCTGTCCTTGGCGAGATAGCCGCTCTTGGCGAGCTCGGTGCCGCGGCCGAGGTTCGAACGCGCATAGTCGAGCGTCGCAGAGTCGCGCTCCACCTGAGCCTTCGCCTGGTCGAGTGCTGCCTGATAGTCCTCGGTCGCGATCCTGTAGAGCAGGTCGCCCGGCTTGACGTCGCTGCCGTCGGCTGCTGTCTGCTCTTGCAGATAGCCCGGCACGCGCGCCTGCAGGGTGATGCTGCGGATCGATTCCACCCGCGCGGCGTAATCGAGGTAGATCGGCAGCGTCTTCTTGACGACGTTCACCACCGGCACCGGCATGACGAAGGCAGCGGGCGCGGGCGCCGCGCCAGCCGTGCTGGCGTTGAGGCTCAGATTGCCCATGTCGAGCAGATGAACACTTGCCACCGAAATCGCGCCCAGCGCGACGGCCGTTCCCAAAGCGATTTTCCATTTACGCATGTTGGTCTCCAATCCTATTCGGCCGCCTGGGCGAGCGGCTGAAGCGCCGGCTCGGCGGTCGGTTCAATTTCCTCTGGCTGAGGAGCGTCATGATGCCCCTTGGCTGGTTCTTTCTCGCCGCGCTCGCGCAGCTTTTCGATCACCGCGTAGAAGACCGGCACGAAGACCAGCGACAGGATAGTCGCCGCCACCATGCCGCCGAAGACGGTGGTGCCGATCGACTGCCGGCTGGCCGCACCCGCGCCGGTCGCGAACATCAGCGGCAACACGCCGAGGATGAAGGCGAAGGCCGTCATCAGGATCGGCCGCAGCCTCAGCCGCGCGGCTTCCATCGCCGCCTCGACGATGGTCAGGCCTTCCTCTCGGCGCCGTCGGGCGAACTCGACGATCAGGATGGCGTTCTTCGCCGCCAGGCCGATCAGCATGACGAAGCCGATCTGCGAATAGACGTCGATCTGCATGCCGCGCAGCAAAAGCACCACGAAGGCGCCGAACAGAGCCAGCGGCACGGCGAGCAGCACCATGAAGGGCATTGCCCAGCTTTCATACTGCGCCGCCAGGATCAGGAAGACGAAGACCATGGCGAGCCCGAACACGATCGAGGCGATCGATCCGGCCTTGAGCTCCTGATAGGTGATGCCGGTCCACTCATAGCCGAAGTCCCGCGGCAGGACGTTCGCCGCCGCCCGTTCCATCGCCGCCACCGCCTGGCCGGACGAGAAGCCCGGCGCAGCGCCGCCATTGATCAAGGCCGACGCATTGTTGTTGTAATGCGGCACGGTCTCGGGGCCGACGATCGGCACCAGCTTGCCCAGCGTGCTCAGCGGCACCATGCCGCCCGACGCGTTGCGCACGTAGAGCCGCGAGATGTCGGTTGCATCGGCGCGCGCGTCCTTGTCGGCCTGGATGGTCACACGGAAGGTGCGGCCGAACAGGTTGAAGTCGTTGACGTAGAGCGAGCCGAGATAGATCTGCAGCGTGTTGAACACGTCGGGCAGGTTGAGCCCGAGAAGCTTCGCCTTGCTGCGGTCGAGGTCGTAGTTGAACTGCGGCGTCGAGGTCGAGAAAGATGAGAACAGCTGCTGCGGATTGAGCTCCGGCTGCTTGCGTGCCTCGGCGATCAGCGCCTGCGTCACCTCGTTGAGCGCGGCACTTCCGCGGCCCGAAAGATCCTCCACCTGGAACTCGAAACCGCCGGTGGTGCCGATGCCCGGGATCGAAGGCGGATCGAAGGAGAGTGCGAACGCGTCCGGCATCTGCAACAGCTTGCCGCGCACCTGCTCGACGAGTTTCGAAGCACTCTGGTCAGGCCCGCGTTCGTCCCACGGCTTCAGGATGGCGAACTCCACCGCCGAGTTCGACTGCGCGGCGCTGGTCAGGAAGTTGAGGCCGCTGATCGAGCCGACGATGTCGACGCCGGGCGTGTTCTGCAGGATGTCGCGCGCCTTCTGCGCCACCGCGTCGGTGCGCTCCAGCGAGGCGCCGTCGGGCAGCTGGATGACGACGAAGAAGTAGCCCTGGTCTTCGACCGGGAGGAAGGTCGAGGGCAGCTTCTGCCAGACGAAATAGGTGGCGACGAGGCCGGCCGCGAACAGGCCGAGCATGGCCCAGCGCAGCCTGATCAGGATGCGCACGCCATGGGCATAGGCATGCGACAGCCAGTCGAAGCCGGCATTGAACCAGCGGAACAGCACGAACTGCGTTTCGCCACGATGGCGTAGGAACGCGGCACTCAGCGCCGGGCTCAACGTCAGCGAGTTGAAGGCCGAGATGCCGACCGAGATCGCGACGGTCAACGCGAACTGGTTATAGAGCCGGCCGGAGACGCCTGGGATGAAGGCGACCGGGATGAACACCGCCATCAGCACCGCGGTGGTGGCGATGATGGGGCCCGTCACTTCGGCCATTGCCGCGCGCGTCGCGGCAAGCGGCTTGAGGCCGGCTTCCAGCTGTCGCTCGACATTCTCGACGACGACGATCGCATCGTCGACGACGAGGCCGATCGCCAGCACCATGCCGAGCAGCGAGAGCATGTTGAGCGAGAAGCCCAGCATGTACATCACCGCCAGCGTCGCGACGAGCGACACAGGGATGGCGATGGTCGGGATGATCGTGGTGCGCCAGCTCTGCAGGAAGATGAACACCACCGCCACGACCAGCACCAGCGCTTCGCCGAGCGTGATCAGCACGTCATGCATCGAGGCCGAGACGAAGCGGGTCGTGTCGTAATGCATGGCGTAGTTGACGCCCTTCGGGAAGCGCGCGGACAATTCCTGCATCTTGTCCTTGACCCGCTGCTGCAGGTCGAGGGCGTTGGAGCCGGGCATCTGGTAGACGGCGAGCACCACCGTCGGGTCCTTGCCGAAGAAGGCCGACGAGGAATATTGCAGCGCGCCGAGCTCGATGCGGGCGACGTCTCGCAGCCGCACCAGCGAGCCGTTCTGCGAATTGGCGCGCACGACGATGTCGCCGAATTCCTTGGGGTCGCTCAAGCGGCCGACCGCATTGACCTGCATTTCGAAGGAGGTGCCAGCCGGCGCCGGCGACTGGCCGATCTTGCCGGCCGCCACCTGCACGTTCTGCTCGGCAATGGCGTTCTGCACGTCGACGGCGGTGATGCCGAGATTGGCCAGTTTGTCCGGATCGAGCCAGACGCGCATCGAATAGCGCCGCTCGCCGAAGATCTGCACGTCGCCGACGCCGGGCAAGCGCTTCAGCGGATCGACCACCTGGAGATAGGCGAGATTGCTCAGCGCCACCGGATCGACGGAGCCGTCCGGCGAGGTGAGGTCGACGATCAAAACGAAATTGGGGTTCTGCTTCTTGATCGTGACGCCGCCCTGGTTGACGATGGCCGGGAGGGAGGATGCGGCTTGCGAGACGCGGTTTTGCACGTCGACGGCCGCGGTGCTCAGCGGATAGCCGACGTCGAAGGTGATGGTGATGGTCGAGGAGCCGTCATTCGAGCTCGTCGACGACATGTAGGTCATGCCTTGCACGCCGTTGATCTGCTGCTCGAGCGGCGTGGTGACCGTATCGGCCACCACCTGCGCGCTGGCGCCGGGGTAATGGGCGCTGACCACGACCTGCGGGGGCGTGATGTCTGGGAATTGCGAGACCGGCAGCAGGAAATAGGCGATCGCGCCGGCGAGCACCATGATGATGGCGATCGCCGATGCGAAGATCGGGCGGTGGATGAAGAATTTCACCATGATGCTGATGCCTCGCCGAAGGGTTTTGCGAAGTGGCGCAGGCGGGCCCGGCCGGAGCCGGAGTCCTCCAGGAAGGATGGCAGAACTTCATCGCCCGGCACCTGTTGCGCCGCGCGCGAGCGCAACATCCGTTCGAAGGCTCCGGGATCGATCCCGTCTGCCTTCATCACCAGCCGGATCATCGGATCCCGGATGGCTTCGTCGATCGTCAGGTCTTTGCGCTTTTGCATAGGAGTAGCTCCTTGCTTGCGGTCCGCATCGGATGATCTCGGACCGTTTTTCTCTCTTTTCACCGGCCGAAGCCGCATGACAGGCAGGTTTCTGGCTCTATCTCGCTCTGGCAGGGCCTATCGGTAGGGCCTTGTCGTTGACGGGAAGCGACATAGGTGTTACCAGTAAGTAACATTCTGGAAGTTACAGACCGGTAACACCCTAGTCAAGAGGTGGCCGAGGGATTTTTGGAAACGAAAGGAGATCATGATGACAGACGGCGTCGTGGAGCGCTCTCGCCCCCGGGATCGGATCCTGGAGACGGCGCAGGACATGTTCCACAAGCACGGCATCAAGGGCGTGGGCGTCGATGCCATCACCGAGGCCGCCGGCACCAACAAGATGACGCTTTATCGTCACTTCGAATCCAAGGACGAATTGATCATCGAATGCCTGCGGGCTACCGCGGCGAAGACCGCGAGGATATGGGACGAGTTCGAGGCCCGGCATCCCGGCGACAAGCTCGCGCAGCTGCATGCCTGGGTCCAGAAGGCCTCGGAAATGCTGAGCGCAGACTGCCGCGGCTGCGACATGGCCAACGCGGCCGTCGAGCTCAGTGAGACCGATCACCCGGCAAGGCGCGTCATCAAGGAATTGAAGGAAGCCCAGCGCGAGAAGCTCGTTGCACTGTGTCGCGATGCCGGCGTCGGCCAGGCGGAACTGCTCGCCGACACGCTGTCACTGCTGCTCGAAGGCGCGCGCGTGAGTATGCAGAGCGTCGGCGCCGAAGGCCCGAGCGCGCAATTCGTGCGCATGGCCGAGGGCCTGATCGCCTCGTTCCGGTCGCGCTAGGAAGTCCCCTTGACGCTTCGCGGCTACCTCCTCTTCGAAGAGAGAAGAGGCCGGCGCCGGCTGCCCGAATTGCGTTTGCTGTTCGCCTGGAATGCGGGTGAGGGGATTTGGTGTTTGCCGAGGCCTGGGCAAAGAAAAGCCCGCTGCCGGGAGGAGGTGGCAGCGGGCTCGATTTCGAACACGGCGCGGGAGGAGGTGCACCGCATTCATCGTCGGCATCACATCTGGGAGGAGGAGACGGCCGACACGTGTACATGTACTAGTTGCTTAATGATTCGGCAACCTCAAAACTTGCATAGCTGGTGTGCAGATTTGTCGCATCGTCGACCATTCCTCCTACAAATCCGAATATAGCGGCCTCGCCCGAAGCGGCCAACTCACTGCACCGGCACGTTTTCCTTGAAGATCAGCCGCGGCTCGATGAATTTCTTCGTCAGGTACGGCGCCGATGAAGCGATCGAGCCAAGCAGGCGGATCACCGCCTGTTCGGCAATCAGCCGCGCATTCTGGTCGATGACGACGTCGGCGAGGTCGTCGACGAGATAGCGGCGCGTTTCCTTGGTCAGGTCGTGGCAGATGAACACCGGCTTCTTGCGCGGCCTGGCTTCGAGCAAGGCCTTCGCCACGCCCGAGCGTCCCGCGCCGAGGCAGTAGATGCCGAGCAGTTCCGGCTCGTTGTGCAGCGCCTTGATCGTCGCGCCGTAGCTGGCGTCGGGCTCGTCGTTGATCTCAACGGCGCTGGAGACGGTGAGGTTGGGAAACTCCTCGGCGAGCACCGAGCGGAAACCCATCTCGCGCTCCTCATGGCCGCGATAGGAGCGCGAGCCGACGACCATCGCCAGATGGCCGGTACGGCCGCCCAGGAAGCGGCCCATCAACAGCGCCGCCGTGCGTCCGGCGACCCGGTTGTCGATCCCGACATAGGCCGAGCGGGGTGCAGCGGGAACATCGGAGACCAGCGTCACCAGCCGGATGCCCGCCTCGACCAGCTCGCGCAGGATATTGCGCGTGCGCGGGTGGTCGACGGCGATGACGCCGACGCCGTTGGCCTTGAGCGAGAGGTTCTCGACCGCGCCCTGCAGCGCGCCAGGTGAGATGCCGGCAAGGTTGTGGATGCGGCAGGAGGCGACCAACGGCAGGCGCGCGGCATAGTCCTCGATGTGATGGGCGAGATCCGCCATGAAGGCGTTGCTGCCGATCGGCAGGAAGAATTCGAGATGCGCCGGCTTCGACGGCAGCACGACCTGGTCGAGGGTCGGCAGGTAGCCGAGCTGCTTCGCCGCCTCCATCACCCGCTGCCGGTTGGCCGCGCTCGCGCCTGGCCGGTTGTTGAGCACCCGGTCGACGGTCGCGGTCGACAGGCCGCAGCTCCTGGCGATGTCGGCTACGGTGGCTTTCATGGGTCCACTCATAGGATGGGATGCGAGCCCTGTCAGGCCAATCAACGTCAGGCCAAGTCAGCCATGCGGCTGCGGGCCGTCGGAAATCGCATCGCGGATCTCCTTGTCCGACATGCCGGTGATGATGCGCTCGACCTCGGCGACCGTGGTCTTTTTCGGATCGATTTCCTCGGCCACCACCTTGCCGCGGCGCATCACCACGATGCGGTCGACCACCTGGAAGACGTGGTGGATGTTGTGGGCGATGAAGATGCAGGAATGGCCCGAGTCGCGCGCGCTGCGCACGAAGCTCAATACCCCTTGCGTCTCGGCGACGCCGAGATTGTTGGTCGGCTCGTCGAGGATGATCAAGTCGCTGTCGAAATGCATGGCGCGCGCGATCGCCACGGCTTGCCGCTCGCCGCCGGACAGCGAACCGATCGGCGTCGTCGGCGGGATGTTCTTGGAGATGCCGACTTGTTTCAGCAGGTCGCGCGCCACCGTGTTCATCGCCTCCTGGTCCATGCGGTTCAGGAAACGCGGCGGCTTGATCGGCTCGCGCCCAAGAAACAGATTGCGGGCGATCGACAGCTGCGTGACCAGCGCCGAGTCCTGGTAGATCGTCTCGATGCCCTGCGCGATGGCATCGCTGGTGCTGCGCAAGGTAACCTTCTTGCCGCGGATGAAGATATCGCCGCTGGTCAGCGGTACCGCGCCCGACAACACCTTGATCAGCGTCGACTTGCCGGCGCCGTTATCGCCGAGCAGCCCGACGATCTCCCTTTCGTTGACGTGGAAGTTGGCGTCCACCAGCGCCTGCACGCGCCCGTAGGACTTGCGGATATTTTCCATGCGGATGAGCGGTTCGGCCATGGTTCACGTCCCTGCCTGATGCCGGCGTTCGAGCCATGAGTGCAGCGCCATCATGCCGAGGATGATCGCGCCGATGAAGATGTTGTAGGCCAGCCCCGGCACGCCGATGAGCACGATGCCGTTGCGCATGACGCGCAGGATCAGGATGCCGAGCACCGTGCCGATGATGGTGCCGCGTCCGCCGGTCAGCGCCGTGCCGCCGATCACCACCATGGCGATGACCTCGAGCTCGTAGCCGGTGCCGCTGTTGGGGTTGGCGGCCGAGGTGCGCAGCGACGAGATCACGCCGGCGAGCGAGGCCATCACCGCCGACAGGACGAAAAGGCCGACCTTGACGCGGTTGACGTTGACGCCGCGGGCGCGCGCCGCATTTGGGTTGCCGCCGGCCGCCTGGATCCAGTTGCCGGTGCGGCTTTGCGTCAGCACGTAGCCGAGCAGGATCGCAGCGCCGATGAACCAGAACAGCGAGGCGTAGATGCGGAACGGCCCGATGTAGAAGTCGCCGACCAGGATGTCGGCAAGCCAGCTGCCTTCGGCGCTCCATGTGCGCTGCGGAAAGCCGTCAGTGACGAACAACGCGGTGCCGCGCACGACGAGCAGCATGCCGAGCGTCACCAGGAAGGACGGAATCTTGAGCCGGGTGACGAACCAGCCATTGACCAGCCCGATGAAGGCCGCGACCACCAGCGCGATGACGAAGCCCACCTCCAGCGATGTGACGCCGCCGTTGAAAAGCGTCCACATCAGTACCGGCGAGAAGCCGAACAGCGAGCCGACCGAAAGGTCGAATTCGCCCGATGTCATCAGCAGCGTCATCGCCAGCGCGATCAGGCCGAGCTCGACGGTGAAGGCCAGGATGTTGGAGATGTTCTGCGGCGACAGGAAGTCGGGATTGATGCCCCAGAAGACGACGAGCTCGACGACGAGCAGCACTAGCGGGCCGAATTCGGGCCGCGCGATGAAACTTTGGATGAAGGAACGGTTTTCCATTGAGCCCGCGACGTGAGTGAACTTGGCTGAAGCCCGCGCGGCCGCAGGCTCGGCGAAAGGAATGGCCGTGGCCGCCGCAGCGGTCACGGCCATTGGTCGCGGATTACTTGCCGGACAGGATCTTGTCGTAGACGCCGGCTGTGTCCTTTTCATAGAGCGCGCCGGTGATGACGTTGAAGCCCGGAGGAATGCCGGCGGCAGCCATGTTGGCGAGCGAGAGCGCCACATAGCTTGTCGCCTGGGGGTCCTGCCACTGCGCGGCATTGACGTAACCGTTCAGTACTTCCTGCGTGGTGTCGAGCGAGTTGCCCCAGCCGACGACCGGGATTTCGCCCGCCTTGACGCCGACCTGATCGAACACGCGCTTGATCGAGCCGGTGACGAGATCGCCGAGACCGATGATGGCCTTCACCTTGCCCTTGTGGGCGGTGAGGTAGTCGACCATGCGGTTGATCACTTCGGCCTGGTCGAGCGTCGCTTCGGTCACCTCATAGGTGATGCCCGCCGGCTCGAACACGCTCTTGATGCCTTCCTCTTCCTGGACGCCATAGGTGGCGCCCGGAACCTCGACGGGCATCCACACGAAGTCGCCCTTCTTCACCAGGCCCTTGTCGACCAGATACTGCGCCCAGTGCTTGCCGAAGGTGACGTTGTCGCCGCCGACATAGGCGTTGAAGTTGGCCTTCGGATCGGGCGTGTTAAAGTTGATGATCGGGATGTTGGCCGCGCGGGCCTCCTTGACGATTTCAACGAGACTGCCCGGATCGGGGCTGGTCGTGACGATGCCGTCGGCCTTGGCCGAGATGGCGGCGCGGACAGCCTCTTGCTGCGAGGCGACGTCGCCATTGTGGAACGAGGTGTTCACCTTGTTGCCGGTGTCGCTCGCCCATTGTTTGGCGCCGGCCAGGAAATAGGTCCAGACCGGATCGGCCGGGCCGCCATGCGAAATCCAGTAGAACGTCTTGGCCTCGGCCATCGCCGGAATGGCGAGTGCCGCGATCAAGCCAAGCACGAGCAGTCTTAGCCTCGAAAGCATTCGATTTCCTCCCATGTTGAAATCCACCTCCACATCAGGCGCGATACGATCCTCAAGGACCGCATCTCCTGCCCGCGCCGACCGGACGCCTCTAGAGCATTCCCTTTTTCGGTCGCTGGCAAGCCTCCATCGCCAATGGATGTTGGGGCAGCCGCACGCGCCATCAGCAATCCCATCAGATTGCATCAGTTGCGATGATATTCCGCGGGCAAAACCCCGCCGTTGCGCTCCATCAGCCCCTGGCAATGAGCGCCAGCATATTGCCGCTATGATCCGCTGTTAGATCAGACCGGCTCGGGCGAGGTCGCGCATGAGGTGGCTGGCGCCGTAGGTCCAGTGTGGGCAATCCGGCGACAGCCGCACGCGGTTGACCAGGGCGCCGAGCTTCTCGGATGAGATGGTGACCAAATCGCCGACCTTGTGGGTGAAACCCTTGCCCTTCTCGCCGCGGTCCTTCGACGGCACGAACATGGTGCCGAGATAGAGCGCCAGCCCATCCGGATACTGGTGATGCGGCCCCAGCGCGGCCTTGACCAGCTCTTCCGGCGAGCGGCTGATTTCGGCCATCGAGCTCGCGCCCTCCAGAGAAAATCCATCCTCGCCCTCGACGCTGAGCCGCACCGTCGCGCGCTTCACGTCGGCGATGGAGAACGTCTCGTCGAAGAGCCGGATGAAGGGGCCGAGCGCGGCGGAAGCATTATTGTCCTTGGCCTTGCCGAGCAGCAGCGCCGAGCGGCCCTCGACGTCGCGCAGATTGACGTCATTGCCGAGCGTTGCACCGACAATCCGACCTGAGCTGTCCGCAATCATCGCGATCTCCGGCTCCGGATTGTTCCAGGTCGAGACCGGATGCAGCCCGACATCGGCGCCGAAGCCGACTGAGGCCATCGGCTGGCACTTGGTGAAGATCTCGGCATCCGGCCCGATGCCGACTTCCAGATATTGCGACCAGGCGCCGCGCTGGATCAGCTTGGCCTTGATCTCCATCGCCTCGGGCGAGCCGGGCTTCAGCTTCGACAGATCATGGCCGATCAGCCCGGCGATGTCGGCGCGAATGGCGTCGGCCTTCTCAGCCGAGCCGCGCGCCTGCTCCTCGATGACGCGCTCGAGCAGGCTGACGACGAAAGTGACGCCGGAGGCCTTCACTGCCTGCAGGTCGACGGGCGAAAGCAGGATCGGCTTCTTCGCATCGCGCTTGGTCGCGAAGCTGTTTGCCGCAATGTCTTCCAGCGCGCCGATCGCCTTGCCCTTGGCCGAGCGCACATGGCCGGCCGGATCCTTCAGCTCGCAGAGATCACGCATCGTGGGCGCCGCGCTCGACGTGATGTCGATGACCTCGCCGTCGCGCACCGTGACCACCAGGGGGTGGGAGGCTTCGCTGGTCCTGGCGCGGCCGACGAAAAGGCCGTCGGCGGGGAGGCGGGTCGGGTCGGTCATGGTCTTCGTATCCTCTCGATTGTTGCGCGGCACTTTCCTCGGATTTAATGCAAACGTCTATCCCGTCGATGGCAAGGTTATGGGCCATTGGCGTGCTGTCACATAGCCAGGGCCGGCTGGCCCATCGAGCGCTCTTTCAAATTCATGAAATCGGCAATAGGATTTTCACGAAGCTCCAGCACTTGCCCGCAGCCTTTTCCGATCCGATCTGGCGGAAGCCCAAAACGGCCCCGGCGCCTGCGTGCTGTTCGGCTATCCGCTGGCCTATATGCTGTCGCAACTGCCGCGCCGCGCGGCCTCGATCTGCCTGATCTTCGTCATCCTTCCGTTCTGGACCTCGGTGCTGGTGCGCACCTATGCCTGGCTGGTCATCCTGCAGCGCAAGGGACTGATCAACAATTGGCTGATCGACCTCGGCATCATCGGCCAGCCGCTGCCGCTCGCCAACAATTTCGCCGGCGTCGTCATCGGCATGACCCACATCATGCTGCCGTTCCTGGTGCTGCCGCTCTACGCCTCGATGAAGACCATCGACGTCGACTGCCTGCGAGCCGGCATGATTCTCGGCGCCAGCCCGGCCGCCACCTTCCGGCAGATATTCTTCCCGCTGTCGCTGCCCGGTCTCGCCTCGGGCGTGGTCATCGTCTTCGTGCTTTGCCTCGGCTTCTTCGTCACGCCGGCGCTGATGGGCGGCGGCAAGGTCATCATGTGGGCGATGCGCATGGAGCAGGCGACCAGCCTCTATTCCAACTGGGGCGCCGGCGCCGCTCTCGGCGTCGTGCTGCTCGCCGTCACGCTGGCGCTGCTCGGTCTCTTCCAATGGCTGCTCGGCGCGCGTGCCACCGGTGTATGGAGCCGGCGATGAGCGCGGAAAACAGCCTGCCCATCTCGCACTGGCAACGCCTCTGGCTCTACCTTCTGGGCGGCCTCGTCATGCTGTTCCTGATCGCCCCCTCGGTGATCATCGTCATCATGTCCTTCTCCGGCTCGACGCTGCTGCAGTTCCCGCCCGAGCAATGGTCGCTGCGCTGGTACGAAAGCTATTTCGGCTCCGTCGAATGGCGCGACGCCACCATCGTCTCGGTCAAGGTGGCGGTGATGACGGCCATCGTGGCGACGCCGCTAGGCACCGCCGCCGCCTACGCGATCAATGCCGGCACGTTGAGGCTGACCGGCGCCATCAGTGCGCTGCTCACGGCATCGCTGATCATCCCGGTCATCCTGATCGGTATCGGCACCTTCTTCCTCTATGCCCGCATCGGCCTCAACAACACGCTGACCGGCCTCGTCATCGCGCATACCGTCCAGGCGCTGCCGCTGGTGGTGCTGACCGTGCTTTCCGGCTTGCGCTCCTACGACATGAGCCAGGAGATGGTGGCGCGCAGCCTTGGCGCCGGACGCTTCGCCGCCTTCTTTCAGGTGACCATGCCTCAGCTTCGCTTTTCGATCGTCTCGGGCGCGCTGTTTGCCTTCATCACCTCCTTCGACGAGGTGGTGGTCTCGCTCTTCATCTCGGGCGGCGAGACCACGACGCTGACGCGCCGCATGTTCAATGCGCTGCGCGATCAGATCGACCCGACGATTGCCGCCATTTCGACTTGCCTGATCGTGCTATCGATCGTCTTGTTGTCCGCCGCCCAGCTTTTCGGCCGCGGACGTTGAATGCAGGGATATCTTAAACAGCATGCGTGATTTCCAATTTCCCGGCCGCTCTCCGGTCCGCGCCACCGAAGCCATGGCGGCGACCTCGCATCCGCTCGCCACGCTTGCCGCCATCGACATGCTGCGCTCCGGCGGCAACGCCATGGACGCCGCCGTCTGCGCGGCGGCGGTGCAGGCAGTGGTCGAACCGCAATCGACCGGCATCGGCGGCGACTGTTTTGTCCTCTATTGCCCCAAGGGCGACGGCAATGTGATCGCCTTCAACGGCTCGGGCCGCGCGCCCCAGGCCGCGACGGTCGACTGGTACCTGGAGAACGGTTTCAGCGAGCTTCCCAAGCAGGGCCCGCACGCGGTGACCGTTCCCGGCGCCGTCGACGCCTGGTGCCGGCTGCTGGAAGACCATGGCCGCAAGGGCATCGCCGACGCATTGGCGCCCGCCATCCGTTATGCCGAAGAAGGTTATGTCGTGCACGACCGCGTCGCCTTCGACTGGGAGGAGCCGGAAACCGATCTGTCGGCCGACGAAGTGGCGGCGCGCATCTTCCTGCCGGGCGGCAAGCCGCCCAAGGCCGGCGACGTGCATCGCCAGCCGGAACTGGCGGAGACGCTGCGCATCATCGCCAGGAAAGGTCGTGCCGGCTTCTATGAGGGCGCGGTAGCCGAGGATATTGTCGGACGGCTTCGTGAGCTCGGCGGGCTGCATACGCTGGACGACTTCGCCGCGACCAAGGGCGACTACAGGACCGCGATCAGCACCTCCTATCGCGGCTGCGACATCCACCAGATGCCGCCGAACAATCAGGGGCTGACCGCGCTCTTGATGCTCAACGTGCTGTCCGGCTTCGACCTTGCCGCGCTCGACCCGAACGGCGCCGAGCGCCTGCATCTGGAGGTCGAGGCGGGGCGGTTGGCCTATCAGGAACGGGATGCATTTTTCGCCGACCAGGACCATGTCGATGTCCCGGTGAAAGCGCTGCTCTCCAGCGCTTATGCCGACCGGCTGCGCGCTACGATCGATCCCGAGCGCGCGATGACGCATCTGCCGCGCCTCGATCTGCCGGGCAGCGACACGGTCTACATCACCGTCGTCGATCGCGACTTGAATGCGGTGAGCTTCATCAACTCGACCTATTATTCCTTCGGCAGCGGCGTCGTCGGGCCGAAGACCGGCGTCGTGCTGCAGAACCGCGGCTCGAGCTTCCGCCTCGATGCGAAGCACCCGAACGCAATAGCGCCCGGCAAGCGGCCGATGCACACGATCATGCCGGGCATGATGACCAGGAACGGCCGCGCCGTGATGCCGTTCGGCGTCATGGGCGGCGGCTACCAGCCCTTCGGCCATGTGCATCTTTTGACCAACATGATCGACTTCGGCATGGATCCGCAGCAGGCGCTGGACGCCGCGCGCGTCTTCTATAACCACGATGTCGTGGAAGCCGAGCGAAGCGTGCGTCCAGATGCCGTCGAGGGCCTGCGTCGCCGTGGCCACCGCGTTGTCGAGCCCGACCATCCGCTAGGCGGCGGACAGGCAGTGCTCATCGATTGGGAAAAAGGCACGCTGACCGGCGCCTCCGATCCGCGCAAGGACGGCCTGGCGCTCGGATATTGAGCAGCCCTTTGCTGGACATCGGCCGACCGTTCGAAACATAGTCTGGAACCGTGACAAGAAGCGAAAACTCCATCGACCTTGCCCATCGTCTTGCGCCCGGTGCCGAAGATGCGCCGGCCATTGCTGCGCCCGACCGGACCGCTCTCTCGCATGGCGGGCTGCGCCGGCTGATCCACGAGACAACGGCCCGGCTCAACGCGCTCGGCATCGGCCGCGGCGACCGCGTCGCCATTGTGCTGCCCAACGGCCCGGAGATGGCGACGGCTTTCATCGCGGTCGCCGCTGCCGCCTCCACGGCGCCGCTCAATCCGGCCTATCGCGCCGACGAGCTCGATTTTTATCTGACCGACATCGGCGTCAAGGCGATCCTCGTCGGCAAGCACGAGGCAGGTCCCTCGGTCGAGGTTGCCGAACGCCTTGGCATCCCAGTACTGCGCTTGGTCGTGCCGCAGGACGCGCCTGCCGGCGTCTTCACGATCGAGGGCGACCCGGTCGGTCCGCCGGTCGCGTCCGGATTGTCCGAGGATGGCGATACCGCGCTGCTGCTGCATACCTCCGGCACCACCTCACGTCCCAAGCTGGTGCCGCTCAGCCATGCCAACCTTGCCGCTTCGGCGGCGCATATCGGCGCCACGCTCGGCCTGACCTCGACGGACCGCTGCCTCAACATCATGCCGCTGTTCCACATCCACGGGTTGATCGCGGCGGTGCTGTCCTCGCTTGCCGCCGGCGGCAGCGTCTTTTGCACGCCGGGCTTCAACGCGCTGCGCTTCTTCCAGTGGCTCTCCGAGGCGCGGCCGAGCTGGTACACGGCGGTGCCGACCATGCATCAGGCGATCCTGCCGCGCGCCGCGCGCAATCCCGAGCAGCTCGCCGAAGCAAACTTGCGCTTCATCCGCTCGTCTTCGGCCTCCTTGCCGGCGCAGGTCATGGCGGAGCTCGAAGCGACATTCGGCTGCCCGGTGATCGAGTCCTACGGCATGACCGAAGCCGCGCACCAGATGGCGTCCAACCGGCTGCCGCCGGGCCAGCGCAAGCCGGGCAGCGTCGGCGCGGCGGCGGGACCGGAAGTGGCCGTCATGGCGCCCGATGGACGGCTGCTCCAGGCAGGCGAGATCGGTGAGATCGTCATTCGCGGGCCGAACGTCACCGCCGGCTACGAGAAGAATCCGGACGCCAATGCCAGCGCCTTCGCTCATGGCTGGTTCCACACCGGCGACCAGGGCGTGCTCGACGAGGATAACTACCTGCGCGTTACCGGCCGGCTGAAGGAGATCATCAACCGCGGCGGCGAAAAGATTTCGCCGCTCGAGGTGGACGGCGTGCTGATGGACCATCCGGCGGTGGCGCAGGTCGTCACCTTCGCCATGCCGCATGACAAGCTCGGCGAGGAGGTCGCGGCCGCGGTCGTGCTGCGCGAAGGTCAGAGCGCCAGCGAGACCGACATTCGCGGCTTCGCCGCGGCACGGCTCGCCGATTTCAAGGTGCCGCGCAAGGTAGTGATCCTGGACGAGATACCCAAAGGCGCGACCGGCAAATTGCAGCGCATCGGCCTTGCGGCAAAGCTCGGTCTCGGCTGATGCGCATCACTGTCTTTGGCGCCGGCGCCATCGGCGGCTACCTCGCCGCCAAGCTGGCGATCGCCGGCCGGGTCGATCTTTCGATCGTGGCGCGCGGCGCGCATCTCGAAGCGATCAACGCCAACGGTCTTCGCCTGATCGAGGATGGCAAGGAAACAGCGACACGGGTGAGGGCCGCGGCGCGGGCCGATGAGCTCGGCGCGCAGGACTATGTCGTGCTGGCGCTGAAGGCGCATTCGCTGGCGCCGGCGCTCGGCGAGATCGCGCCGCTGCTGGGCGAGGGGACCGCCGTCGTCACCATGCAGAACGGCGTGCCCTGGTGGTATTTCTACAAGGCCGGCGGCGCGCTTGAAGGCACGCGGCTCAACACGGTCGATCCCGACGGCACGATCTGGCAGCGCATCGGCCCTGAGCGCGTCATCGGCTCCGTCGTCTATCCCGCCGTCGAGGTCGATGCGCCCGGCCTGATCCGCCATGTCGAGGGCACGCGGTTTTCACTTGGCGAGCCTTCCGGCGAAAAGAGCGAGCGTGTCACTGCGTTGGCGCGGGAACTGGTCAAGGCCGGGCTGCAGGCGCCGGTGCGCGAGGACATACGCTCGGAAATCTGGGTGAAGCTTTGGGGCAATCTTTCCTTCAACCCGATCTCGGCGCTGACCTGCAGCACGCTTGCGGCGATCGTTGCCGACGAAGGCACGCGCGCAGTCGCTCGTGCTATGATGCTGGAGGCGCAAGCGATCGGCGAGAGCCTCGGCGTGCGCTTCCTCATCCCCGTCGACCGGCGCATCAAGGGCGCCGGCGATGTCGGCGAGCACAAGACCTCGATGCTGCAGGATCTCGAACGCCGCCGTCCGATGGAAATTGATGCCCTGGTGGGCGCAGTGCAGGAACTCGGCCGCCTGACCGGCCAGCCGACGCCGACCATCGACAGCGTGCTGGCGTTGGTGCGGCGGCTGGCGATCCAACGCGGGTGTTACTGATTGGGCGACGCTCGATGCCGTTTTCAGTCCTGACATGACTTGTCAGGTACCGGCCGTTTGGCGGTGGCAAGCTGATGGCAAGCTCCCTATTTGGACTCTGTCCAAACCCGGGAGGATCCCATGACCACTGCCGAAATTGCCAAGGATTTCACCGAACTCCTCAAGCAGGGCGACAGCCACAGCGCTGCCGCGAAGTACAATGCCGACGACATCGTCAGCTACGAAGCGATGGAAGGGCCGATGGCCGTCTGCAACGGCAAAGAAGCCGTCAAGCAGAAGGGTGAATGGTGGGAAGCGAACCATGAGGTTCACGGCGGCTCGATCGATGGCCCCTATGTCAATGGCGACCAGTTCGCATTGCGCTTCACCTTCGACATAACGCCCAAATCTACCGGCGAACGCGTCACCATGGACGAGGTTGGCCTCTACACGGTCAAGAACGGCAAGATCAGCGAAGAGCGCTTCTATTATTGAGGCCGATCGGCCTGCGGCATCCTACGTCTTTTCGCTGCAGGATTTGAAAATCAGACATGGCGGCCAGGATGATATGCCGGCCGCCATGGAGAGCGTCAAATCGTCTTCACATAGTCCCACTGGCAAAGCGAGCAGGGCAGGCTCTAAATCAAAAAGAGAGCATGATGTCGCCCGAAAACCGCTTCGCACTTTTCGGCATCATGCTCTAGGGTTCGGCCGGATTCGCAATCCCATCTGCCCGAGGTCTGAGTTGACGATCACCATGTACGGCATCACCACCTGCGACACGATCAAGAAGGCGCGCGTCTGGCTTGAGAGCCACGACGTGCCGTATCGTTTTCATGACTACCGGGCCGAGGGCATCGAGGTCGACAAATTGAACGGCTGGGTCGGCAAAGTCGGCTGGGAAAAGCTGCTCAACAAGGGCAGCACGACTTTTCGGGAGCTGCCGGACAAGGACAAGGAAGCGCTCGACGAGAAGAAGGCGAAGAAGCTGATGCTTGCCAAGCCGACGATGATCAAGCGCCCGGTGCTCGAGGTCGGCGACCGCATCCTGGTTGGGTTCAAGCCGGAGGTTTATGAGGAGGCGGTGGGGTAGGGTAGCGGGACAGCGAAGCTGCCAATCTCCCCCCGCAAGGGGAGATCGGACGTCACCTCGGCTTTCGCAAATCGCGAGCGTTGCGCGAGTCCTTCACGCCCCCCGCAAATACCCCGCCAGCGCCACTGCGTTGTTATGCGCCTCATCCTGCGCGCCGTAGAGCAGCGTCACCTTTCCCTCGCGAAGCACATCGCGCAGTTGCGCCACCGCCTCCTCGTTCCGGTCGAGTTCGGCGCGGTATCGCTTCTGGGAATCCGCCCAGCGCTCAGGCTCATGTCCGAACCATTTGCGCAGCTCGTCGCTCGGCGCGATGTCCTTCAGCCAAAGGGTGAGAGCGGCATCCTTCTTGGCGACGCCGCGCGGCCAGATGCGGTCGACTAGCACCCGCTGGCCGTCGGTCTTCTCCGGCGCCTCATAGATGCGCTTCACCGCTATGTCGAAGGCCATTGAGCCTCCCTTGACAAGCAATCCCGGGAAAACTGTGCAGCGGTTTTCCGTCCGGAATTGCGCAAAAAAAGTCCTCTCAGGCCCACTCGCCCTTGCGCATGACCGGCACGCGGCCGCCGTCCTTGGCCACGCCATCGATGTCGATCTTGTCCGAGCCGATCATCCAGTCGATGTGGATAAAACTCTTGTTGCCGCCACGCTGCGCGATCTCGTCTTGGCTGAGCGAAGCGCCGTTGACGAAGCACTTCGAGTAGCACTGCCCGAGCGCGATATGGCAGGCGGCGTTCTCGTCGAACAGCGTGTTGAAGAACAACAGTCCGCTCTTCGAGATCGGCGAGGAATGCGGCACCAGCGCCACCTCGCCGAGGCGGCGCGCGCCCTCGTCGGTGTCGAGCACCTTCTTCAAGACGTCCTCGCCCTTCGCGGCCTTGGCCTCGACGATCCGCCCGCCCTCGAAGCGCACCGAGATCTCGTCGATCAGCGTGCCCTGATAGGAGAGCGGCTTGGTCGATGACACGTGCCCTTCGACCCGCCATGCATGCGGCGTCGTGAAGACTTCCTCGGTCGGGATGTTCGGATTGCAGGTGATGCCGTTCTTGGCCGTCGAGGCACCGCCCATCCACTCATGGCCTTCCGCCAGTCCGACGGTCAGGTCGGTGCCCGGCCCGGTGAAATGCAGCGCGTGAAAATTGTGGCCGTTCAGCCATTTGGTGCGCTCGGCCAAGGCGGCGTTATGCGCCTTCCAGTTGCCGATCGGATCCTCGACGTCGACGCGTGAGGCCGAGAAGATGGCGTCGGCGAGCTTCACCACCGCGACGTCGTCGGGCTCGCCCGGAAACACCTGCTTGGCCCAGGCAAGGTCGGGATAGGCGACGATGTTCCAGTTGATGTCGAAGCCGGTGATCTTCTCCAGCGCCGGCTGGTAAGCCATCGAGTTCGCCTTGTTGGCGCGTGCCACCTTGGCCGGGTCCTGCGCCGACAGCAGCGACGGGTCCTCGCCGCGCACGGCGAGCCGCGCGGCATTGTTGGAGAAGGCTTTCGCCATACCCTCATAGAGCCAGCCGGCGGCGCGGTCGAAGCCGGCGTCGGCGCCGTAGCGGAAGCGCGCCAGCGTGATCTCGTCGTCGTTGAAGATCGGCGTCACCAGCCCGGCGCCGGCCTTGTAGGCATGCTCGACGATCCGCCTGGTCAGCGGCAGCGCCGCGATCGAAGAGGTCAGCACCAGATCCTGTCCGGGCTGCAACTGCAGCCCGACCTTGATCGCGACTTCCGCCAGCCTGTCGAGCTTCACCGGGTCGATTGTTGCCGAGACGCCGCGCGAATGTGTGGTCATGATCCTGCCTGCCGTTATGTTGGGGTCTGGTCCTTACATAGACCGGCGCGGTTGGCCTTTCCACCGTGATCGACTGGTTCAGGCGGCGCTGTCCAACGCTCGGAACTGCGCCATGGTCGCTTCGATCTCCTCGCGGATCCAGGCCTTGAAGTCCCGCACCTTGCGGCTTTCGCTTTTTGTCTCCGATGTCACCAGCCAATAGCCAAGTCCGCTTTGCGCACGCACGCCGAAGGGCGCGACAAGCCTGCCGTCGGCGAGCGCGTCGGCGGTGAGCAACTGCCAGGCAAGCATCACACCGTGGCCGGCGATCGCCGATTCCAGGCAAAGCATCGGATCAGTGAAGCGCGCTCCCTTGAGAAAGGTGACGGGCTCGACGCCGGCCGCCTCGAACCAGCTGTCCCAATTGATCATCGCCCGCTCGTCGGTGATGGCGCAGGTCTGCGCCAGGTCCTCGATCGACTTCAGCCTGGCCGCGATCGACGGCGCGCAGACGGGAAACACCTCTTGCGCCAGCAGCAGCTCCGCCCGGCCGCCCGGCCATTTGCCGTCGCCCAGCCGGATGGCGATGTCGATGTCGGACCGGTCGAGGTCGGCGATCCGGGCGGAAGCGTCGATCCGCAGCAAAACGTTCGGGTGCCGGGCGAAATGCCGCGACAGCCTGGGCAGCAGCCATTTCGAGGCGAAGGCCGGCGCCACCGACACCACCAGCGTGCATTCGCTCGCCTCGTCAGCCAGCGCCATCGCTTGCGCGAGTTCGCGGAAGCCGGCGCTGAGTCGGGCCGTGAAGACGGTGCCGAATTCCGTCGGCACAAGCCCTGCAGGCGTCCGCTCGAACAGTGCCTGGGCAAGCTGCTTTTCCGTGCGCTTGACCTGCTGGCTGACGGCGCTGACCGAGACGTTGAGCTCGGCGGCCGCGGCCGCAAGCGAGCCCAGCCGGGCGACGGTTTCGACGGCGCGCAGGCCGTTGAGATGGACGCGGTTCAGCATAGCCATTCAGTTTTTCTAAACTCTCTGGGCCGAAATCTCAATTGAAACCTGGCGCGGAAAGGCGGATTTTAGCGAGGCGAGCCAGACCGTGGAGGCAATCCGGATGAAGATTTTATCTTTGCTGAAGGGGCTTTCCGGCGCCGAGCCAAGTCAGGTTCGGCCGGATGACAGCGAGGTCGCCCGCTGGGTCGTCGATCCGCTGTCGCATCCGGTGCTCGACACGATGTCGGAGCGCGAGCTCGGCGACATGCCGTTCCGGCTGACGGCGCATCGCACGGCTTACGAGACGACCTGCCACTGAAAGGCAGCCTAACCGAACTGGCCCAACAGAAGCGCATTGTTTCGCCTGCGCACACACTTATGTTGCGCTGCAATGAGCGCCGCTTCGCCATCTCCCTTGCGCCTCGCCATTGCCGGCATGACGGCACTCGCCGTCGCCATGGGCATCGGCCGCTTCGTCTACACGCCGATCCTGCCCGGCATGATGGAGGAGTTGCACCTGACGCCGGCCGACGCCGGCTGGATCGCCTCCGCCAACTACCTCGGCTATCTCATCGGCGCGCTCGGCGCGGCCGGCGGCTGGGCGCATGGGCGCGAGCGTATGCTGATGTTCGCCAGCCTTGCCGCCAGCGCCGTGCTCGTGGGGCTCATGGGGCTGAACGAGACGATGGCCGCTTTCCTCGTCATCCGCTTCCTTGCCGGCCTCGCCAGCGCTTTCGTCATGGTATTCATGTCGTCGATCGTCTTCAGCCATCTCGCCCTGGCCGGCCGCGGCGACCTGCAAGCGCTGCATTTCGGCGGCGTCGGCCTGGGCATCGCGGCATCCTCGGCGCTGTTGGCCATTCTCGTCACGACCCACGCAGGCTGGCCCGCGGGCTGGCTGTGGTCGGGAGCGATTTCCGCTGTCGGCTTGCTCTTCGTAGCGCTGCTCGCGGGCTCCGCCACGCCCGCCAACGGCGTCGACGGGCCTGAACCGGCGCTGCCGAAGGACAGGTCGCTGACGAAGATGATCCTTGCCTATGGGCTGTTCGGCTTCGGCTATGTGGTGACGGCCACCTTTCTGGTCGCCATCGTTCGCCAGGGCGGCGGCGGGCGCGTCTTCGAGGCCACCGTCTGGATGGTCGCTGGCCTTGCCGGCTTCCCCTCGACCTGGTTCTGGCAGAAGTTCGCCGGCAGGATCGGTCTCTATCCCGCTTATGCCGTGAGCTGCCTGGTCGAGGTGGTCGGCGTCACCGCCAGCGTCGTCGTCAAAGGCTTCACCGGGCCGCTGCTCGCCGGTGTGCTTCTCGGCGGCACCTTCATCGCCATCACCGCTCTCGGCCTGCAAGCGGCAAGGCAGCTTGCGCCGCAGGCACCGCGCCGCATCTTCGCGGTGATGACGGCCGCCTTCGGCCTCGGCCAGATCATCGGCCCGATCGCCGCCGGCCTGCTCGCGCAGGCCTCGGGCAACTACGTGCTCGCCTCGATCATGGCCGCCGTTGCCTTGCTGCTCTCCGGCGTCATCGCCTGGTCGGCTGCGCCAAAATCGCCATGATTTGTGGTCTTGCTCGAGGCCGGGCATCGGGCACGGGCATTTTCTTTCCCACTAATGTGTGACTTTATGCCCGCCGAACAGCAACGCCGCTGATTTGCGGTCAGACCGAGGAAACCCGCCACAGTGTTCGTATCCTTCTTCCCGCAGCCGAAGCTTTTCTTCACCTCGGCGATCGTATGGAGCGCGGTCATGGTGATCGTGTGGTTTCTGGGCGGTGAGCAGATCGGCGCTCTAATCGGATTACCTGCCGCCGCTTCGGAGGCCCCACCTATCATAGGCGTGTCAGTATTTTGGTCGCCCCCATTTCTTTGGTTCTACATCTACTTTGCACTAGGCGTGATGGCCTTTTATGCCTTCTGGCAACTGTATTCCCCACACCAGTGGTCAGGTTGGTCGATCCTCGGCAGTTCGCTGATCCTGTTCACAACCTATTTTCAGGTACAGGTCAGTGTCGCGATCAATGCCTGGTACGGGCCGTTTTGGGACCTTATTCAGGGCATCGTCAGCAAAAGCGTGAAGGCCACGGAAAGTGATGTTTACGCGCAAATAATAACGTTCCTCGGTATCGCTCTTGTCGCCGTTACCGTGCTGGTTTTGACGAATTTCTTTGTCAGCCACTGGGTGTTTCGTTGGCGCACCGCAATGAACCATTACTACATGTCGCATTGGCCTAGATTGCGCCAGATCGAGGGCGCCGCCCAGCGCGTGCAGGAAGACACGATGCGGTTCTCCCGGATCATGGAAGACCTCGGCACGAGCTTCGTCGATTCGATAATGACGCTGATCGCCTTCATGCCGATTTTGCTCGGCTACTCCAAGCATATCACGGTGCTACCATTCGTCGGTCAGGTTCCGCAGCCGCTTGTTCTTGCTGCGATCTTCTGGGCGATCTTCGGCACCGTGTGCATTGCCGCCGCGGGTATAAAGCTTCCTGGCCTGCAGTTCCGCAATCAGCGGGTCGAAGCCGCCTATCGGAAGGAGCTTGTCTATGGCGAGGACCATGCCGACCGGGCCCAGCCGTTGACCACCGCCGAGCTGTTCGCCAATGTCCGCCACAATTACTTCCGGCTCTATTTCCACTACGTCTATTTCAATGTGGTCCGCTACCTTTATTTGCAGCTCAATACCGTCTTCCCTTATTTCCTGATGGTACCTTCGCTGATAGCTGGTACGTTGACGCTGGGTCTGATCAACCAGATCAGTTCCGCCTTCTCGCAGGTGACGAGTTCCTTCCAGTATCTGGTCAATTCCTGGTCGACGATTGTCGAGCTTCTATCGGTCCATAAGCGCCTGCGTGCTTTCGAAGCCACGATCAAGGGCGAGCCGTTGCCGGACATCGACCAGCGCTTCGTCGAGCGCCAGGCGCAGGAGGCGGATCCAGCCTGATCAATATTGGGTGGGTGTGGGCGGCGGCTCAACCGCCCGCCATCGCCTGCCTGTCGCTGACGCGCTGCCGCGCGACATAGTCGCGGAAGCTGATGCATTCGACCTGCTGCATGACGCAAACCTCGCCGGCAAAGCGCTCCAGCGCGTTCCAGTAGGTGCCGCCGTTCATCTGTGTGAAGTGGAAGCCGAGCTCGAGCGGAAGTCGTTTGCCATTGTATTGGGCATCGAACGCGGCGCGGAACGCGTGGTAGGCGCGATCGGCGAACTCACCCGCCATCGACGGTCTCTCGAAGCCGCCCGAATGGCGGACATAGAGATTGTAGTCCATGGCGACCACCGGTTTCGATTTCGGCCCCTCCGGAATCTGCGGCAGCGCAAAGCCAATGATGCCGTTCTTTGTCGGCGGCACGGCAGGGCCGTTCGAGACACCGCTCGCGTCGTACTGGAAGCCGGCCTCGGGCAGCGCTTCGTAAAGCGCCTTGTCGGTCGACAGGTACGGCGCGCGAAAGCCGATCACGGCACGGCGCGCGAAATCGCGCCAGCCGGGCGGCTCCGGCGAAATGCCGCTGATCGCATAGGCATTTTCGAGGATGTGCCGGAATGCGGCGAACTCGGCCAGCCAGTCGGCCTTGCTCCAGTCCTTGCCGTCGAAATGGCCGCAGGCATGGCTGCCGATATCGTGGCCTTCGGCGGCCGCGAGCCGGATCTGTTCCAGCCTGTCCGCCACCTCCTGCTTCGAGGCGGCAAAGCCGATATTCGATTTGCCGGCGCCCTTGCCGGGTGCGGTGTACTCACTGCGTGTCTCCGGCGAGAGCAGGAAGACGCAGGACAGAAAATAGGTGAAATGCGCGCCGGTGCGCTTTGCCAGCGCGCGGCTGCGTTCCCATTGCGAGATCTCGCGCGCGCTGTCGAAAGAGATAAGCACGATCTGCTTTGGCCTCGCCGGCATGGACTCCGGCGGTTTGGGCGGATCGGCGAAGACCGCGGCAACGGAGCTGGCAAGCGAAGCGAGACTGAGCGCAAGGACGCGGAACGGATGTGGCACAGGCAACCTTCGGAGACATCTTCTGATGATTGGAATACCGGCTATTGCCCAATTGTGGCATCGGTACGTTGCGCCCCGGCTGGAAGCCGCCCTGGCTTGTCCCGCCGATTTTCCGGCGATCCCCCTTCCATGCCGACAAAATTTCGCTAAAACGCGGGGCTCAAGAAGCGCCCCGTTCCGGGGCTGCAATGGTTTTTGATTGATGTCCGACGACAGTTTTATCCGCGAAGTCAACGAAGAGATTCGTCGCGAGCAGGCGCAGGCGCTGTGGGACCGTTTTGGCCCGGCCCTGCTTGGCCTGGCCATCCTTGTGGTGGTCGGCACCGCCGCCTTCGTCGGCTACCGCTACTGGGACGAGACCCGCGCCAACCAGTCGGGCGATGCCTTCTCGCAGGCTCTCAAGCTCGCCAATGACGGCAAGAACGATGAGGCGATCGCCGCCCTCGATCAGCTGGAGAAGGATGGCTATGGCGCCTATCCGCTGCTCGCCCGCATGCGCGCCGCGACCGTCAAGGCCGACAAGGGCGATGTCGACGCCGCCGTCAAGGATTTCGACGCGGTCGCCGCCGACAGTGCCATTCCCGCCGGCATCCGCGATATGGCGCGGCTGAGGGCGGCGCTGCTGCTGGTCGACCACGGCTCGTTTGCCGATGTCTCCAGCCGGGTCGAGGCGCTCACCGCCGACACCAACCCGCTGCGCAGCTCGGCGCGCGAGGCGCTCGGCCTTGCCGCCTGGAAGGAAGGCAAGTCGGCTGACGCGCTCAAACTGTTCGACCAGATTGCTTCGGATGACGGCGCCCCGCGCAATGCGCGCCAGCGGGCGACGCTGATGTCCGAACTGATCCGCGGGTCGGGCAACGCGTCGTGACCTCGGATGTCATTCAAAGTCGCCATCATCGGCCGGCCTAACGTCGGCAAATCGACCCTTTTCAATCGGCTGGTGGGAAGGAAGCTGGCGCTTGTCGACGACACGCCGGGCGTGACGCGCGACCGTCGCGTTCACGCAGCCAAGCTCTACGATCTTCACTTCGACGTCATCGACACCGCCGGCTTCGAGGATGCGGCTGCCTCGACGCTGCCCGGCCGCATGCGCCAGCAGACCGAGATCGCGATCCGCGAGGCCGACCTGATCTTTTTCACCGTCGATGCCAAGTCCGGGCTGATGCCCGACGACCGCACATTCGCCGAAGTCGTGCGCAAGTCCGGCAAGCCGGTCGTGGTGGTCGCGAACAAAGCCGAGGCGCGTGGCGCGCAAGGCGGCATGCTGGAGGCCTGGGAGCTCGGTCTCGGCGAGCCGATCCCCGTTTCGGCCGAGCACGGCCAGGGCATGCCCGATCTCCGCGACGCTGTGATCGCCGCGCTCGGCGAGGAACGTGCCTTCGGCGAGGACGAAGAAGAGCCAGGCGACGAGATCGCCGTCAGCGAGGTGCTGATCGGCGAGGACATCGCCGACCCTGATGCCGAGCCTGCCTATGATGACAGCAAGCCGCTGCGCATCGCCGTCGTCGGCCGCCCCAATGCCGGCAAGTCGACGCTGATCAACGCGTTGATCGGCGAGGAGCGGCTGCTGACCGGCCCGGAGGCCGGCATCACCCGCGATTCCATCTCCGTTGACTGGGACTGGCGCGGCCGCCGCATCAAACTTTTCGACACGGCCGGCATGCGGCGCAAGTCGAAGGTCCAGGAAAAGCTCGAGAAGCTTTCGGTACAGGACGGCCTTCGCGCCATCCGTTTCGCCGAGATCGTCATCATCGTGCTCGACGCCACCATCCCCTTCGAGAAGCAGGACCTGCAACTCGCCGATCTGATCATCCGGGAGGGCCGCGCGCCGGTGATCGCCTTCAACAAATGGGACCTGATCGACAACCCGCAGGAGCTTCTCGCCGAACTGCGTGAGAAGACAGGGCGGCTCTTGCCGCAGGTGCGCGGCATCCAGGCGGTGACGGTCTCGGCCGAGACCGGACGCGGCCTCGACAGGCTGATGGAGAGCATCATCAAGACGCACAAGGTGTGGAACAGCCGCGTCTCCACCGGCAAGCTCAACCGCTGGCTGGAAGGCATTCTGGCGCATCATCCGCCGCCCGCCGTCGCCGGCCGCCGGCTGAAGATCAAATATGTCACGCAGGCCAAGACCCGCCCGCCGGGCTTCGTGGTGTCGTGCTCGCGGCCGGACGTGATGCCGCAATCCTATGTCCGCTACCTGTCGAACAGCCTGCGCGAGGCCTTCGATATGCCCGGCGTGCCGATCCGCATCGCGCTGCGCACCTCGGATAACCCCTTTGCCGGCCGGGCGAAGAAGCGCTGAGGCAGACCTAGAGACTAAGCCACTTTCAGCAGCTTCTCTTTCATCTCGGCGCTTTCAGGCAGCGCCTCGAAAGCCGCCTGCAACAGAATGTCGGCCAGCCGCGCGGCCACCGGATCGAGCTCGGCATCCTTCTGATGCAGATGCAGCGCCATCTTCGGCAAGGCCGGCAAGCCGAGCAGACCGGGCGCGAGCGCCCTGACATTAGCGGGCAGGCCGATATCGGTGCGGATCGTCAGCCCAAGACCGGCCGCGACAGCCGCCCAGATGCCGCCAAGGCTGGGGCTCGAGAACGCCATGCGCCAGGCAAGCCCGGCCCGGTCGAGCGTCTCTGTCGCCACGGTGCGCAGCAGGCAGGGCGCCTCGAACACCACCAGTGGCAGCGCTTCGCCGTGGCGTGCGTCCGCCTCGATCTGTTTCGCCGGACCGATCCAGCGCGCCTGCACATCGGCGACATGCCGGCTGTATGGCAGCGTCGTGCCGTCGTGCCAGGCGAGCGCGATGTCGAGGCTGCCGGCAAGGACGCGTTCGGCGAGTTCATGGCTGCGTCCGATCCGCGCTTCGATCCGGACCTTGGGGTGGGCGCGGGCGAAGCGGCCGAGCACTTCCGGCAGCACGGCTTCGCCGAAATCCTCCTGCAGGCCGAGCCGCACCCAGCCTTCCAGCTCGACATCGCGGATGGCGGAAGCCGCCTCGTCATTGAGCTCGATCAGACGCCGCGCATAGCCGAGCATGGTCTCGCCGGCCTCGGTAAGCGCCAGGCCGCGCCCTGCCTTGCGGAAGATCGGCGTCGCCGCCTGCTCCTCCAGCTTCTTCAACTGCGCGCTGACGGCGGAGGTCGAGCGGCCGAGCCTTTCAGCCGCCTTGGCGAAGCTGCCGAGTTCCATGCCGGTGACGAAGGTCCTGAGGACGTCGAGGTCGAACGTGACGCGTCGCATAAGATCGTCCTTATTTTCAGGATTGTCGATCAAGAACTTCCTGATTTTATGAATCAAGCTATGGCGCTACATCCGCCCCGTCAAGGCCGGTCGGCCGGCCGTCACGGGAATGGAATCATGTCAGCCATCGTCACCCGCAACCAATGCCAGCCGTCTGGGCGAGGCATCACCGCCTCGGCCGGTTGGAGCTTCGGACCCAACCATCGCTGGAAGGTGCTGGGCATCGGCGTCGCCGCCAATGCCGGCTTCTCCGCCACCTTCTCCGGCATACCGGCAACCGCTGTGGTGATGCGCCAGGGCTATCAGCTCGACAATGCCTCGCTTGGACTGGCGCTCGGTCTTCTCGGCCTCGGCGTGGCGCTCAGCGAACTGCCCTGGGGCGTGCTCACCGACCGTTGGGGCGACCGCCGCGTGCTCTTGACCGGGCTCGGCGCGACGGCGGCATGGCTTCTCATCATGGCGATGCTCGTCGTGCCGACGAAAACAAACGTTCCCGGCGTCACGCTGCTGTCGGCAAGCCTGCTCGTTGCCGGGCTGCTCGGCGGCAGCGTCAACGGTTCCAGCGGCCGTGCCATCATGGGCTGGTTCGGTGAAGGCGAGCGCGGCTTCGCCATGAGCATAAGACAGACGGCGGTGCCGCTCGGCGGCGGGCTCGGCGCGCTCGTCTTGCCTTCGCTAGCTGTGGCCTTGGGCTTTGTCGCTGTCTTCGGTCTGCTTGCGGCTCTATCCGCGCTCTCGGCTTTCTTCGCCTGGCGCTGGCTGTACGAGCCGCCGACGCAAGGCGACGCGCACGGCGCCGCCGCGACGAGCGGTCCGGCGCCGCTGCGCAACATCGAGGTCTGGCGCATCTCGACGGCTATCGGTTTACTCTGCTTCCCGCAGGTGGCGGTGCTCACCTTTGCCGCCGTCTTCCTGCACGACTTCGCCGGCATGGGCACATGGGTAACCAGCGCCAGTCTTGCCCTCGTGCAGACCGGCGCCATGGTGATGCGCGTCTGGAGCGGCCGCTTCACCGACCGCCACGGAAACCGCCGGCCGTTCTTGAAATTCTGCAGCGTGCTCAGCGCGCTGGCCTTCCTGGTCCTGTGGCTGCTAGTGATCGTGGCGGCAACGCAGCCGGCGCTGATGCTGCTCCTTCCCGCCATGGTGGTCGTGGCCGGCATCTCCGTCTCGGCCTGGCACGGCGTTGCCTATACCGAACTGGCGACGCTTGCCGGCGCTGGCCATGTCGGCACCGCGCTCAGCCTCGCCAACACCCTCGTCTTCGTCGGCTTCTGCCTGGTGCCGATCGCCATTCCCTGGCTGTTGCTTCTGTTCGCATGGCCGGGCGTGTGGCTCGCAGCCGCGATATGCGCGGCGATCGCCTGGCCGATCTTCCTGCGCACCGCCTGATTCCTGGCCAGCTTTCCACAGCAGTGGGAAGCCGGCTTGCCTTCAACATAAAATAAACACGATCGATGTCGTTAACCCGGCATCAAGGTTAATGCATCATTTTGGCTCTCCAGTCGGGTCAGTAGCGTTTCCTGGAGAGTTCCGTGCATCGACGCGTTTTTAAGCGGCTTCTGGCCGCCGCCGGTGAGAAGAAACGTTCCGTCCTTCCTCCTGTGCTCCTTGGCCTCGGCTTCTGGGTCGGCTTTCCGTCCGTCGTCGCCTATCAGGACATGGCAAGCCTCGTTTCCGGTCTGGAATCGCCCAGCCATCGCTGGAACGCCTATGTCGAAAAATCCGTCGCCGGCTCGGTGCACGCCGCCGAGATGCCTTTCGTCGATTCGGCCGCCACGGGCTCGATCTCCGGCTCCGGCGTGGAATTGCCGGGCGTCGGCACGGTGGCGTTCCGCGGCAAGGGCAATGTCGCCGGCGCCACGCCCGACGAGGATCGTGTCGTGCGCGCCGACAAGAAGGGCCGCCTCGTCCAGGTCTCGCCCGTTGCGCCGCCCAAGAACTTCAGCGCCGGCTCGATCTTCGAGCGCACGTCCTCGCTGCTTCGCCCCGCGATGGACAGCGGCCTGAAGCTCACTTTCGCCAAGCCCGGCATCAAGGGCAGGGAAGTCCAGATCGCCCAGGCCTTCCATATCCGCGAGGACAAGAAGCCCGATCCCGACTTGCCGGCGGCCCTCGTCGCCCTCGTCAACAACGACAAGCCGGATATCCTCGCCACCGCCTATGCCCAGTCGGCGCCCGACTATGCCAAGGCCTCGCCCTTCGAGGCGCTGCTGCAGGACGATCCGAACGACGGCCGCTTCATCCCGCCGATGGGCAAGGGCGACCACGCGTGGATGCAGAACCCGCTGCCGGCGGCCGTCTTCTCCAAGCCGGAACAGGAGTGCCTCGCCAAGGGCATCTATTTCGAGGCGCGCAGCGAACCGGTGCGCGGACAGGCCGCGGTGGCGCAGGTGATCCTGAACCGCGTCCGCAACCCCGCTTATCCGAAGACGATCTGCGGCGTCGTCTACCAGAACGACAACTGGTTCAACCGCTGCCAGTTCTCCTTCGCCTGCGACGGCAGGAAGAAGCGCATCAGCGACCCGGTCGCCTACAAGACCGCCCAGGACGTCGCAATGGCGGTGACCGCCGGCAAGATATTCATCCCCGAGGTCGGATCCTCGACCCACTATTACGCCAATTACGTCCATCCCGGCTGGGCGCGCGCCATGCAACGCATGACCAGGATCGGCCTGCATATCTTCTATCGCACCTATGGCGGCGGCTGGAGCTGACCCGCTCGAGCGAGGCCTCCGACGGCATTCTGCGCGGCCTGGCGCGCGCACCGATCGGCGCGGCTTGCCGGGCGGATTCGCGCCGAGTCCCCGCGCGGGCGTGACGGGCACGATGTCGCACCCGAATAAGTCATTGATTTAAAAAGCGAAAATACATCGCTTCGAAGTTCGGCCCGTGGCTTGACGGGCGCGGACCCTCTAACTATGTTGCCGGCGACTTTAGAAGCGGACGGACGGTGATCGTCTGCCCGGGCAGGGGGGTTGCGATGGCCGACAAGAAAGGGCCAGACGGAACCGGAGAAACCGGCCGCGGCAGGCAGCCAGAAGCCACCATCCGCGACGACGAACTTGAGCGCCGCCGGCGCGAGCTTGAAGCATCGCTTGCGACAAGACGCACGGACCGGCTCGAGGGGAAAGACGAAGCGAACGCTGCGACCGGTTACGGTCAGGCACTGAAGCTGTCCAGCGAGTTCATCGCCGGGGTGGTGGTTGGTGTCGGCTTGGGCTGGATCATCGACCGCTTGGCGGGAACGGCGCCTTGGGGTCTGATCGTCGGCCTGTTGCTGGGCTTTGGCGCCGGTATACTCAATGTCCTGCGTTCGGCGGGACTTGCACCGCAGTTCGGTCAGGGCGGCAAGCCACCCGAGCCGAAGGAATGAGACGAGGCGCCGCAAGGCGCGAAAGAAACTTAAGAAGCCGGTTGTGGCTTTGACGGGGATTTAAAGTGGCTGCTGCTGACAAGGTCGATCCGATCCACCAGTTCCAGATCCATCCGATCATCCCGCTTCATATCGGCGGCTACGACGTCTCCTTCACCAACTCCGCTCTGTTCATGGTCGTGACGATCATCGTCGCTTCTGCCTTCCTCTACATGAGCACCGCCAGCCGCGCCCTCATCCCGGGCCGCCTGCAGTCGATGTCGGAAATGGCCTACGAGTTCGTCGGCAACATGCTGCGCGACGCGGCGGGCAAGCAGGGAATGCAGTTCTTCCCGCTGGTGTTCTCGCTGTTCATGTTCGTGCTGGTCGCCAATCTGATCGGCCTGTTCCCTTATTTCTTCACCGTCACCAGCCACATCATCGTCACCTTCACGCTGGCCGCGCTGGTCATCGGCACCGTCCTCGTCTACGGCTTCGCCAAGCACGGCTTCGGCTTCCTCAAGCTGTTCGTGCCGCACGGCGTGCCCGGCTATCTTTTGCCGCTGGTGGTGGCGATCGAAATCATTTCCTTCGTCTCGCGTCCCGTCAGCCTCTCGGTTCGTCTTTTCGCCAACATGCTGGCCGGGCACATCACTCTGAAGGTGTTTTCTGGCTTTGTCGTCAGCCTCAGCGCGTTCGGCGTCGTCGGTATTGCCGGCTCGGTGCTGCCGCTCGCCATGGCGGTCGCGTTGACGGCGCTGGAATTGCTGGTCGCCTTCCTGCAGGCCTATGTCTTCGCGGTGCTGACCTGCATGTATCTGAACGACGCTCTGCACCCGAGCCACTGACCGATTTTCACCGGCGCTCCGGCGCCAGCATACCCAACGTACCAACCGCAACGATTACGAAAAACCACAGGAGTTTTGAAATGGACGCAACTGCAGCAGCTGCTATCGGCGCTGGTATCGCCTGCATTGGCATGGGCGGCGCCGGCATCGGCCTCGGCAACATCTTCGGCAGCTATCTCTCGGGCGCGCTCCGCAACCCGTCGGCTGCTGACGGCCAGTTCGGCCGCCTGATCTTCGGCTTCGCCGTGACCGAAGCTCTGGGCATCTTCTCGCTCCTGATCGCTCTGCTCCTGGTCTTCAAGTAAGAGCCAGAGTTGATGCATGGGGCCGCATGGTGCGGCCCCGTTCCATGGACAGGGGAATGAGATGTTCGTGACATCTGCCTTTGCGCAAGAAACCGCGCCAGCCGCGGCCGAAGGCGAGACGCATGCAGGCACCGCCGTGCCTGCCGAGGAGCATGGCACGTTCCCGCCGTTCAATGCCGAGACCTTCCCGTCGCAGATCCTGTGGCTGGTCATCACCTTCGGGCTCTTCTATCTGTTCCTGAAGCGGGTTGTCATGCCGCGTCTCGGTGGCATCATCGATGTCCGTAACGACCGTATCACCCAGGATCTCGACCACGCCGCCAGGCTGAAGGGCGAGGCGGACGCGGCCGTTGCCGCCTATGAGCAGGAACTGGCGGAAGCCAAGACACGCGCCAATACGATCGGCCAGCAGGCGAGCGACGCCGCCAAGACCGAAGCCGAAAGCACGCGCAAGAAGCTCGAGGCGGAACTCGAGAAGAAGCTCGGCGAGGCCGAGGCGAGCATCGCCTCGATCAAGGCCAAGGCGATGAAGGAAGTCGGCACGATCGCCGAGGACACCACGTCGGCCATTGTCGAGGCGCTGGTCGGCGGCAAGACCGACAAGGCCGAGATTTCGGCCGCGGTCAAATCCGCGACCCGGTGAGGAGGGCATCATGGACGCCACATCACTCGCGACACTCTGGGCCACGATTGCCCTGATCATCTTCCTCGGTGCCGTCATCTATCTGAAGGTGCCGGGCATGCTCGCCAAGTCGCTCGACGCCCGCGCGGCCAAGATCAGCAGCGAGCTCGAGGAAGCGCGCCGCCTGCGTGAGGAGGCCCAGCAGTTGCTCGGCCAATACCAGCAGAAGCGCAAGGAAGCCGAGAAGGAGGCCGCCGACATCGTCGCCGCCGCCAAGCGCGAGGCCGAACTCCTTGCCTCCGAGGCGCACAAGAAGACCGAGGACTATGTCGCGCGGCGCACCGCACTTGCCGAGCAGAAGATCAGCCAGGCCGAGCGCGAAGCGATCGGCGAGGTGCGCGCCAGCGCCGTCGACATCGCCGTCGAGGCCGCTCGCGCGCTGCTGGCCGCCAAGGTCGACGCCAAGGCCGGAGCGGACCTGTTCAAGTCCGCGCTGCAGGACATGAAGGCCAAGCTCAACTGACGGGTCTCGCGGTTACAGAATCAAAAAGCCGCCTGGGCAACCCGGCGCCTTTTTTTGTTTTCGAGAGGGAGTGCGGCGCGGAAGCTGCTGATCTCTCACAAGGGGGGAGATAAGCTTATCGATGTCCGCTCATTCCAGCCCGATCAAGCCTTCTTCCTCTTCCGCCACCTCAACCCCACCCAGCCGGAACGGCGCGAACGATGCCCGGTGCAGTCTTGCCACCGGTCCATGCGCTTCGATCGCGGTGCGGTGCCGGATCGTCGCGTAGCCCATATGCATTTCGAAGCCGTAATGCTCGTGATGGCCGCCGCAGCCGCACATCATGCGGTCGCGCATCACTTTGGCGACGATCGATGCGGCGGCGATCGATTGTGAGCGCTGGTCGCCCTTGATCAGTGCGCGGCCCTCGCAGGTGAGGCCTGGCGGCACGTCGCGACCGTCGGCTAAAGCCAGTTTCGGCTGCAGCGACAGGCCGGCGGCGGCGCGGCGCATCGCTTCCAGGCTGGCTTTCAGAATGTTGCTGCTGTCGATGCCTTCGGCGCTGATCGAGGCCATCGAGACGCTGAGCGCCGAGCCCAGGATTTTGAGGAACAGCGCCTCGCGCTGCAGACGGGTGAGGCGCTTCGAGTCGTCGAGCCCCTCGGGAATGTTGGCTGGGTCGAGCACCACGGCCGCCGCCACAACCGGACCGGCGAGCGGCCCCCGGCCAGCCTCATCCATGCCCGCGACAGGCCACAGCCCGTCTGCCATCGCCTTCGTCTCGATGGAGAAGTCGGGTTTCTCGACCATTTCAAAGAGAAGCGGAGAATCGGAACGCGCGCGAGCCATAGTGCGGGCCAGGTTCGCATCGGCTCCGATTCTCCGCAAGTCCCTCCGGGTCGGATGGGGCGTCGGACCGGGAGGGCACCGTCTCACGGCCGGGGACAGGGGCCGGACGGGGTTCTTGAGCAATTCCAGGAAAATTACACAGCGGCTTTTCCGTTCGGAATTGCGTAAAAACAAATACTTAGCGGGTCGCAATCCGGGCGGAAAACCCGTTCTCCCGAGTTGCTTGGCGCCGGCCTTTCGGCCGGCACCGTCTTCACAGCAGCATCAACTGTTCGCCGGCGCCGGAGCCTGCGACGAATTGGTCGGTCCGAAGCTGCCGCCGCTCGGCATTGAGGCCGAGCCGCTTAGCGGCGATCTCGAAGCGCCGGCCGATCTGCCAGGCATAGGGTCCGGCGCCCTTCATGCGCTTGCCCCATTCCGAATCGTAATCCTTGCCGTCGCGCATCGAGCGGATCAGCGACATCACATGTCGGTAGCGATCCGGATAATGGCGCAAGAGCCAGTCCTTGAAGATCGGCGCCACCTCGAGCGGCAGGCGCAGCACGACATAGCCGGCTTCCCTGGCGCCGGCGGCACGCGCCGAATCGAGGATACGCTCCATCTCCGGATCGTTGAGGCCTGGAATGATCGGCGCCACCATCACCGAGGCGGGGACACCGGCATCCGAAAGTTGCCTTATCGCCTCCAGCCGCTTCGTCGGCGTCGACGCGCGGGGCTCCATCGTCCTTGCCAGCATGCGGTCGAGCGTCGTCACCGACAGTGCCACCTTGGCAAGGCCGCGTTCGGCCATGCGCGACAGGATGTCGATATCGCGCGTCACCAGCGCCGACTTGGTGACGATGCCGACCGGATGGCCGCGCGCCTCCAGTACTTCCAGGATCTCGCGCATGATCCGGTACTGCTTCTCGATCGGCTGGTAGGGGTCGGTGTTGGTGCCGATGGCGATGGTGCGCGGCTGGTAGCCGGGCTTCGACAATTCCCTGTCCAGCATGCGTGCCGCATCCGGCTTGGCGAAGAGCTTCGATTCGAAATCGAGCCCCGGCGACAGGCCCATGAAGGCATGCGTCGGCCTGGCGAAGCAATAGACGCAGCCATGCTCGCAGCCGCGATAGGGGTTGATCGAACGGTCGAAGGAAATGTCCGGCGATTCGTTGCGCGTGATGATGGTGCGCGGCTTCTCGACCTGCACCTCCGTCTTGAACGGCGGCAGTTCTTCCAGCGAGTTCCAGCCGTCGTCGAACACATGCCGGCTGACCGGCTCGAAGCGGCCGGACGGATTGATGCCGGCGGAGCGCCCGCGGTTGCGATCCGGCCGCACGCGCATGCCGCTCTGTTCCATCATCGCATTTGCCATTTCGGCCCTGCCTGCTCCGAAAGCGGCAATGTCGGCGCGCACGATCTGTTCCATTTTCGCCCTCTCCCAGGGACCGTCGGCAGGCTGTCGAATCGCTCTGTTCATGAAACTATTCCTATTTTGCCGATGAGAACAAAGCAAGAACTTTTTCGGCTGGGATGCGCAACTGGCGCAGCGCCCGGCTTTCCGCTATTCGGCTAGGAATGCTCAGCGTTCTCATCGAAACCCGGAACGACGAAGAGGGCCTTGCCCGCACGCTCGCCTCGCTGATCGGCGGCGCGGTCGAAGGTGTGGTACGCGACGTCATCGTCTGCGACGCCGGCTCGACCGACCAGACGCATCGCGTTGCCGAGCACGCCGGCTGCCACTATGTGGCCGGCAGCATCGCTACCGGCATCGGCCAGGCCAAGGGCGACTGGCTGCTGTTCCTCGAGCCTGGTGCGCGGCTGGCCGAGGGCTGGATTGACGAGGTCGTCGCCCACACGGCAAGGCAGACCATGCCCGCGCGCTTCGCGCGCGCCCGCGCCAACCGCACGCCGTTCCTGGCACGGGTCTTTTCAGGCAAGCGGACGCTGGCCGAAGGCCTTGTCATCAGCAAGCGACAGGCCGCGGCGCTCGCGAAAAGCGCGCGCAGCGCCGAAGCCCTGGCGCGCGGGCTGGCGACCAGAAAGCTGAACGCGGAAATCTGGGTCGCGCCGCCGAAGTAACCTATCCTTCCTCGTTGGTGGACGAGAGCGATGCCGCACTTTTTATATAAGACGATTTTAATTGTGCATTGCACAAAATCTGCCGTGAAGTTAGCATTCCTTTGACGCGGGACAATCGGGTTTGGGTAATGCCAGAGCGGTAAGCGGCCGACGATTCGAGGCTGCCGCGCATATCTGAGGAACCCAATGAATCCTGCTACGCCTGACAAATCCGGCACTCCCAGCCTGGAGGCCATTGCCCGCAACGGCAGCCTGCTCCGCCGCATCGCGGTGCGCATCCCGACCTACATGACGGACCTTCGCGAAAACCCCGCCTGGCTGCCGATGTTCATGCTGGCGCGCACCATGCCCGGACGCCGCATGCACTGGCTGGGCGCCAAACGAGCCCGCCCGCTGGAGAATGCGGCAGAGACGATGTTCACCGGCATCGATCGCGGGGCGGTGGTTGAGGCGTTGCGTTCTGACGGACTGTTTTCGGGCTTCATGCTGCCGCCGGCGATTCATGAGGAGATCGCCGCTTTCGCGCAGCGCACGTCCTGTTTCGGCAATTTCGACCGCCGTCTCGAATTCATGCCGGGCGAGCATGACGAGGCGGAAAAGCGATTTGGCCGCTCGCTGCTCAGCGGGCACTATTTCGAGCGCATCCTCGATTGCCCGGCGGCGCTTGCCATCCAGAAGGATCCGCTGCTTCTCGACGTCGCCCGGCATTATCTCGGGGGCCAGGCCAAGTTGATCACCACGCGCGTCTGGTGGAGCTTCCCGACCGGCAAGGCCTCAGACGCCGACAAGAACCTCGCCTCGCTCGGCAAATACCATTTCGACCTCGACGATTGGCGGATGCTGAAGTTCTTCTTCTATCTTTCGCCGGTCGACGCGGGCACCGGCCCGCACGTCTATGTCCGCGGCAGCCACAGACGCCGCGCACTCAAGCACCAACTGACGCTGCTGGTCGGCCACGCTGCGGAAGAGGTGCTGGACGTCTACGGTCCGCAAAGCCCCGTCACGCTGACGGGCGAGGCGGGTCTCGGCTTCGTCGAGGACCCGTTCGGCTTTCACATGGGAACGGTGCCGGCGCACACACCACGGCTGATGATGGAAATCGGCTTCGGCGTCTCGCGGCCGTCGCGCCGCCGCTTCCACGGCGAGCCGGTCATCCGCTAGAGCCGGACCTTGCCGGTCAAATCCCCTGAATCGCGACCGGCATCCAGGCGGTACGTCGCCTGGCCAGGCGCTGCTCGCGGCTTTCGGCGTCGTAGCGAACCGGGATCGGTTCGCGACAGAATTGCTCGCGGTCGTCGAGCGCGTTGACGATGACGATCGCCCTGGCGTCGTCACCATCGCCGGCGATCGCCGCGACATAGACGCCGCATTCGCGGCAGATGAGATAGTCGGCGGTGCGCAGGCCGAAGCGGTAGACCTGCAGCCGCGACTTATCCTCGACCGAGACGATCAGCTTCCCGTTCGGATCGGCGGCAGCACGCGACCCATGCCGGGTGCAGAACGAGCACTGGCAAGCGCGGATTTCCATTCCGGCCGGAGCGAGCGCGGTGGAGAAGCTCAGGCGGATGTTGCCGCAATGGCATCCGCCGCTGTGAACGGTGATGGCATTGTCCCTTGTTTCACAGCACAAGGTACTTTGCCCGCATCGGCTTCGGAATGGCGCCTCGAAGGCGGGAGCGCCATTCCGCTTGCAAACCGGATGCCGATTGAATGTTTTGCCTGCGGTTTATGAGGCAGGCTTGCCGCCGCGCCTGAGATGCTCGTCGAGGCGCGGCATGATCTCGACGAAGTTGCAGGGCATGTGCCTGTAGTCGAGCTGTGCCTTGATGATACCGTCCCAGGCGTCCTTGCAGGCGCCGGGCGAGCCGGGCAGCACGAAGACGAAGGTGGCGTTGACGACACCGCCCGTCGCCCGGCTCTGGATCGTGGAGGTGCCGATCTTGTCATAGGAAATGCGGTGGAAGACTTCGGAAAAACCGTCCATGCGTTTTTCGAAGATCGGCTCCAGCGCTTCCGGGGTGACGTCTCGTCCGGTGAAGCCGGTGCCGCCGGTGGTGATGACGACATCCACCGCTTCGTCTTTCGACCACGCGAGCACTTTTTCGCGGATCTTTTCGCGATCATCGGTGACGATATCGCGGGCGGCCAATATGTGGCCGGCCTCCACGATGCGGTCGGCCAGCGTCTGCCCCGATTTGTCGTCGGCGAGGCCGCGCGTATCGGAAACCGTCAGCACCGCGATGCGCACCGGGATGAAGGGCCGGCTCTCGTTGGCCATCAGTCGGCCTCCATGCTGCGCGTCGCCGCGACGAACCAGCCGGGATGGCGGCCTCGGATCTCGATCGCGGCGCGCTTGGCGACATTGCCGGTCTCGAACAGGCCGAAACAGGTGGCGCCGGAGCCCGACATGCGGGCGAAGGCCGCGCCTGCCTTCTTGAGCGCCTTGAGCGCTTCGCCAACGGTCGGCTGGATGGCTTGAGCGGAAGGTTCGAGATCGTTGCGGGTCGTCTCGAGCCAGTTGCGGATGGTGTGGAAATCCAGACGGCCGGGCAAGGGCGGCAACGCCTCGTTGTCGCGCCTGGAAAGCGCCTTGAACACCTCGGGCGTCGAAACCGCAACACCCGGGTTGACCAGAACCAGCGCCAGCGCCGGAAAGCCCGCCAGCGGCGACAATTCATCGCCGATGCCGCGCGCAATGAGCGGCTTTGCCTCGAGGCACATCGGCAGGTCGGCGCCGAGCGACAGCCCGATCCGCGTCAGTCCGGCTTCGTCGATATCGAGGTTCCATAGGTGCGAAAGGCCGTTGAGCGCGGCGGCTGCGTCACTCGATCCGCCGCCGATGCCCGAGGCGATCGGCAAATTCTTCTCCAGCCGGATGGCGACCGGCGGCGTCCGCTGCGCCCCGGCTTGCCGCCGCAAGACGTCGCGGGCCTTGATCACCAGATTGCCGTCATCGAGCGGCACGCCGGCGGCGAAGGGGCCTGACACCGAGAATTCGTCACGCTCGGCCGGCCCGATCTGCAGCCGGTCGCCGAAGCGCGTGAACACGGCAAGGCTGTCGAGCAGATGGTAGCCGTCCGCACGCCGTCCGGTGACATGCAGCGCCAGGTTGATCTTGGCAGGCGCAAGCCATGTCCGGGACTTGGCCTCGGGCTCCAGAATTTCGGCTGCTGGCGAGATGACGCTCAGTCCTTGGCCAGACGGTATTCGCCGGTCTTCGGATCCTTGACCAGCGTGCCCATCGTGCCGTTGGCCGCTTGTTTTTCGGTGCGCCGGATCTTGGCCGTCACGCGCTCGGCCTCGCGGATGAAAGCGCGATAGCCGAAATAGGCGGCGGCGCCGACGACAACGAAGAAAATGATCTGCGGCATCTCAAAACTCCTCCCGCGACTGCGCGGCAAGGCCAGCCGTATGGGGCCGGTCAGGCGTTATGCTAGACGCAATCATGGCTTTTTCAAAGCCTGAAGCGCGCCCACAGCGCGCGCTCTTCCGCCGCATCGATGATGCCGCTGGCGGCGGCCGCGGCGATGTCGGGCGCCGAAAAGCGCGAGCCGAACAGGCCGAAACGGCCGAAAAGGCCGCGCGGCGCGGTGATCAACTTGAGCTCCGTCTTGTCGCCGAAACGGGTCTTGAGCACGCTGCGCATGTCGCCCAGCGCATCGACCAGACCGAGCTCCAGGCCCTTCTTGGCGGTCCAGAACAGGCCGGTGAACAGGTCAGGATCGTCCTTGAGCTTGGTGCCGCGCCGTTCCTTGACGAGATCGATGAAGGTCTCGTGCACTTCGAGCTGCAGCGCCTTCAGCCGCTCGACGTCTTCCTTCTTCTCCGGCTTGAAGGGGTCGAGCACGGCTTTGTTTTGGCCCGCGGTGTGGACGCGCCGCTCGACGCCGATCTTCTTCATCAGTTCCGGGAAGCCGAACGATGCCGAGACGACGCCGATCGAGCCGACGATCGACGACGGGTCGGCGAAGATCTCGTCGCCGGCGACCGCGATCATATAGCCGCCGGAAGCCGCTACGTCCTCGACGAAGACCAAGACCTTCTTGTTCTTTTCCGCCGCCAGGTCGCGGATGCGCTTGAAGATCAGCCGCGACTGCACCGGCGAGCCGCCCGGCGAGTTGATCGAAATCGCAACCGCCGGCGCGTCGAAGCCGAACGCCTTTTCGATAACGCCAGCCGTCGAAGCGAGCGACAGGCTCGGCCGGAACTGGCCGCCGCCGGGCAGGATGGTGCCATGCAGCCGGATGACGGGAATGGTGACGACAGTCGAGCGCCAGGATTTCGGCAGCAGGCGGTTGAAGAGGCGTTTCACGAAAGCTTGTCTCCGCAAGAGGTGCAAGAGCAAGGTGGGACCTCATCCTTGCTCCCGGCATGTAGGAATTCGCCGGCCAACGGCAATGCCGCATTGCCGGCCTCTGATCAATCGCCGAACAGCGACGCCAGCCCATTGTTGATCATCTCGGTCCGCTCCGTCGGCCCATTGCCGGATGGTCCGTGCAAGGTCAGCGGTGGCCGGATCGACAGTTTTCCGCGCGCGCCGAGCACCGCCCTGACGATGATGCGGATCGCCGCAGCGTCCGGGCGAGGGTGGACGCACAGCATCTCGGCGTCGCCGAAGCGGCCTTCGATCGCATCGAGGATGGCGACGAGCTGCTCGGGCCGGACAATCGCCGCCAGCCCGCCGCGCGGCTTGACGACGGCGGCCGCACTCCTGATCCAGCGCTCGAACAGCCCGTCCTCCGTGACATGCGCCTCTCTGCGCAGCGCATCCGGCGTGGCGCGATCCTCCGCAGCATTGAAGGGCGGGTTCATGATGACGAAGTCGAACGAATTGTCGGCAAGCCCGGCCTCGGCCCGCGCCTTGCCGGCGAGCGTGACATCGGCCTTAAGCACCGAGGCGCGGCCGCCGAGATGCGCATTGCCCGGATGCGCAAGCGTGGCGGCGGCAAAGGCCGCCATCTCGGCAGAACGCTCGACCAGAACAGCGTGTGCCGCAGGGCAGCGTGACAGCATGGCAAGCGCGGCCGCACCGGCGCCGGCGCCGAAATCGGCGAGCCGGCCGGAAAAGCCGGACGGCACGGCCGCCGCCAGCATCATGGCATCCATGCCGGCGCGGTGGCCCTGCCGTGGCTGCACCAGCCAGAAGCGCCCGCGATGAAAGGCATCGACCGTATGGGCCGGCGTGTCCGGGGCGAGGGCGGTTGATGCTGCCATTATTTCCGGCGGATCTCGTTCTCGATGCCGGCATCCTTCAGGATGCGCCGCGCCGCATCGGCCTTGTCGGCATCGACCATGATGCGCCGAGGCAGGATGCCGATCGATCCGTCGAGCACGCTCATGTTCTGGTCAGCCACGAAGCAGGCGATGCCGGCGTCGCGCATCAGCGATTCGACGAAGGAGATGAGGACGGCGTCGTTGGTGCGGACGAGTTCAATCATGGAATGAAAATCGCAGGTTGCGGCGTTCATGTAAACGTCGAGGCAGACCGGCGCCAGCAAAGCCGCGCCAATTCGCCTCTTGCCGTGCGCGGTTGTGCCGACCTAGAGTCCCATCGGGACCAGGGTGTTGTCGTGCGCGTCAATGAGACGGGAGTGATCGTGGTGGGTGTCGTTCTGAATATCGAGGGCAAGCGGGAACCTGCTTCCATCAAGGATCTCATCGATCTGACGGCAGCCGATATGGGACGCGTCAACGAGCTGATCCTGTCGAAGGCCGGCTCCGACGTCGAGATGATCCCCGAGGTCGCCAACCACCTGATATCGTCCGGCGGCAAGCGGCTGCGGCCGATGCTGACGCTCGCCGCCGCCCAGATGTTCGGCTATGCCGGCGAAGGCCACGTCAAGCTCGCCACCGCGGTCGAGTTCATGCACACGGCCACGCTCCTCCATGACGACGTCGTCGACGAAAGCGCGCTGCGCCGCGGCAAGAAGACGGCGCGCATGATCTGGGGCAACCAGGCGAGCGTGCTGGTCGGCGATTTCCTGCTCGGCCAGGCTTTTCGCATGATGGTCGAGGTCGGCTCGCTGGAAGCTTTGGACATCCTGTCGAGCGCCGCCTCCATCATCGCCGAGGGCGAGGTGATGCAGCTTGCCGCCGCCAAGAATTTGGAAACCACCGAGGACGAGCATTTCGCCGTCATCAAGGCCAAGACCGCGGCGCTGTTCTCGGCCGCCGCGGAGGTCGGCCCGGTGATTGCGCTCGCCTCCCGCAACGACCGCGCGGCGCTGCGCTCCTACGGCATGAATCTCGGCCTTGCTTTCCAACTCATCGACGACGCGCTCGACTATGGCGGCTCCAGCAAGGATCTCGGCAAGAATGTCGGCGACGATTTCCGCGAGGGCAAGGTGACGCTGCCGGTGATCTTGGCCTACCGGCGCGGCACCAAGGCCGAGCGCACCTTCTGGAAGCGCGCCATCGAGGACAATGTCGCCGACGATGCGGGGCTCGAAAAGGCGATCGGCCTGATGACCCGCCACGGCGCCATCGCCGACACGATCGGCCGCGCCCGTCACTTCGGCGAGATCGCCCGCGACGCCTTGGCGCCGCTGGAGGCGACGCCGCAGAAGTCGGCGCTGATCGACGTCATCGATTTCTGCATCAGCCGCGTCAACTGAGAGCCTGCCCACCTCCTGGCGCTTGCCTGGCGTCCGCTGGGAAGGGCGCCTGTGAATCTCGTTCCGGCCGTCTCGACAAACGGCCTCTGCGCAAATTATCTATAAAATATGGCCAATACAGAGGACACGATCGCCGTCCGCATCAGCAAGGAATTGGCGGACCGCATCATTTCGGGTTCGATCGAGCCCGGCTCGCGGCTGCGCCAGGACCATGTCGCGGAGGAATTCGGCACCAGCCACGTCCCGGTGCGCGAGGCCTTCCGCCGCCTCGAGGCGCAAGGCCTGGCGATCAGCGAGCCGCGCCGCGGCGTGCGTGTCGCGGCTTTCGACCTCGGCGAGGTCAGGGAAGTGGCCGAGATGCGCGCCGCGCTCGAGGTGCTGGCGCTGCGCCACGCCGCCCCGCATCTGACACCGGCGATCCTCGATGAGGCCGAGGAGGCGACCAAGGCGGGCGACAAATCCCGTGACGTCCGTTCCTGGGAAGAAGCCAACCGGACCTTCCACCGGCTGATTTTGGCGCCCTGCAACATGCCGCGACTGCTTTCCACCATCGACGACCTGCATGCCGCAAGCGCCCGCTTCCTGTTCGCGGCCTGGCGCTCCGAATGGGAAACGCGCACCGACCAGGATCACCGCGCGATTTTGAGCGCGCTTCGGCAAGGCAACACGGAATCGGCCGCCGCCACGCTTGGCCGCCATGTGCAATGGATCGGCCAGAAACCGGTCAAGACCGCCTCCGGCAAGACCCGCGACGCCTTCGCCATCGTTGGCTAGCGATAACGCAGACTCAAGCTATGCTTCTGCGCTCTATCGCCGCCAGATGTCGGCTTTGGGAATCCCAAATCACCCCGAATGGCTCAGCCTCACCGCTCGTCGATTTGCGTTTCCGCGATAGATGCTTGCCATCTCTGCAAAAATATGAATTCGATAATAGATCGAATGCAGAAATTATCTATAATTTCAACCAGGGACATCACCGTGACAAACATCGCCGTTTCGACCCGCAAGCCCTCCTTCAGCCCGCTCAGGCTGGATAGTCGCTCCGTTGGCTGGAAGGCCGGCGCCGTCATTCTCGGTTCGCTGTTCCTGGCGCTGTCGTCCTACATCGAGGTGCCGATGGTGCCGGTTCCGGTGACCATGCAGACCTTCGCCGTGACGCTGGTCGGCGCGCTCTATGGCTGGCGGTTCGGCGCGCTCACCATCGCGGCCTGGCTCGTCGAGGGTGCCGCGGGCTTCCCGGTTCTGGCCGGCGGCGCTGCCGGCGTGCAGCATTTCGTCGGCCCGACCGGCGGCTATCTTTTCTCGTTCCCGATCGTCGGCGCGGTTGTCGGCTGGCTGGCCGAGCGCGGCTGGAACGGCAATCGAGTGATGCTTGCCTTCGCCGCCATGCTCATCGGCAATCTTCTGTGCCTGGTTCTTGGCACGGCCTGGCTCGCAGTCATGATCGGCGCCGAGAAGGCGATCACCTTCGGCTTCCTGCCGTTCATCGTTGGTGGCTTGCTGAAGTCGGCGCTGGGCGCCGCGACGCTGAAGCTCTTCTCGACCTATCGGGCCGAGCCGCGCGACCGCTCGTCCGAGACGCGATGACCATCAGGCTGCGCGCCCACCATCTGCTCTGCCTTCTGACCTATGTCGGCAAGGGCTACTCGCCCGCCTTCATCGCCAATTACGAAAAGGTGGTGAGGCGGCTGGGCGAGGGCGAAGAGGTTCTGATCGTTACCGGGCCGGACGACATCTGCGCCCCGATGCTCGACGAGCCCGCCGAGCCACATTGCCTGCGCGAAAGCGCGGCCGAGCGGGACGGGCTCGCGGCGCGCGATGTCGGGGCTCTTCTCGGCCGGCTGGTCCAGGCCGGAGAGCGGTTCGTGCTGGACGCCTCCAGCCTGGCGCGGATGCGGAAGGCGTTTTCCTCCGGCCTGACGCGCCAGGCGTGCTTAGGCTGCGAATGGTCCGACCTGTGCAGCACGGTTGCCGGCAGCGGATTCCACGATACGCGCCTTTAGGCAACGCTGGCCTGTCGGTCCCGCGCCGGACTTTTTTGGCGCGCGGCATCGTTTTTTAAGCCGGATGATTGCATTGTGATTCGCGCCGGATTGAAGCCTGACCCCAAAAAGGCCATGCTTTGTCTGGAAAAGATCGAGTCTGTGGGCGGTCCGCCAAGGGCGGGATCGCGTCTGGCTGAAAGGGATACAATGCGGCAAGGACGTGCGCGCTGGCTGACAAGGCTGGCATTTTTGACGGGTGTGGCGCTTTCGGTGCTGCCTGCCCATGCCAAGGAAAACGCCCAACCGATCCAGATCACGTCCTTTTCGGGCGCCTATCTCGCCGCTCATATCGCCGAAAGCGACAACGATCTCGACAATGCCATCGCCTACTACAAGCAGGCGCTGGCCTTTGGCCCCAATGATACCGAGCTGCAGCAGAGCCTGATGCTGGCGCTGGTCGCGCAGGGCCGCTTCGAGGAATCGCTGGTCTATGCCGACAAGCTCAAGGAAGTGCCCGATGTCGAGCGCTTCTCGCGCCTGGCGCTTGCCGTCGATTCCTTCCACAAGAAGGATTACGCCAAGGCCCAGTACTGGCTGAAGCTGTCGCTCGAATCCGATCTCGACCGGCTGCTCTCGGGCGTCATGGACGGCTGGGCCAAGGAAGGCGCGGGCGATGCCTCCGAGGCGATGGCTTCGATCGACAAGCTCAAGGGGCCGGACTGGTTCGGCCTGTTCAAGTCCTTCCATCGCGCGCTGATCGCCGACGCCGCCGGCCTTTCCGACAAGGCCGATGAGATCTACGCCGCTACCCTGGCCGACACGGCCGCCGGCGGCTCCGCGCCCGAGACGTGGATGCGCAACGCCCAGGCCTATGCCTCGTTCCTCGCCCGCAAGGGCGATAAGGCAAAGGCGATTGCGGTACTGAACCAGGCCGAAGCCTTCGCGCCGGGCAAGCTCGAAATCACCACGCTGCGCGACAGGATCAGCAAGGGCGACAAGATCGAGCCTCTCGTCGCTGGCCCGGCGGACGGCGCGTCGGAAATCCTGCTCGATCTCGCCACCGCGCTCAACCGTGGCGGCGGCGAGCCTTTCGTGCGGCTCTATCTGCAATATGCGCTGGCGCTGAAGCCGGACAGCGACGCCGCCCTCGTGCAGCTCGCGGCCGTCGCCGAGCAGTTGAAGGACGGCGAAGGCGCGATCGCGCTCTATCGCCGCATTCCGGCCTCCTCGCCGTTGAAGGAGCTCTCGGAGCTGCAGCTTGGCCTGAACCTTGCCGACATCGACCGCCACGACGAGGCGATCGCCCATCTCAAGGGCTATGTCGATGCGCATCCGACCGACATGCGCGGCTACCTGGCGCTTGGCGGTGTCTACTCCTCCAAGGAGGACTATCGCTCGGCCGCCAATCTCTACGACAAGGCCGCAGAGGAGCTGAAGACGCCGACCGCCGCCAACTGGAACATCTTCTACCAGCGCGGCATCGCCTATGAGCGGCTGAAGGAATGGCCGAAGGCCGAGCCCAATTTCCGCAAGGCGCTGGAGCTGCAGCCCGACCAGCCCCAGGTTCTGAACTATCTCGGCTATTCCTGGGTCGACATGAACATGAACCTCAAGGAAGGCCTGGCGATGATCCAGAAGGCCGTGGATCTCAGGCCAAGCGACGGCTACATCGTCGATTCGCTGGGCTGGGCCTATTACCGCCTCGGCCGGTACGACGACGCCGTGCGCGAAATGGAGCGCGCCGTGTCGCTGAAGCCGGAGGATCCGGTCCTCAACGATCATCTGGGCGATGCCTATTGGCGCGTCGGCCGCAAGCTGGAAGCGACCTTCCAATGGACTCAGGCCCGTGACCTGAAGCCGGACCCGGACGTGCTTGCCGCCCTGCAGCAGAAGCTGCTCAAGGGCCTGCCGCCGATCGAATCCAACACGGCGCAGGAAACCCCGAAGGTCAAGCCGGTCCCGCCGACAGCGCCGCCGAAGGGTTGAGATTTCGCAATCAAGCATTTTTGCGGGGCCTTTTGGCCCCGCAATTCTTTCAGCAGCTCTGTCAGAACAGCTTTCGGTAGACGACGAACCCCGAGCGCTCGCCGATCTTGTCATAGAGCTGCATGGCGGTGTGGTTGGTCTCGTGCGTCAGCCAGTAGACGCGGCCCGACCCGGCGACCCTGGCGCGCTCATAGACGCCTTCGATAAGCGCCCTGCCGACGCCCTGGCCACGCGCGGCCTCCGAGGTGAAAAGATCCTGCAGATAGCAGTTCGGCGCGATCGCCGTGGTCGAGCGGTGGTAGAGATAGTGAACGAGGCCGAGAAGCCTGCCGTCGCGCTCGGCCACCAGCGCATGCACGGGCTCATAGGCATCGAAGAATCGCGACCAGGTCATTTGGGTGATCTCGCCGGCAAGCGCTGTCTCGCCCGAGCGGCCGTAGAATGCGTTGTAGCCGTCCCAGAGCGGCAGCCACTGTTCGTAGTCTTGCCGGGTGACGGGACGGACGGTGAGCTGACCGGGCATGGCGGAACCTTTGTCGTTACGGCTCACGCGAGCAAACGGCCAGTGTGAACCGCCTGCAATGGGCCAGCCGCCGGCAAAGCGTTCAACCTCTCCGTGATGCGGCGCTGCCTTGACGCTAGCCGGCCCGGCAACTAGGGAATGCCCAATCCCAGCGCTTTCCGAGGCCGCCGTGACCATCGAGATTCCTGCCCATATGCATCCCAGCCGCTCTTTCCAGGGGCTGATCCTGACCTTGCACAATTACTGGGCGGCCTATGGCTGCGTCATCCTGCAGCCCTACGACATGGAAGTCGGCGCCGGCACCTTCCATCCGGCAACCACCTTGCGAGCGCTCGGTCCGCGTCGCTGGAATGCAGCTTATGTGCAGCCGTCGCGCCGGCCGAAGGACGGCCGTTACGGCGAGAACCCGAACCGGCTGCAGCACTATTATCAGTATCAGGTGATCCTGAAGCCGAACCCGCCGAACCTGCAGGATCTCTATCTCGGCTCGCTCGAGGCGATCGGCGTCGACCCGCTGCTGCACGACATCCGCTTCGTCGAGGACGACTGGGAAAGCCCGACGCTGGGCGCCTGGGGCCTCGGCTGGGAGTGCTGGTGCGACGGCATGGAAGTGTCGCAGTTCACCTATTTCCAGCAGGTCTGCGGTATCGAATGCGCGCCGGTGGCGGGCGAGCTCACCTATGGGCTCGAGCGCCTCGCCATGTATGTGCAGGGCGTCGACAATGTCTACGACTTGAACTTCAACGGCCGCGAGGGCGCCGACAAGGTCACCTATGGCGATGTCTTCCTGCAGGCCGAGCAGGAGTATTCGCGCCACAATTTCGAATTCGCCAACACCGCGATGCTGCTCCGGCATTTCGAGGACGCCGAGGCCGAATGCAAGGCGCTGCTTGCCGCCGGCGCGCCGGCGTCGAACGACAATCTGGCGGCGCATCGCATGGTCTTTCCCGCTTACGACCAGTGCATCAAGGCAAGCCACGTCTTCAACCTGCTCGACGCCCGCGGCGTGATCTCCGTTACCGAGCGGCAGAGCTATATCCTGCGCGTGCGCAATCTGGCCAAGGCCTGCGGCGAGGCGTTCCTGCAGACGCAGGCGGGCGGTCTGGCGGCTTAACCCAGCACAGCTTTTGCGATTTCGGCGGCGACGGTCAGCGGCAACGCGCTTTGGCTGCTTGCGGCATCGATCGTGCGCAGTGCTTGCCTCACGCCAGGCATCGAGAACGTGCCATGCATCTGGGCGGCGAAGCAGGCGCTGAGCGCCAGGATCTGCAGGGTTCTCGATGCCGTCTTCATCGTCGTTCAGCCAATAGTTCTCTGCCTGAGCGTTGGTCGCTTCAGCGCTGCGTTCGGTTCATGGGAATTTCTGCTCCTAGGACGGGCAGGTTCGCTTCTTCCCGACAGCCAGCCGCAAAATTTCCGGAAATCGATCAAAAAGGGGATCCGCATGCAGGGTGACAGCGGCCGGCCGAGTTGCTATGCCCCGCGCGGACATTCCTGCCGCAAGAGCCCTGTCGATGCCTGACCTGCTACTGGAACTTCGCTCCGAGGAAATCCCCGCCCGCATGCAGCGCAAGGCGGCGGGCGATCTCAGGAAGATGCTGACCGACGGTCTGGTCGAGGCGGGCCTGACCTACGAGGCGGCGCGCGAATACTGGACGCCGCGGCGCCTGGCGCTCGACATCCGCGGGCTGACGGCGCGCTCGAAGGACATTCGTGAGGAGATCAAGGGGCCCTCGACCACGGCGCCGGAGCAGGCGGTGCAGGGTTTCCTGCGCAAGGCTGGCCTTGCCTCGATCGCCGAGGCGCATGTCCATTCCGATCCGAAGAAGGGCGACTTCTACGTCGCCCACATCGCGAAGCCGGGCAGGGCGGCGGAGGAGATCATTGCCGAGCTGGTGCCGGGCATCATCAAAAACTTCCCCTGGCCGAAGTCGATGCGCTGGGGGCCGGCCTCGGCCAACCCCGGTTCGCTGCGCTGGGTGCGGCCGCTGCAATCGATCGTCTGCACCTTCGGCCCGGAGACCGAGGAGCCGGTGGTGGTCGATTTCGAGATCGACGGCATCCGCTCCGGCAACGTCACCTACGGCCACCGCTTCCACGCGCCGGGTCCGATCACGGTTCGCCGTTTCGACGACTACGTGGCCAAGCTCGAAGCGGCGAAGGTCGTGCTCGATGCCGACCGGCGCAAGGAGATCATCCTCGCCGACGCGCGCAACGTCGCCTTCGCCAACGGGCTCGATCTCGTCGAGGATGAAGGTCTGCTGGAAGAAGTGTCCGGCCTGGTCGAATGGCCGGTCGTGCTGATGGGCGAGTTCGAGCAGGATTTCCTCACCATTCCGGCCGAGGTCATCCGGCTCACCATCCGTGCCAACCAGAAGTGTTTCGTCACCCAGCCGCAAGGCGCGGGCGAAGACCTCTCCAACCGCTTCATCCTGGTCGCCAACATCGAGGCGAAGGACGGCGGCAAGGAGATCGCCTACGGCAACGGCAAGGTGGTGCGCGCACGCCTTTCCGATGCGCTCTATTTCTGGAAGACCGACCAGGGCGATTTGCCGGATCTCGACCAACTCGTGGAATCGGCGGCAAAGTTCGACCTGGATCTGAAGAAGCCGCTCGACCAGCGCATGGCGCGGCTCGATCACCTCAATGTCACCTTCCACGCCAAGTTGGGCACGCAGGGCGCAAGGGTCGCGCGGATCAAGCGCCTGGCTGAGGAGCTGGCTCCGGTCGTCGGCACCGATCGCGCGCTCGTCGCCCGCGCTGCGGTGCTTGCCAAGGCCGACCTGCAAACCGAAGTGGTGGGCGAGTTTCCGGAACTTCAGGGCGCGATGGGCCGCAAATATGCGCTGCTGCAGGGCGAGCATTCATCGGTGGCCGCGGCCGCCGAGGAGCACTACAAGCCGCAAGGCCCGTCCGACCGCGTGCCGACCGATCCGGTGTCGGTTGCCGTCGCGCTCGCCGACAAGCTCGACACGCTCACCGGTTTCTGGGCGATTGATGAAAAGCCGACCGGCAGTAAGGACCCGTTCGCGCTGCGGCGGGCAGCGCTCGGCATGGTCAGGATCCTGATCGAGAACCGCATTCGCCTGGGACTGACTTCGGTCTTCGCCAAGGCCTTTGCGGACTTCGCCAACGGTACCGGTCAGATATCCGACCTGCTTGCTTTCTTCCACGATCGTCTAAAAGTCTATCTTCGCGACCAGGGCGCGCGGTACGACCTGATCGACGCCGTCATCACCCCGCAGTCCGACGACCTTCTGCAGATCGTTCGTCGTGTCGAGGCGCTCGGCTCTTTGCTCGACACCGAGGACGGCAGGAACCTGCTGGCCGGCACCAAGCGCGCAGCTAACATCCTGGCCGCCGAGGAGAAGAAGAAAACGCTGGTCGCCGAGACTGTTGAGCCGGCACTATTCCGTGAAGACGCGGAAAAGAAGCTGTTTTCCGCGGTGAATCAGGCCGAGAAGGAAGCCGGCAAAGCGATTCAAAAAGAAGATTTTTCCACCGCCATGCTGACACTTAGCGTGTTACGCGAGCCCGTTGATTCATTCTTTGAAGGCGTTCTCGTGAATGATGAGGACCAGGCCGTGCGCGCCAACCGCCTGGCGCTGCTTGCCCGTATCCGCGCCGCCACCGATCAGGTCGCCGATTTTTCAAAAATCGTCGGCTGACGACCCGAAAAATCGCACGTTCGAAGCCGCCTGCATCCGCTAGGATGCGGGCGCGTTTCAACAATTTGGCATCCGAAATTTAACGCGCCGGAGCCGGCTTACAGTCATATGGCGATGACCTCCGCATGGGAGAACCAATGCATGTCGCCCAGAAGTGTTCAGCGGTTCTGGGACAACGACATGCATCAGACAAAGACTTAAGGCGCGTCGCCTGAATTCATTTCAGCGCGACGCGCCTTAAGACGTTCCCAACCACGGAGGCATGCCATGAATTCCGTTCACGATATCGAATTGACCGAAGAGACCCCGGCCGCCGCCGGGGCCACCGAAATCGCTTCCGACAACATGCTCGACCACGCCGCCGCCGCAGCGGTCGAAGCCGCCGAACCGTCTGAAGACGATGAAGAAGAAGGCGGCGAAGACGCCGATGAGGAAGCCTCGGGCGGCGAGTCGGAGGATGAGGACGACGAAGACGGCGACGACGATGCGGACGCCGACGAAGAAGCCAAGGCCTCGGGCGACGACGAAGATGAAGACGGCGAAGACGACGACGAGTCCGAAGATGACGACAAGGAAGAAGCGGCCTGAGCCGTTTCTCGCCGCTTGGAAAGAAGGAGGGGCGACACGGGCCGCGTCGCCCCTTTTTGTCGGTCCTGAAGGGTTGCGCGCCTACATTGCCTTGCTGAAGCGCGGCGATATCGGGGGCTCTTGCGGTTGGGCTTGCGGCTGCGCCTGGCCGTCCGAAGCGCCTGCGGTCGCGGCGGCCTTGTTGTCGGCCGTTTTGGTGTCGCCGTTGGGGGCCGCCGCGGCCGTGCCGTTGGGAGACGTGGCCGCAGCCGGCGCAGTGCCGTTTGCCGGTGTTGCAGCCGCCGGCGCTGGGGATTTGGCCGAGGCGGTCGCCGCGGGCGCTGCTGAAGCGCCACCGACGATACCGCCGCGAATGATCGTCGGCGCCTGCGCGTGCCTCTGCCCGGACTTCTCCGGGATTGCGGCCACCTTCTCATCGGTGACGGCTGGCACCGGCTCCTCGAGCGCCCCCGATGGCGTGGAAGCCTCGGAAACCTTGCCGGGCTCGATCGCGGCCAGCCTGACAACGGATGGCGTCGAGGTTGGAACGCCAGGCACGACAATGGACGAAGCCTGCGCCAAGCCGGTCGTCGCCAAAAGCCCGATACCGACCGCTCCCAGAGCAATTCCAGGAAAAATGCGTAACGGTTTTCCGTCCGCAATTGCGTCAAAGCAAAGCATACGCATCACGATAACTCCCGAGCCCAACAACCGGAAATCCGCACCCTAGGGGCGGCGAATTGATGCCGGCTTGCGCGGAAACTTAACATTTTAGGGATTGATAAATCGCCAATGGCCGCCCTTGCCCCTTGTTCCATGCCGTATTACGGGGACCCGCGTGTTCAGGATCGGTGGTGAATTTGGCTGAGATACTTGCCGTCGGCGAGGCGATGGAGCGGGCGCTGGCGCTGCTCGAAGGCGGCGATGTCGTCGCCATCCCGACCGAGACCGTCTACGGGCTGGCGGGCGACGCCACCAACGGCGTCGCAGTGGCGCGCATCTTCGAGGCCAAGGGCCGCCCGCACTTCAACCCGCTGATCGCCCATGTCGCCGACCTCGCCATGGCAGGCCGCATCGCCGGCTTCGATCCGCTGTCGGTGAAACTGGCCGAGGCCTTCTGGCCCGGTCCGCTGACGCTGGTGCTGCCGCAGCGCGCGCAAAACGGCATCCATCCGCTGGTCACCGCAGGGCTGGATACGATCGCGCTGCGCATGCCGAGAGGCTTCGGCGGTGAGCTGATCGCGCGGCTCGGCCGGCCGCTCGCGGCTCCCAGCGCCAATTCCTCCGGCAGGATCAGCGCCACGAGGGCCGAGGCCGTGGCGGCCGATCTCGGCGAGAAGATCAAGCTGGTGGTCGATGGCGGCGCGACGCCCGTCGGCCTGGAATCGACCATCGTCAAGATCGAGGACGGCAAGCTGTGGCTGCTGAGGCCCGGCGGCATCGCTGCCGGCGAGATCGAAGCTATTGCGGGCATAAAGATGATGCGCGGCGCTGCCGGCATCGAGGCGCCGGGCATGCTCGCCTCGCATTACGCGCCGGGCGCATCGATGCGGCTCAATGTCGGCAAGATCGCGAGCGGCGAGGCGCTGCTCGCCTTCGGCCGCGATCGCGCCGAAGGCTGGCGGGATGCCGTGGCGGTGCGCAATCTCTCCGAGGCCGGCGATCTGCGCGAAGCCGCGACCAATCTGTTCGCCTATATGCAGGCGCTCGACCGCAGCGGCGCCGCCACCATCGCCGTCGAGCCGATCCCGCTTGAGGGCCTGGGGGAAGCGATCAACGACCGGCTCGCGCGCGCCGCCGCCCCGCGTGACAAGATCGCCTGAGCACCATAGGTTTGGGCTCATGAACGACCAGCCTTTCGATCTCGACCCCCACCTCATCGACCGGTTCGCGGCAATCGTCGGCGACAAATACGCGCTGCGCGACCAGGCCGACATCGCGCCTTACATAACCGAGCGGCGCGGCCTCTGGCATGGTAGGACGTCGCTGGTGCTGCGGCCGGGCAGCGTCGAGGAAGTGAGCCGCATCATGCGGCTGGCGACCGAGACCGGAACGCCGGTCGTGCCGCAGAGCGGCAACACCGGCCTGGTCGGCGCCCAGGTGCCGGACAAGTCCGGGCACGATATCGTGCTGTCGCTCTCGCGGCTGAACCGCATCCGCGAGATCGATGTTTTGTCGAACACGGTCACCGCCGAGGCCGGCGTCATCCTGCAGACGCTGCAGGAAGCGGCCGACGCTGCCGACCGGCTGTTTCCGCTGTCGCTCGCGGCCCAAGGCTCCTGCCAGATCGGCGGCAATCTGTCTTCGAACGCCGGCGGCACCGGCGTGCTTGCCTATGGCAATGCGCGCGAGCTCTGCCTGGGCGTCGAGGTGGTGCTGCCGACCGGCGAAGTGTTCGACGATCTGCGCAAGCTGAAGAAGGACAACACCGGCTACGATCTAAAAAACCTCTTCGTCGGCGCCGAGGGCACGCTTGGCGTCATCACTGCCGCGGTGCTGAAGCTCTTTCCCAAGCCGAAGGGCAGGGAGGTCGCCTTCGTCGGCCTGTCTTCGGCTCAGGCTGCGTTGTCGCTATTCACCCTGGCGACGGACCAGGCCGGGGCAGCGCTCACTGCTTTCGAGCTGATCGGCAAGAGGCCGTACGACTTCACATTGAAGCATGCGCAGGGCGTGGCGCGGCCGCTGGCCGACGACTGGCCATGGTATGTGCTGATGCAGATCTCGTCGGGCCGCTCGGAAGAGGACGGCAGGGCGTTGATCGAGGAGGTGCTTGCCGCCGGCCTCGAGCGCGGCATCGTCGGCGACGCGGTGGTCGCGGCCAGCCTTGCCCAGGGTGATGCCATCTGGAATTTCCGCGAAGTGCTGCCCGAGTGCCAGAAGCCGGAGGGCGCTTCGATCAAGCATGACATCTCGGTGCCGATCGCCGCGATCCCGGACTTCATCGAAAAGGCGGCCGGGGTGGTGGAGACGGTTTGCTCCGGCGCGCGCGTCGTCTGCTTCGGCCACATGGGCGACGGCAATCTTCACTACAACATCTCCCGCCCCGTGGACTGGCAGGACGCGGCGTTTCTCGACCTGTACCATCCCATGAACAAGGCCGTGCACGACGTCGTGCGCTCCTTCCACGGCTCGATCTCGGCCGAGCATGGCATCGGCCAGCTGAAGCGCGACGAGCTCATCGCCACGGCGCCGCCGATGGCGATCGATCTGATGCGCCGCGTGAAGGCGGCCTTCGATCCGGCCGGAATCATGAATCCCGGTAAGGTTATCTAATTCTTCCAACATCTAAAGCAATTCCAGAAAAGTTCACAGCGGTTTTCCGTCCGGAATTGCGCAAAACAATGCCGAGAGCGGTTCAGCAATTCTATCAAAAGGATGAACCGCTCTTGTGGTTGGTCGCATTCCGATAACCATCGGCTCCGATCAGCAAAATTTAACTGACTTTCTTAAGCGCGGCGGTAAGAAGCGAGCGCTAATGTTTCTCCTCATAACGAGGCCGGAAAAACCGGCCCGGAGAGAACCGGAAAACGGCCCTCAGGAGAAACAGGAAGGCATTCGATGAACACTGGACTGAAGCCAGTCTGGGCGGGACGCAACATGCGCCTCGACCCGTTTCGCCTGCCGCAGATGGTAAGCTATGCCACACGCGACGACTATGGCGATGTCACCTTCACTATCGACCAGCGCGGCGCCGTCATCCGGCGCATGCTGGAGATGAGCGGCGTGCCGGCGATCATCGCGCTGCCCGCCAATGCGTTCCGCGGCGTCGCCGCCCGCGCCATGGAAGATCCCGACGGCAACGTCACCGTGACGCTCGAACTCCTGCACAATGATCCGATGCTGTCGGTGCCGCTTTTGGTCGCCGACGATCTCGACGACGTCGCCGCCGACTGGCGCGCCTGGGCCGACGCCTATCGCCTGCCGATGCTTCTGATCGAGGCCGACGGCATTGCCCGCACGCTGGAAGAATCGCTCGGCGCCGCCATCAAGGCGCTGCCGCCGCAGGAACGCCGCAAGGGCCGTGTCTCCAACATGCGCCGCCCGCGCTTCCTCGCCCGCCGCAGGACCGGCAATCTCGGCCTGCGGCTCGTCATCGGCGGCGAGGAAATCATCGCGCGGGAGTAGTCTGCTTGTCACGCTGACGATTGGCGAAACCGCCGATGACAGCCTTCTTCTCCCCGTCACTATACGGGGAGAAGTGCCCGGCAGGGCGATGAGGGGCGGCATAGTGACGGGGAGAAGGGAGACTTCCCTTACACCAGCGGCTTCAGCGCCACCCACAGCGCGCCGCCAATCAGCCCCAGGAAGATCAGCCAGCCGACCTGGTTGTTCGACTTGAACAGCTTCAGGCATTGGTCCGGATCGTTGATGTCGAGCCGGATGATCTGGCGCGCCATATGCGCGCCGGCTGCGATCAGCCCGGCCAGCGCCGGCATCGGCACCTGCGCCGAGGCAAAGGCGATGGCGAAGCAGACGAGCGTGCCGCCATAGAGACCGACCAGCCAGGTCTTGGTGTTGTCGCCGAAGAGCCGCGCCGTCGAGCGCACGCCGACGATGGCGTCGTCTTCCTTGTCCTGATGCGCATAGATCGTGTCGTAGCCGATCACCCACAGGATCGAGCCGATGTAGAGCATGATGGCGGGGCCATCGAGGTCGCCGAACTCGACCGCCCAACCCATCAGCGCGCCCCAGGAGAAGGCCAACCCAAGCACGAATTGCGGCCAGTTGGTGATGCGCTTCATGAACGGATAGACGGCGACGATGGCGAGCGAGGCGATGCCCAGCGGAATGGCGAAGCTGTTGAACTGCAAAAGCACGCCAAGCCCGACCAGCGCCTGGATGATCAGAAACGCCCACGCCTGGCGGCGGGTCACCTTGCCGGCCGGCAGCGGCCGCGAGCGGGTGCGCTCGACCTGGTTGTCGATGTCCTCGTCGACGATGTCGTTGTAGGTGCAGCCGGCGCCGCGCATGGCGACGGCGCCGACGAAGAACAGGAGCAGGTACCAGGGCGCCGGCAGCAGCGTCAGCAGCGGATCCGTCGGGCGCGGATAGGCGCTAGCCGCAAGGGCTGCCGACCACCAGCAGGGCCACAAAAGCAATTGCCAGCCGATCGGCCGGTCCCAGCGCGCGAGCTGCGCATAGGGCCACAGCCAGCGCGGCAGCACCCGGTAGACCCAATGGCCGCTCGGTGCGTCGGCGACGCGGCCCTGGGCCGCTTTCGACTGGATGGTTTCCATCGCGATGGAGTGGCAGCAGCGATGGGCGGCGTCAAGCGGCCGCGTTGTCGCTCAAGTGGTGAAAACATCGTGACTGGCGAACCACGCTTTCGCCGTCTCGATGAAGGCGAGCGCCGCCTTCGGCAAGCGCTGGCGCGTGTCGTGGGCGAGAATAATGCGCTGCATGGGAAGCGGGTCGGAAATCGGCTTGCAGATCAGCGGCAGGCCGTCATAGCTCATGTCGCCATGCGGCCTTGTATAGCTGACCGCGACGCCGAAGCCGTTGGCCACCATGCTGCGCTGCAACTCGAACGAGCTTGTCGATGACTGGGTGACGGGCGACAGGCCGCGGCTGAGGAAGAGATCGAGCATGTGCTGCCAGCTGTGCGGCTGATCGGTTGTGATCAGCGGGTGAGCGGCGAGATCCGCCAGGCTGACTGTCTGCTTGTCCGCCAGCACATGGCCGGCCGGCAGCAGCGCGTGCGGCCGAAGCTCATGCAAGAGGATGCGCTTGAAATGCGCCGGCAGGCCGAGATCGTAGGTCAGGCCGAGATCGACGGCGCTGTCGGCCAGGCGCCGTCCGAGCGTCTCGAAGGTCTCGTCGCGGACGATGACGGTCACCGACGGACAGCGCTCGGAGAACGAACGGATCAGCGCCGGCGCGAAATAGGGCGCCAGATCCTCGAAGCAGCCGAGCACCAGTTCGCCGCCGACGTCGGCTTCGCGCGATCCGAGCGCGGCCAACTCATCCGCCTCGGCCAGCACCTGCCTGGCCTTCGCAACGGCGCCGCGGCCGAACGACGTCAGCGCGATGCCGCTTCCCCGCTGGCGCGCGAACAGCTTTTGGCCGAGCGCGTCCTCGATGTGGTCGATCGCCACCGAGATTGAAGGCTGCGACACATTCAGCGCCTTGGCGGCCATGGTGACGCTGCCGTAGCGTGCCACGGCGACGACATAGCGCAACTGCGTGAGGGTCAAAGCCATAGAGTAAAACTATAAGTGAGATGAGAAGTTATTATTTTACTCGATATTAGGCGGCTGCGATAGTTGGGCCCTCAACTCTAGGAGAGCGACATGGCCAGCCAAAAAATCGACGCCGCAACGATTGCCGACTACCAGCGCGATGGCGCGGTCTGCATCCGCGGCGCGTTCAGGGACTGGGTCGATGTCATCGCCGACGGCATCGAGCGCAACATGCAAAACCGCAGCGCCACCGCCTCCGACATCGCCAACGGCAAGGGCAGCTTCTTCGACGACTATTGCAACTGGGAGCGCATCCCGGAATTCGTCAGGATCGTACGGGAATCGCCCGCCGCTGAACTGGCGGCCGCCGTCATGCAGTCGCGCAGCGCGCAGTTCTTCCACGACCATGGTCAAGGAGCCCGGAACGCAGAAACCGACGCCATGGCACCAGGACATCCCCTACTATTTCGTCGACGGCAGTCAGACGGTGAGCTTCTGGATCCCGATCGATCCGGTGAAGGAGGCGACGCTTCGGCTGATCGCCGGCTCCCACAAGTGGGACAAGATGGTCCTGCCGGTGCGCTGGCTGAATGACAGCAATTTCTATGCCGACGAGGGCGACTACCTGCCGGTGCCCGATCCCGACAACGACCCGTCGATGAAAGTCCTCGAATGGGAGATGGAGCCCGGCGATGCCATCCTGTTCGATTTCCGCACCGCCCATGGCGCGCGCGGCAACATGACCTCGGCCCGGCGCCGGGCGCTGTCGCTGCGCTGGGTCGGCGACGACGCGCATTATGTCGAGCGTCCGGGCCGCACCTCGCCGCCCTATCCGGGCCACGACATGAAGCCCGGCCAGAAACTGCGCGAGGACTGGTTCCCCATCGTTTTCCAGAGCTGAGGCGTTTTCCGGGGGACTGATCGGCCGGACCACCTCGCCAGGCTCGACCTTGTCTCATCTCTTCTTGATGAGGGCCATGTTCCCGTGCGCAATTGCCGCCAAATTGCCAACACGCCTTGACCCGTCGCCCGCGGACCAATAGCGGGTTCAGGGAGACGATCAGCAAGAGGTGGCCATGAACGTTCTTCTTCTCGGCTCGGGCGGCCGCGAACATGCGCTTGGCTGGAAGATGTCCGCCTCGCCGCTGCTGACGAAGCTCTATGCCTCGCCCGGCAATCCCGGCTTCGGCCGCGTTGCCGAACTGGTCAAGCTCGACATTTCCGACCATTCCGCCGTGGCTGCCTTCTGCCAGGAGAAGAAGATCGACCTCGTCGTGGTCGGTCCGGAAGCCCCGTTGGTGGCCGGCATCGCCGACGACCTGCGCGCCTGGGGTATCCGCGTCTTCGGTCCGTCCAAGGCGGCGGCGCGGCTCGAAGGCTCGAAAGGCTTCACCAAGGACCTCTGCGCGAAATTCAACATCCCGACCGCCGCCTATGGCCGCTTCAGCGATCTCGTCTCGGCGAAGGCCTATGTTGAGAAGACGGGCGCGCCGATCGTCATCAAGGCCGACGGGCTTGCCGCCGGCAAGGGCGTCACCATCGCCATGACGCTGGAGGAGGCGCTGGCCGCGCTCGAGGCCTGTTTCGACGGCGCTTTTGGCGCCGCCGGTGCCGAGGTGGTCGTCGAGGAATATCTGACCGGCGAGGAGGCGAGCTTCTTCTGCCTGTGCGACGGCGCCACGGCACTGCCCTTCGGCACCGCGCAGGACCACAAGCGCGTCGGCGACGGCGATACCGGCCCGAACACCGGCGGCATGGGCGCCTATTCGCCGGCGCCGGTGATGACGCCCGAAATGACCGAGCGAAGCATGCGCGAGATCATCGAGCCGACCATGCGCGGCATGGCCAATCTCGGCTCGCCTTTCGCCGGCATTCTCTTCGCCGGGCTGATGATCACCGATCAAGGCCCGAAGCTCATCGAATACAACACCCGCTTCGGCGATCCCGAATGCCAGGTGCTGATGATGCGGCTGAAGGACGACCTGCTCGTGCTCCTCAACGCCGCCGTCGACGGCCAGCTCGCGCACATGTCGGCGCGCTGGAGCGACAAGGCGGCGCTCACCGTGGTGATGGCGGCGAGGGGCTATCCCGGCACGCCGGAAAAGGGCTCGGTCATCCGCGGCTTGGAGGAGGCCGCGAGCGAAGGCGCCGAGATATTCCATGCCGGCACCGCCATCAACGGCGGCGCGCTGGTCGCCAATGGCGGCCGCGTGCTCAACGTCACAGCAACCGGCGCCACAGTCGGGGAGGCGCAGAAGAAGGCCTATGCGGCGGTCGACCGTATCGACTGGCCGCAGGGCTTCTGCCGCCGCGACATCGGCTGGCGCGCCGTCGAGCGCGAGAAGGCTGGCGCCTGATCAGGCAGCCGCGCTTTTGCGGCCGCTACGCGCCCAGGCCGGCAGCCAGTCACCGTGAGCGGCGATCAGGTCGTTGACCAGCGACCAGATCTGGTCGAGATCGAGTTCGGCCGCGGTGTGCGGATCCATCATCGCCGCGTGGTAGATGTGCTCGCGATTTTCCGCCATCAGCGCCCGCACCGTCAGTTCCTGCACGTTGATGTTGGTGCGAATCAGCGCTGTGAGCTGCGGCGGCAGGTCGCCGATATAGGTCGGCTGTATGCCCGAGGCATCGACCAGGCACGGCAATTCGGCCGCGCAATCGAAGGGCAATGAAGTGATGCAGCCATTGTTGCGGACATTGCCGTAGATCACCGACGGCTCGCCGGTCCAGACCGAGTTCATGATCGAGGAGGCGTATTCCTTCGATTGCTCGACCTCGATCCGGTCGGCCGAGCGGTAGGCCTCCGCCTGTCCCTTCCAGCGCTCGATCTGCTCGATGCAGCGCTTCGGATATTCATCGAGCGGGATGCCGTATTTCTCGATCAGGTCGGGGCGACCGTCCTTGATGAAATAGGGAGTGTATTCGGCGAAATGCTCCGAGCTTTCGGTGACGAAATAGCCGAGCCGGGTCAGCATCTCGTAGCGCACCTTGTTGGGGCAGCGCGGGTTCCAGCCGGGCTTGGGCGCGCGGCCTTCGCGATAGGCGCGGACAAGGTCGGGATAGAGGTCGCGGTACGACCCGTCCGGCTGGCGGTGCTCGAACTTCAGATAGAAGGCCATGTGGTTGATGCCGGCCGAACGGTAGCGGATTTCCTCGTAGGGAATGTCGAGGTCGTGCGCCAGTTCCATCGCCGTGCCTTGCACCGAATGGCAGAGACCGACCTGCTTGACGGCAGGGTATTTCTCGGCGATCGCCCAGGTGTTGATTGCCATCGGGTTGACGTATTGCAGCATGATCGCCTCGGGGCAGACAGCGAGCATGTCCTCGCAGATCTTCCACAGATGCGGCACGGTCCTCAATCCGCGCATGATGCCGCCGACGCCGAGCGTGTCGGCGATCGTCTGGCGCAGGCCGTATTTCTTCGGCACCTCGAAGTCGGTGACGGTGCAGGGCTCGTAGCCGCCGATCTGGAAGGCGACGACGACGAAGTCGGCGCCGGCGAGCGCCTTGCGCTGGTCGGAATAGGTCTCGGCCTTCGCCCTCACGCCGAGTGTCGCGATCAGCTTGTTGACGACGACGGCACTCTCTTCCAGCCGCTGCGGATTGATGTCCATCAGCGCGATCGTCGCGCCTGACAGCGCCGGCCGCTGCAGCACGTCGCCGACAATGTTCTTCATGAACACCGTCGAGCCGGCGCCGATGAAGGTGATCTTGGGATTTCTAGCCACTATGAACCTCCGGCAAATGTTCAGGCCACGTCGAAGGCGGCCCTGACGAGCCGTTCGGTGTAGGCGGTCTTGGGATTGGAAAGCACCTCGTCGACGGGTCCCTGCTCGACGATCTTGCCGTGCTGCATGACGATGACGCGGTGGCAGAGCGCCCGCACCACCTTGAGGTCGTGCGAGATGAACAGATAGCTCAGGCCCCGCTCGTCCTGCAGCTTGCGCAACAGGTCGATGATCTGCGCCTGCACCGAGAGGTCCAGCGCCGATGTCGGCTCGTCGAGCAGGATGAACTCGGGCTCCAGCGCGATGGCACGCGCGATCGCGACGCGCTGCCGCTGGCCGCCGGAGAATTCGTGCGGAAACCGCGACAGGATATTGCCGGGCATGCCGGCGCTGATCAGCGCCTCGCGCACCCGCTCGTTCCGCTCGCGCCGCGTCGCGCCGATCCTGTTGACGACCAGACCTTCCTCGATGATCTGGCCGATCGTCATGCGCGGATTGAGCGAGGAGAACGGATCCTGGAAGACGACCTGCATGCGCGAGCGCAGCGGCCTCATCTCGGCGCGCGTGAGACCCTGGATCGGCTTGCCGTCGAAACGGATCTCGCCACGCTTGGCGTCCAGCAGCCGGAGCAGCGCCTGGCCGAAGGTGGTCTTGCCGGAGCCGGATTCGCCGACCAGTCCGAGCGTCTCGTGGCGGCAGAGTTTTAGATCAAGGTCGTCGACGGCGACCAGCTCGCGCCAGTCCGGCTTCAGGAATGTGCCGTGGCGTAGCGTGAAGCAGACGCGCACGCCGTTCGCCTCGAGGATGGTGCCGGACTTATCGGGCAGCGATTTCGGCCGTCCGCGTGGCTCCGAGGCGAGCAGCCGCTGCGTGTACGGATGCTGGGGATCGGCGAACAGCCGCTCGGTGACGTTGTGCTCGCGCATCTCGCCATTCTGCATCACATAGACGTAGTCGGAGAACTTGCGCACCACGGTGAGGTCGTGCGTGATCAGGATCACCGCCATCCGCATCTCTTTCTGCAGGTTGCGGATCAGGTTCAGGATCTGCGCCTGGACGGTGACGTCGAGCGCGGTGGTCGGCTCGTCGGCGATCAGCACGTCGGGCTCGTTGGCCAGAGCCATGGCAATCATGACACGCTGGCGCTGGCCGCCGGAGAGCTGATGCGGATATTGCTTGAGCCGCGCCTCCGGCTCCGGAATCTGGACATGCTTGAGGAGTTCGAGCGCCCGGGCCCAGGCTTGCCTGCGGCTCACCTTGCGATGCACCCTGATCGCTTCGACGATCTGGCTGCCGACCGTGTAGATCGGGTTGAGCGAGCTCATCGGCTCCTGGAAGATCATCGAGATGCGGTTGCCGCGCAGCTTGCGCCGGGCGCGCTCGGAGAATTTCAGGATGTTCTGCCCGAGATAATCGACACTCGACCTCGGCGATACGGTTGCCCGCCGCGACAAAAGCCCCATCACGGTGCGCGCAGTCACCGACTTGCCGGAGCCGGATTCGCCGACGATCGCGATCGTCTCGCCGCGATAGAGCTGGAACGAGATGTCCTTGACCGCCTCGACGGTGCCATGCTCGACCTTGAAGGCGACCTCGATGTTGCGGGCGTCGATGACGGGCTGGTCATGGCGGCCGTCATGGTCGAGCCGGACGGCTGGTGCGAAGGATTCTGCGAGCGCGATCGTCGTCATTCCGGCCACCTCAATAAGGATCGACGGCGTCGCGCAGGCCGTCGCCCAGCGCGTTGAAGGCGAAGACGGTGACCAGCACGAAACCGACCGGCGACAGGATCCACGGATAGGTGCCGATGACCGAATAGGTCGCGGTATCCTGCAGCATCAGCCCCCACGAGATCAGCGGCGGCTTCACCGCGAAGCCGAGGAAGCCGAGGAAGGATTCCAAGAGCACCACCGTCGGGATCGCCAGCGTCACGGCGACGATCACATGGCTCATCACATTAGGGAAGATGTGCTGCATGATGATGCGCCGGTCGGTGGCGCCGACCGCCATGGCGGCGCGCACATAGTCGATGCGCGCCAGCGCCAGCGTCTTGCCGCGCACCTCGCGCGACATCTGCGCCCAGCCCAGCGCCGACATGACGATGATGACGAAGGCGAGGAAGACATTGGTCGGCGCGGTGACCGGGATCAGCGTCGTCAGCGCCAGATATAGCGGCAGTTGCGGGAAGGCGAGCACCAGCTCGACGAAGCGCTGCATCCAGACATCGAACCGGCCGCCGAAATAGCCGGAGACCATGCCGACGGTGGTGCCGATGACGGTAATGATGAAGACGACCGTCAGCGCGATCATCAGCGAGACGCGCGAGCCGTGGATGGCGCGCGATAGCACGTCGCGGCCGAACTTGTCGGTGCCAAGGAAATGCACCGGCTCGCCGTCCATCGAGCCGAAGAAATGCCGGTCCGCCGGAATGAAGCCGAGCAACTTGTAGGGCGCGCCTTCGACGAAGAAGCCGAGCAGTCGCGGATGGTCGTAGTCGGGGCCGACGATCGGCTGGAATGTGACCGGGTCGAGGTCGGTCGACTCGGCCAGCGCATAGATCCTGGGCCGGGCGGTAAAGTTGCCGTCCTTGTCGTGGAAGCTCGGCACCTGCGGCGGCGCGAAGGCGATATCGGTGGCCTTCGGGTCCAAAGGCGCCAGGAATTCCGCGAGCACGGCCATGAGAAGCAGCAGCACGACCAGGCAAAGCCCGGCCATGCCGGTCCAGGAGCGCCTCAGCCGGCGCCAGACCAGCGCGATGTAGCTTTCATTGCCGTGCGCGGGTTGGCTCACGGCGCCTTCCGCCGGCGGTGGCGGGGGTGATGGATCGCGCGCCAGCATCTAATGCTCCCCGTACTGGCGCACGCGCGGGTCGAGAAGCGCGAGCAGCATGTCGGCGATGATGTTGCCGACGATCAGCGTCGCCGACAGCACCATCATGAAGGTTGCCGTCACATAGACGTCGCCGACCGCCATCGAGCCGACGATTGCCGGTCCGACGGTGGGCAGCGCGAAGATGATCGCCGTCTCGATCTCGCCGGTCAGCATGTAGGGCAGCACCACGCCCTGATACATGACCAAAGGGTGCAGCGCGTTGGGCACGGCATGCCGCATCACCACCGCGCCGCCGGTCAGGCCCTTGGCCTTCGCCGTCTCGACATATTGGGCATTGAGCGTGTCGAGCAGGTTGCCGCGCATCACGCGCATGTTGTAGGCGAGGCCGCCGAAGGTCGCGATCGCCACCACCGGCCAGACATGCTTGACGAGGTCGACGAACTTCGCCCACGACCATGGCGCGCCGCCGTATTGCGGCGAGAAGAAGCTGCCGATCTCCGACACGTTGAACTGGAAGACCAGCAGATAGACGATGATCAGCGCCATCAGGAAGCGCGGCACCGTCATGCCCAGGAACGAGATGGCCGAAAGTGTGGAGTCGATCCAGGTGTACTGGCGTGTCGCCGCCCATATGCCGAAGGTAATGCCGAGCACCGAGGCGAGCAGGTGGCAGACCAGCGCCAGGAGCAGCGTGCGTGGCAGGCGCTCGCCGACCACGTCGGCGACCGGCTTGTTGTAATAGAGGCTGTAGCCGAAATCGCCGCGGGTGACGATGCCGCCGATCCAATTGAGATACTGGACGGGCAGCGGCTTATCGAGGCCATGTTCCTTGCGATAGGCCTGGGCTTGCGCGTCGGCCTCGGCATAGGAAGCGCCGCCCTGGTTGATGAGTTGCGATTTGATGTAGTCGGCATAGTCGCCAGGCGGCGCCTGGATGATGGCGAAGGTGACCAGGCTCAAGATGGCGAGGACGGGGATCGCCGACGCTATGCGCATGAGCAGGAATCGCAACATGGACGGTCTGCTTCCTTTTCTCGCCGGTTCACGCGTTCGCCGCGTTTGGAGGATCTGCTTTTGTCCGGCCGCGCCGCAACGCGGCCGGACGTCTCTTCGTCAGGGAGGTTAACTAGTCCATCGGCCCCTTGTCTCCCGGCTTGCCGGGCAATTCCTCGGGGAACAGCTCATGCTTGGCCTGCTTATCGGCCGCGACGAAGACGCGTTCGCGGATGATCGAATCCTCGGCCCAGTTGAACATGAAGATCGGGGTGCCCTGCGGAATGTTGGAGAAGCGCTTGTTGACGATCAGCGCGCCGGGATATTCCGTCAGGCCGACATTGTAGACGTTTTCCGTCGAGATCTTCTGGAACTTCTTCATCAGGTCGGCGCGCTGGTCGTTGTCCTGCGTCGAGACGAACTTGTTGACGATGTCGACGAGGTCCTTCTCGAACGGCATCAGATCGACCTCGCCGCTTTCCGGCGCGCGATGGTTCCAGCTGGTCTTCGGACCGACGGGGGCAAGCTGCTCGGTGTTCTGCACGACGGAGGTGAGCTCCTGGTCATTGCGCCGGATCAGCCAGTCGAAGCGGCCGGAATATTGGATCGCGTCGCGCTGCGTGCCGTTGACCCCGTTCAGCACGACTCTCAAGCCCAGCTTTTCCATCTGCGCCACGACGCCTTCGGCAAGGCTCTTGTCGGTGGTGTAGTCATTGTTGACCAGCATGACGATCTCGACATTCTTGCCGCCGGCGGTGCCGGCCGGGAAGTTCACGAAGCCGTCGCCGTCCGTATCCTTGAGGCCGGCCTTGGCGAGCTCGGCCTTGGCGCCTTCGAGATCGAACGGATAGTAAACCGTCGACTTGCGATCATAGAAGCTGGTGCCGGAGGAGAAGCCGCCGGGATAGATGGCGGTGAACGGTCCCTTGACCAGCGAGTCGCCGAGCGCCTTGCGGTCGATGGCCATGGTCACGGCCTTGCGGAAATCCTCATTGCGGTTCAGCTCGCGCAGCGCCTGGCCGCGTTCGTCCGGATTGCCCCAGCCATTGGCGGAGAAGTTGAAGCGCAGATTGTAGCCGATGAGGCGCGGACCGAAGGCAAGCCGTGCCGGCGCGTTCTTGTCAGCGGCGCGCTTCAGCGAGGCGACGAAGTTTTCCGGCTGCTCGAGGTTGGAGAAGTCGCCCGAGCCTGCGACCGCCTGGACGTCGCGATCGGCCCAGGTCGAGAGCTTATATTGCAGCTCGTTGAGATAAGGCAGTTGGTTGCCCTTCTCGTCGACCTTCCAGTAGTAAGGGTTGCGCCGCATAACGATGATGTCGTCCGGGCGGTATTCGACCGGCACCCAGGCGCCCATCACCGGCATGTTCATGAATTCCGGCGGGAAGGCGTTCTTGAACTGGTCGTAGGTGTTCTTCGAATATTTCGGATGATGCGGCTTGAGGATATGCGAAGGGCCGGGGCAGAACGTGCCGTAGGCCATCGCGTAGAGATACTGCCTCGGGAACGCCTCCTTGAACGTCCATTCCACGGTATAGTCGTCGACCTTCTTCAGTGTGGTGCCGACGCCGAATGTTTCCGGTGTCGCGCCGTTGAGCGGCGAGACGTTGGGATCGACGACCTCGTCGTCCCAGTAGAACATCACATCATCGGCGTTGAAGGGCACGCCGTCCGACCATTTGGCGCCTTCGATGAGATGCATGGTGAGCTTGTGGCCGTCTTTCGACCATTCCCAGCTCTTGGCGAGGTTCGGCAGCGGCTCGGTGTCCTTTGCATCGACCTGGAACAGCGGCGCGGTGCGTGTCAGGCATTCGGAAAGCGCGATGTCGATTCCGCCCCAGCCTTGCGTTTGGCCAGCACCGTAATTCCAGCCTTCCGGCCTGCCGCCGATGACATGGCGCATCGTGTCGCCATAGACGCCGGTGCCGTCCGGCATGTTGGCGGTCTTGAAGACCAGCGGCTCCTTGGGCAGCCGGTCCTTGAGCAGCGGCAGCTTGCCGGTCTTGACGTATTTCTCCGTCACCCAGTCCGGCTCGTGATACTCGGGCAGCGCTTTGAACTCCAGAATGGAGTCGCGCGCCACATAATGGATCTTGCCCTCGGCTGGAAATGCCGCCGGCGCCGGCGGCACCGTTGGCTCGGAAGCGAAAGCGTTGAGCGCCGGAATTGAAACGCTCAGAACCAATCCGGAGGCAATGCCAATTCTGCGTAAGGTCCTCATAGTCTTCCTCCCACGTGTTAGACGTCTGCTGTTGCCCGCCTTCTATTCGGTGCGGCTGATAGCGGCGGACCAACCTCCCGTCGGTCCGTTTCCACAGCCAAGTTGTCAGCCGGCCTGTTTGAGCGCCGCCTTTTCGGCGCGCAATTCCTCGATCGAGCGCACGCTTCGCCGCGCCGCGCCCGCCCATTCGCGGGTCTTGACGCTCGATTTCGAAAGCCGCTCTTTTGCCGCCGGCACGGCACCGGCGTATTGCGGCAGCCAGGCGGCTTGGGCGACGACCATCTCGTCCACCATCTGCCAGACCTCTTCCGGCGTCGATACCGCGCCGACCAGCGGATCGTGCAGCACAGCGAGCTTCAAGAGGTCGATGTCGCCGGCGATCGCGGCATGCACCGACATGCGCTGGACGTTGATCGAGGACATGCAGGTGGCGGCACAGGCCTCAGGCAGCGTGATGCCGGCCGCCATGTTGATGCCGAAGCGGTCGACGAAGCCGGGTGATTCGATGATGGCGTCCTGCGGCAGGTTGGCGATCACGCCGTTGTTCTTGACGTTGAAGTGCCCGCGATAGACGCGGTTCGTCTCCAGCGCCTCGAGAATGTGGCTGGCATGCTCGTTGGAGCGTTTTGCCGGATCGATCGGCTTCGACGCCGCTTCGAGGAACTGCGGATATTCCGTCTCGAACCAGTTGCGGGTCTCGGTCGAGTAGCGCAGGTAGCCGCCGGTCTCGCCATGGATCCAGTCCGACATGTCGATCCAGCGCGTGATCTCGTCGGGGCGCTTGCGGTACCAGGGCAGATATTCGGAGAGATGCCCGTTGCTCTCGGTCGAATAGACGCCGAAGCGCTTCAGCACGTCGATGCGCAGCTTCTCCTGCTTCGAATAGACCGGATGCGCCTCGAAGGCGGCGATCAATTCGTCCTTGCCGATCGGCCGGCCGTTCAGCCGCAATTCGATGAACCAGGTCTGGTGGTTGATGCCCGAACAGACATAGTCGAGTTCCCGGGGCGATTTCGCGCCGAGCACCTCGGCGATCTGCTCGGCGCCGTGCTGCACGCCGTGGCAGAGCCCGACCGTGTCGACCTTGCCGTATTCGATCGCGGCCCAGGTGTTCATCGCCATCGGGTTGGCGTAGTTGAGGAACTTGGCGCCGGTCGCGGCGACCTCGCGTATGTCCTTGCAGAAGTCGAGGATCACCGGGATGTTGCGTTGGCCGTAGAGGATGCCGCCGGCGCAGATCGTGTCGCCGACGCACTGGTCGATGCCATATTTGAGCGGAATGCGGATGTCGTCGGCATAGGCTTCGAGGCCGCCGACGCGCACGCAGCTGATGATGTAGCGCGCGCCCTCCAGCGCCTTGCGGCGGTCGGTCGTCGCCGTCACCTTGGTCGGCAGATTGTTGGCTTCCACGATCCTGTCGAGGATCGCCTTGATCATCCCGAGATTGTGCTCGCTGATGTCGGTCAGCGCGAACTCGATGTCCTTGAATTCGGGCACGCAGAGAATATCGGTGAACAGCTTCTTGGTGAATCCGACGCTGCCGGCGCCGATAATAGCGATTTTGAAGCTCATCACCTTCACCTCGTTCCAATCGAATGTTAGGCAAGGAGCAGCAAGGGAGGATATGGCCGCACGCCAGCACGCGTGCTCGCCATTCGAGCCGGAAATCCGGCTCTTTCTCCTCCCGCCCGCTCCTCGATCGCGGGACTTTCCCGTTCTTGATGAGCCGGATTATGCGCTTATTCGCGGGCGCGGCCAGAGAAGGATTATGCTTTCGAGGGTAATTTTGTGCTGCAGGACCTGATCGCCAATGGAAAGCTGATGCGGACGATCTCGCTGCCGCGCGGCCGCCAGCGCCTGCATGCCATGCCGACCAGCACCGGCTATGAAGTGCGCGAGGACGAGACCTACGACTGGGATGGGCGCAAGCGCGGCCAGACCCCGTTCACGGTGCTCCAGCATACGATCAGCGGCACCGGGCAGTTGCGCTACGAAAGCCGCAACTATCGCCTGCAGGCGAACGACACGCTGCTGGTGCTGGTGCCGCACAACCATCGCTATTGGTTGGCCAAGGGCGACCGCTGGGAATATTTCTGGATTTCGATGAACGGCGAGGAGGCGTTGCGCATCCATAAGTCTATCCTCAGCGTCTCCGGCCCCGTGTTCCGGCTGCAGCCCGCGACCGTCGATCACCTTGCCGATTGCAGCCTGCGCCTCATCAAGGGGGCGGGTTCGCCGGGCGCGGCGTCGGCGATCGCCTATGAGGCGGCGATGGCGCTCTATGACGATGTCTTCGGCTCGCACGCCTTCGCCGAGAAGCAGAGTGCCATGCAGCCGGTCATCGATCACATCAACGCCAATCTCGACAAGCCGCTGCCGGTGGCGGAGCTTGTCGGGATCAGCGGCCTCAGCCGCGCGCATTTCTCGCGCTGCTTCGCCGAGAGCGAAGGATTGCCGCCGGCCGAATTCGTGTTGCAGCAACGGCTGCAGCGCGCGGCGAAACTGCTGACCAGGGCGGATTTCCTGCCGGTGAAGGAAGTCGCGGTGCTGTGCGGTTTCGAGGACGCGAACTACTTCTCCAAGGTTTTCCGCCGCTGCTACGGCATCAATCCGACCCAGTTTCGCACCACCGGCATGTATGCCAGCCTGGGCAATCATCGCTGACGGCAGCGTTGACTACTGCCTGCGGTGGTCGAGCGTCGTCGAAGCAGTGCTGACCGGATCGGCGGCCGCGAAGGCGGCGTCGAGCTGTTCGGGCGTGCGCTGCCCCGCTCGCTTCCAGGCGACATATTGGACGATGCCGAATCCCGGCCGCTGCGGCACGGTTTTCACCACCGGCATGCGGAACCCGTCGCGGAATTTGCCCCAGCGCGCGCTAAGCACGGCGACCATTTCCTCGAAGGTCGGCGGCGTCGCCACATCGGCATAGGTGATGGTGACCTTGCCGGCGAGTGCTGCCTGGCGCGAGACCGGCACCGGTATCGAGGCGAGGTAATCCGCCGGCACGTCGATCAGCCCGCCGAAGGCCCATTGTTGGCGCAATTCATCGGCTTTCATCGGCGCGACGGAAACGTCTATGTCGTTGGGCGTGCCGGGCACGCGATACGGGCAGCTGAAGCGGCCGCAATTCGCCTTCGCGGAAAACTGCCAGAGCGCGTAGCCCTGCCAGTTGCCCATCGGGAAATGCACGTCGATATCCGGCTTGTAGCGCGCATACCAGAGCGGCAGCCGCGACAGCAGCCGGTAGGTGTAGCGGTTGTCGGCGATGTACTGGGCGGTCTTGCCGTTCGAATAGAGCACCGGGAAGCGGCCGAGGCGGCGATGCACCTGGCGCACGAATTCTTCGGCGTCCTCCAGCGACATCCACTGCGAGGGATCGTTGCCTTCGAGGTCGAGCGCAATGAGATCGTCCGGTGCGGGCTCGGCGAAATCGATGAAATTGTTGGCTTGCTCGATCGGGTTGCCGGGGCGGGCAAGGTGGTAGGCGCCCCATTTCAGGCCGAGCGCCTTGGCCACCACCTTGCGCGTCTGGAACAGCTCGCGCGTCACCGCATAGCGTTTCCACAGCGCCTTGCAGAGTTTGATATCGGTCTCGCCGCCGAAGCAGAAATAGGGTGGCGGCAGTCCATCGGACGCCTTGTTGATGAAGCCGACGATGCGCTTGTCGGTGGCAAGCTCAGCCCAGTCGATGGAGTTGTATTCGTAGGCGTCGATCACCAGCGCGCGGTCGGCGTTCTTCCACGGCTCGGAGAAATCCGAGGCCTTTGCCGCCGTGCCCAGCACCAACGCTGCCGCGAAAAGTGCCAGGCGGCGAAGAGGGCGCGCCGGCTTTTTCAATCAGGGTGTCCCCACTGACCAGAGGACGATCCTGAACCGCTATGGTTAAGGAAGTGCTTCAGGACCGAAGAGCTTCAGCGCTGTCGCTACTGGCAGGAAGAGTGAGAGAGCACGGCTTTTAAACGGAGCGAAGCCATGACTGCGATAAAAAGCGGCCGCTTGCTCGTCCTTGGCGTCGACGACCAGCGCGAAGGATGCGGGAGCGGCCTGCACGCTTCGCCGTAGCGCATCTATGATCAGCGCCGATCCGATCCGTTGTCCTTGGAAACGCGCATCGACCGCGAGCCGACCGATCAATATCGCCGATAAGATCGGATAGCGCGGCAGGCGTTTCGTCTGGTCCTCAGGCAAGAATGCGATGGGCACGCTGGACGCCGCGAGAGTGTAATATCCCGCAATGGCATCGTCGCGATTTACGGCGACAAAGCAATTGCTAACCCGACGTTTGACGTCTTGGCCTGCTTGTTCGCGAAGATAACGGTCGAGTGCCGGGACGCCGCAGCCAAATGCGCTGCGATCGTGGGATGCTTGGAGTGTCTCGATAATTAGATCGATCTTCACCGGGATTCGATGACTAGCCGTTTATAGGCGTCGGCAGCTTTGCGCAGCGCCTCATTCGGCTCCGGCGGATCAAGAATAGCTTCCATCAGGTTGCGCTGATCTTCCATGGATAGACGGATGATGGCGGTCTCCTCAATAGTGCGCTGCGCGGCTTCTTGCGCTGCGGCGACTACAAAGTCACTGACGCTGCGGCCTTGGATTTCGGCGGCGCGCTTCACCATGCTCAGCGCATCTGGCGAGATGCGGGCTTCAAGACGGGCGGAACGTGACTGTTGGTTGGGCATTGCAATCACCTCGGTTTTCTATGTACGGGTTTAAGCCGTACATATCAAGCGATTGCTTTGCGCTCACTGCCGGAAGAGCGACTGCACCTCGAACGGATCGGGTGCTGGCTCCTGCGTCAGCGTGCCTTCGGCGGCGCGCTTCTTGTGATGCGCCAGCGAGCATTGCGGCGAGCACAATATGCCGCGGTCCGTCCAGTAAGCCGGTCCATGCTCCATCTTGCCCTCATGATACCAGAAGCCGGCAGCCCGATAGGGGAGGCCGCATTCGATGCAGCGATAGGCGTCAGGTCTGGAAAGCATGGGTCTCGTCCGGTCTCAAGCCGGACCTCGACGGTCGGCCGCTTCGTATCTAGTACGTCTGGAAAAGAATGCAAAATCCGCGTGACAAAGTTTGACGTTTACGTAAAAAGAAGGTGCGGATCGCGCCATAGGCGGATGGTCTCACTGCGGCTGAAGTCCTACGATCGAACTGCCGCCATGGAGGAGGAGCAGCAGACATGTATCGCGCACCGGTCGAAGACATCGCCTTCACGCTGAAGCATGTGGCCGGCCTGAAGCCGGCGCTGGAGGCCGGCACCTTCGGCGATCTCGGTGAGGACCTGGTAGACGCGATCCTGGCCGAGGCCGGCCGCTTCGCCAGCGAGGAGGTGGCGCCGCTCTACAAGATCGGCGACGAGCATGGCGCGGTGCTGAAGGACGCCGCCGTCACCACGCCGCCCGGCTGGAAGGAGCTTTACCGCCGCTGGATCGAGGGCGGCTGGAACGCGCTGGCCGGGCCGGAGGAATTCGGCGGCCAAGGCTTGCCCATAATGCTCGCCGTCGCCGCGCTCGAAATGTGGAACTCCGCCGCCATGGCCTTCGGCATCGGCCCGACCCTTACCATGGGTGCGGTCGAGGCCCTCGACAAGCACGCCTCCGAGGCGCTCAAGGAAAAATATCTGGCGAAGCTCGTCTCCGGCGAGTGGATGGGCACGATGAACCTGACCGAGCCGCAGGCGGGCTCCGACCTTGCGGCCCTGCGCACGCGCGCCGAGCCCGCAGGCGACGGCACCTACCGCATCTTTGGCCAGAAGATTTTCATCACCTATGGCGAGCACGATTTCACCGACAACATCGTCCATCTGGTGCTGGCGCGGCTGCCCGACGCGCCCGCCGGCACGCGCGGCATCTCGCTGTTCCTGGTGCCGAAATTCCTGGTCGATGACGACGGCTCGCTCGGCGCCCGCAACGACGTCTTCTGTTCCGGCCTCGAGCATAAGCTCGGCATCCATGCTTCGCCGACCTGCACCATGATCTATGGCGACGGTTTTCAAGGCGCGACGCCCGGCGCTATCGGCTGGCTGATCGGCGAGGAGAACAAGGGGCTGGCCTGCATGTTCACGATGATGAACAACGCTCGCCTTGCCGTCGGCATGCAGGGCGTGGCGGTGGCCGAGACGGCGACGCAGAAGGCGATCGCCTACGCCAATGATCGCCGCCAGGGCAAGGCGTCGGACTATGCGGGCGCCGGCATGGCGCCGATCGTCCATCACCCGGACGTGCAGCGCAATCTTTTGACCATGCGGGCGCTGACACAGATCGCGCGCGCCATCAGCTATTCCTGCGCGCACGCCATCGACCGCGCGCGCGTCGCCGAGGGCGAGGCCGCCGCCAACTGGCGCGACCGCGCCAATCTGCTGACGCCTTTGGCAAAGGCTTTCTCCACCGATATCGGCGTCGAGGTCGCTTCGCTCGGCGTCCAGGTACATGGCGGCATGGGCTTCATCGAGGAGACGGGTGCTGCGGCCCTTTATCGCGACGCCCGCATCGCGCCGATCTATGAAGGCACCAACGGCATCCAGGCGATCGACCTTGTGTCGCGAAAACTGCCGCTCGGCGGCGGCGAGCATGTGCATCGCTATATCGGCGAATTGAAAGCGATGGCCGATGCGGTGCGCACCTCCAACATCGAGGGTTTTGGCCGTACCGCCGACAATCTCGACCGCGCGCTTGCCGATCTCGACGAGACGACGCGTTTCCTGCAGAAGCTGACGGCCGACGGCAAGGCCGACGCCGCCATGGCCGGCGCCACGCCCTATCTGCGCTTGATATCGCTCGCCGCCGGCGGTGCCTACCTGGCGCAAGGTGGGCTGGCCGACCGTGGCCGTATAGCGCTCTGCCGCTTCTTTGCCGAAAACCTGCTTGGCGAGACGCGCGCCCTGAAGGAGCGCGTCATCGACGGCGCCGACAGCCTCGCCGCCGCCGGCAAGGCGCTGATCTCGGCCTGAGCAGCCAGTCATTCGAAGGAACCGACCGTGACCGACCATATCATCATCGAGCGCCGGGGCGCCGTGCAGATCATCCGCATGAACCGCCCCGACAAGAAGAACGCGCTGACGCGCGCCATGTACGCGAAAATGTCGGCCGCTCTTGTCGAGGGCGACGCCGATCCGGCGGTTCGCGTCCATGTCTTCCTCGGCGTGCCCGGCGCCTTCTCATCCGGCAATGATCTTGCCGATTTCTTGGTCATCGCTACGGGCGGGGAGGGCGGCAATGAGGTTTGGGATTTCCTCATGGCGCTGGCCAAGGCGGAGAAGCCGATGGTCTCGGGCGTCGACGGCATCGCCGTCGGCATCGGCACGACACTCAATTTGCACTGCGACCTGACCTTCGCCACGCCGCGCACGCTGTTCCGCACGCCTTTCGTCGATCTTGGGCTGGTGCCGGAGGCCGGTTCCAGCCTGCTCGCCCCGCAGATCCTCGGCCGGCAGGGCGCCTTCGCGCTGCTCGGTCTCGGCGAAGGCTTTTCGGCCGAGCGCGCCGAGGCCGCCGGCCTGATCTATGACGTCGTCGCGGAAGATGCGCTGGAAGGCGCAGTGCTGACTGCCGCCAGCGACATTGCCGCCAAGCCGCCGCAGGCGCTGAAGATCGCCCGCGACCTCATGCGTGAGCCGCGCGAGGAACTCATCGCCCGCATCAAGGTGGAGAGCGAGCATTTCCGCGAGCGGCTGAAGTCGGACGAAGCGCGCGCAGCGCTCACCGCGTTTACGACACGGAAGAAGGCGAGCTGACCGAGCTATCGCTGCTCGGCCGCGATGCGGATGCCGAGTCCGATCAGTAGCGTGCCGCTGACCGCTTCGACGATCCGGCGCACAGTCGGTCGGCGCAGCCAGTCGCCGGCCTTGGCGACAACCGTTGCATAGATGGTCAACCAGCTGAAGGTGATCAGCGCGAAGACGACGCCCAGCAGCAACAGCGACAGAAAGGACGGCTGTCCCGCCGGCACGAATTGAGGCAACAGGCTCGGAAAGAACACGGCTATTTTCGGATTGCCGAGATCGCTGATGAAGCCCTGCCGGAACGCGGCAACCGGGGCAAGCCGAGTATGCGGTACGGTCGGTGGCTGCGCATGATGGCTTTGCGCCGGCCAGATGGCTTCACGCAGGGCTTGCATGCCGAGATAGATCAGATAGGCGGCGCCGGCATATTTGACGGCCAGGAAAAGCGGTTCGGAAGCCGTGAGCAGCGCGACAAGGCCGACGCTCGTCGCCAGCGCCCAGATCGTCAGCCCGCAGCCGACACCGAGCGCAGTCAAAATTCCTGCGGAGCGGCCGCCGAGCAAGGTGTTGCGGATGGTGATCGCGGTATCCGGACCGGGTGTCACGATCACCATGATCGAGACGCCAAGGAATGCCAGGAAGATTGCCATGCCGACTCTCCCAAGACCTGAAGTCTTTCCAACAGTATGGCCGGAAATGGGTTCAAGCGTAAGGCGAGGTAGCCGGCCAAATTTCACCTAAAGGTTGGTGCAGGGGTGTCAAAGCAATCCGGTCTGCTCTATTTCCCGATGATGCGTGGCGGGGGCTCGTGAAATGGAGAGGACATGATCCGAGACGCTGCCATCGATCTGCCGGAGCAGATGGAGGGCGTTCATTGACTGATTGAACGCCTCGACATGCTTGCCGATGCTGCAAGGCCCCTGGCGCTGACCTTCAAGCTCTGGTGGCGTTTCTGGCCGCAACTGGTCGCCACGGTGCTCCTGGGCATCGTGTTCGGCGATCTGTTCATGCAGATCGCCGCGCGTGCCGCCCTTGTCAACCACATGGCCGGACTCGCCTTGCTGACGTTTGTCGCGCTGACGCAGCTCATCGTCACCGTCGCCATGTTCCAGACGCTGCTGCCGGCTTTGCCAGCAACGCGTGCCGCGCAACGGGCGGCGCGCGGCGAAAGCGAAGCGGAGCCTGGCAAAGGCAGCGCGCGGCTGGCGCGCATGGTCACCGTCGCGCTGCTGCCCTTCTTCGCCTACTACGCCGCCTGGGGCTTTCTCGGCGACACGGTGCGGCAATATTCCCGCGTCACGCTCGACATGGCGCCCTTCGGCGAAGGGGCCGGCAACGTCCTCGATGTGCTCGATTCGCGCTGGCTGATTTTTTCGGTCGCGATCTCGTGGCTGATCCGGCGCTTCGCCACCGGCATGCAGACGCGCGGCGGATCGCGCTCCTTCTGGCAGATCGTCGTGGTCATCTGCGAGACCAACTGGATCTTCATCGGTCTCTATGTGATCTCGCGCTGGAAGGACGAGATCGTCGGCTGGATCATGAGCCGCAACATCTTGTCCGTCCTGCAGGCCGCCGCGGACAGTATCGCCAATCCGATCGCAAGCGCCTTTGCCGATCCGATGGTTCCGGTCGAGGTCACCTCCGTCGATACGACCGCCAGGCTGGTCAACCTGTTCTTCTACATGCTCCTGCCGGTGATCTGGCTGGTGCTCGCGGCACTGATCTATGGCTACGACGTGCGCGACGACAAGGAATTGATGCGCATGCACCGGCGTGTCGAACATTTCGGCGAGCGCTATCTCGCCATTCCGAAATTCCTGCGCGACTTCGTCGAGCACTTCATCTCCGGCTACCGCTCGCGCTATCTGCCGATCGCCAATGGCGTGCGCATCACGCTGAGCTCGGGCGTGGTGCTCATCGTCACGCTGATCGTCGGCTACCGGCTGATCGACTGGCTGGCGGCCTGGGCGTGGCTCGGCATGACGCGCATCGTCGGCCCGCATGAGCTCGATACCTGGCAGGTGCTTTCCGAGGGCGTCTCGCTGCTCTTCGGCAGCCCGTTCCAGGATTCATCGACCGGCATTCTCGTCGAACCGGTGAGAATCTGCTTCCTCGCCGCGATCCTCGAAACGGCATTCGCGCTGCCGAAGCGCCAGACAATTGACAGCGTGCAGCCGGCCGGGTCGCCGGACGACGCGGTGGCCGAGGCCCAAAATGCTTGAGAATGCCGGCTCCCGCCTGAAGGCATGGTTGGCGGCCGGCATCGGCACCGTGGCGGCGATTGCTGTAGCCGGCGTCATGGGTGCCTTCGGCGCAAGGCAAGAGCCGCTGCCGGTTCTGGTGCCCGCCGGCCGGATCGAAACGGCCCAATGGCTGCTGAGGCCGCTCAAAGCTTACTCCGCCGAAGGCGAGAACCTCTATGGCGTGCCGCTCAAGCCCGGCGCGAAGGCGCTGGTCCTCGAGCTCGAGATGACCAACCGGACGGCCAAATCGACGAAGGATTATTTCGACGTACTTCAGGCGAACCTGGCAATGGTCAATCCGACGAAACCTTTCATCGTGCTCACGCGCGATTCCACGCTGTCGCCGGAACTGCACCCCGGCATGCCGGAGCGCATGGCCTATATCTGGCAATTGCCGGACGGCACGGCTCCGCCGGCGAGCCTCGAGCTGACGGTCATCCGCAAGACCTACAAGCAGCGCGACAATCTCTACGGCCTGCCCGGTTGGTTCAATCCGGCGCCGGTGGGCACGCTCACGCTGCCCGTTGGCAGCGGGCCCGGCAGCGCGGATATCCAGCCATGATGCGCAAGCTCGCCAATATCGTCCTGCTGCTCGTCGCGGTGTCGCTCTGCTACGGCCTGCAGCTGTCGAAGCCCCATCATGGCGACCTGATCGGGCCGATCCCGGCGCGCGGCAAGCTCGGCGACACGGTCGTCGGGCGAGGCTTCGAAATCCGCGCGGAGAAGGTGGAATTCGCCCGCAAGCTGAAAGCGGACAGGTTCGGCGACAGCAAGGTTCTGACCACCGGCGGTATCTGGGCCGTTGTCACGGTGGAGTTTGCGGCACGGGCGCAATCGACGACGGTGGCGGTCGCGTCCTGGCGCGGGCCGACGGGCCTGACCTATGACCAGACCGAGCGGCTGTCCTTCACCGATGGCCTGCTTCCGGTGGCCATCGACCCAGGTCTGCCGAAGAAGGCGAGGCTGATCTTCGAGCTGCGGCCGGATGAAGCGAGCGATGCGGTGGTGCTGGTTTCGGAAAAGCTGATGTCGGCGCTCGATTCCCAGGCAGAGATATGGCTCGGGCCGGTCGCCATCGGACCCGACGGTTTGCCGCCCGGCACGGTCGACACGCTGGATATGACGCAGCCGATCTGAGGGGTATCGAATGACGGCGCAGATTGTGGATCGCGAGAGCGCAACGAGCGAGCGGAAATGGCGCCGTCGCAGCCTTTGGTCGCTTGTTCTGCTCATCCCGCTGAGCCTCGCCATCGAGTCCTACGACAGCGTCAAGGCGCTGCTTGGCGACAGCGACCTTTTCCCGCGCCGCGTTGCCTGGGGCGAAAGCGCGCGCTTCGGCGGCAGCGACTGGAAGCTGACGGATCTGCGCGGCGCCTTCGGCATGTCAAACCTGCCGCCCGATTCGGTGCCGGTGCTGGCCGACTTCAAGGTGAAGATCGGCGATCCCGACCTGCAGAACCGATGGCTCGGCTGCAAGGTGATGCTGATCGACAAGGATGGCCGGCGCTGGTCGCCGACCTCCATTGTGTCGCTGAAAGCGACGGACAATGTGCAGACCTGCATCTCGGCAATCTTTTCCGGCGCCAAGAGCGGCGACACGCTCAACCTGCGCGAGACGTTCTTGGTGCCGAAGGAAGCGACCAAATCGGTGCGCCCGGCCGTCGGTCTCGCCAGCGAGCGGCCGCATTTCCTGCTGTTCCAGCTGGAAAAGGACTGATTTTCAGCGGCCATTCGAAGGTTAAGGGTAAAGTCGCGTCTTGTCCCAGCCGCCCTTGGCGTTGCGCGAGAACATGATGCGGTCGTGCAGCCGGAACGGACGGTCGTGCCAGAACTCGATCGTCTGCGGCACGATCCGAAAGCCCGACCAGTGTTTCGGCCGCGGGATCTCGCCGATCGCGTAGCGCGCCGTGTATTCGGCCACCGCCTTCTCGAGCGCGAAGCGGCTTTCCAGCGGCCTTGACTGTTTCGAGGCCCAGGCGCCGATGCGGCTGCCGCGTGGCCGCGTCGCATAGTAGGCGTCGGCCTCGGCATCGCTGACAATCTCCACCGGCCCGCGCACGCGCACCTGGCGGCGCAGCGATTTCCAGTGGAAGCACATCGCCGCCTTCATGCTGCCAAGAATCTCGCGGCCCTTGGTGCTCTCGAAATTCGTGTAGAAGACAAATCCCTTTTCGTCGAACCCCTTGAGCAGCACCATCCGCACATCCGGCATGCCGTCGGCGTCGACGGTCGCCAGCGCGACGCCGTTGGCGTCGTTGATCTCGCTCTTGGTGGCGTCCTCCAGCCATGCGGCAAAAAGCCGGAACGGCTCCGCCGCCTCGGTGAAGTCACTGCTTGTTAACTCGGTTTCGTTCATAGTTTTCCAAATTTTTAACATTGCGGGAGGAGTTCGCCGATTGTCGCGTATCGCGCAAGCTTTTGACAGCGGGCAATGGAGCGTTATTGCTTCGGCCAGCGCCAAGGCTGCGTTGCTGACATTGGCGCTTCCGCTTGCGGCCTGCGGCGCCGGCGGCTTCAGCCTGGAGAAGGCGGAGGTCGACCGCTCGATCATCACGTCCAGCGCGCCGTCCTCGCCCGCCCAGCCGGCGAGCAGCGACAAGGATTCGGACCAGACCACGATCGGCAACGCGGTCTCCTCCGCCGACATACAGGAGCTCGGCGGTCAGGCGGTGCCGTGGGCCAATGCCGGCACCGGCTCGCGTGGCGCGATCACCGAGCTGGTGGAACTCAAGGATGGCGGCCTCACCTGCCGCCGCTTCAACGCCACGCGGGAGAGCTTCGACGGCGTGGCCTTGTACAAGGGCGAACTCTGCATGGCCAGCGCCGGCGGTTGGCGCATGCAGGAGTTCAATGCGCTCTGATCTGGTCGGCACGCTCTGATTTTCGATTGCCGATCCCTCTTGCGCCACTGGAATTTCTTCCTATGCGAGCGCATATAGGGGGCAACCGTGGACTCATTCTCTCTTTCAGGCAGGAAGCATGCGCGACCCCTATGAGGTGCTGGGCGTTGCCAGAAACGCATCGGCCAAGGATATAAAATCGGCGTACCGCAAGCTCGCCAAGCAGCATCATCCGGACCAGAATCCGAATGATCCGAAGGCGAAGGAGCGTTTTGCCGCCGCCAACCAGGCTTACGAGATCGTCGGCGACGAGAAGACGCGCGCCGCCTATGATCGCGGCGAGATCGACGCCGACGGCAAGCCGAGATTCCAGGGCTTCGAAGGCGCGGCCGGCGGTGGCGATCCGTTCGCCGGGTTCCGCCGTCAGCAGCAGGGTCCTGGCGGCGCGCATTTCGAATTCCGCACCGGGCGCCCGGGCGGCGATCCGTTCGACGGCAACAGCGACATTTTTAGCCAGATCTTCGGCGATGCCTTCTCAGGCGCCCGTGGCGCCGGTCGAGGCGACCGCCGCCAGCCGGTCCAGGCCGCCGATTTGAACGTCACGCTGGACATCACCATCGAGGAGGCGGCCACCGCCGAGAAGGTGACGGCGATGTTCCCCGACGGCCGCAAGATGGCGGTCAAGCTTCCGGCCTATGTCGAGGATGGCCAGACCATCCGCCTCAAGGGGCAGGGTGAGCAGGGCCCCGGCCAGCCCGGCGACGCGCTGGTCAAGATCCACATCCGCCGCCATCCGCGCTACCGCATCGAGGGCCGCGACCTGCATGTCGACCTTCCGGTCGATCTGGCCGACGCCGTGCTCGGCGCCAAGGTGGCGGTCGAAACGCCGACCGGCAAGCTCGCGGTCAACGTTCCGGCATGGTCGAGCTCCGACAAGGTGCTGCGCCTGAAAGGCAGGGGTTTGCCGGAAAAAGCAGGCGGCCACGGCGACCTCTACGCCCATGTGCGGCTGATGCTGCCGGAAGGCGGTGATGCCGATCTCGAAGGCCTGATGCGCGACCGAAAAGGCTGATCGAGGCGATTTTCTCCTCAAGCCAGTCTGTTTTCGACGCTTGAAGGGGCCCTGTGCCTGTGCGATAGGGCTCCACACGAAGCAGACATTCTTGCGGAGAACGCGCACATGGCGGGTGGACAGGGCCTGATGGCCGGTAAGCGGGGCCTCATCCTCGGCGTCGCGAACAATCGGTCGATCGCTTTCGGCATCGCCAAGGCCTGCGCCGACCACGGCGCCGAAATCGCGCTGACCTATCAGGGCGAGGCCTTCAAGAAGCGCGTCGAGCCGCTGGCGGCGGAACTCAACGCGCATGTCGCCGGCCATTGCGACGTCACCGACCCGGAAAGCCTTGACGCTGTCTTTGCCGACATTGCCCAGCACTGGGGCAAGCTCGACTTCCTCGTCCATGCCATCGCCTTCTCCGACAAGGACGAGTTGACCGGCCGCTATGTCGAGACGACGCGCGATAATTTCCTGCGCACCATGGACATTTCGGTGTTTTCCTTCACCACCATCGCCAAGCGCGCCGAGCCGTTGATGAGCGAAGGCGGCTCGTTGCTGACGCTGACCTATTACGGCGCCGAAAAGGTGATGCCGCACTACAATGTCATGGGCGTCGCCAAGGCAGCGCTCGAAGCCAGCGTCCGCTATCTCGCCGTCGACCTCGGCGCCAAGAAGATCCGCGTCAACGCGATCTCGGCCGGCCCGATCAAGACCCTGGCAGCCTCCGGCATCGGCGACTTCCGCTATATCCTCAAGTGGAACGAGTACAACGCGCCGCTGAAGCAGACGGTGACCCAGGAAGAGGTCGGCGATTCCGGTGTCTATTTCCTGTCGGACCTGTCGCGTGGTGTGACCGGCGAGGTCCATCACGTCGATTCCGGCTACCATGTGGTCGGCATGAAGGCGGTCGACGCGCCGGACATCTCGACTGTCAAGGACTAATTCTCTCTCCGCCTACCCTTCCATCCAGGCCCTCGCCCGACCTCCGGAAGCCCTGATGTATCCGCTCGTCTACCTCGCGCGCCATGGCCAGACGGAGTGGAACACTGAGCGTCGGCTGCAGGGTCAGGCCGACACCGACATCAATGAACTTGGACGCCAGCAGGCGACTGGCAACGGCCGGCGCCTGGCCGCGATGATCGGCAAGGGTGAGGATTTCGACTTTGTCGCGAGCCCGATGCGGCGCACGTGCGAAACTATGGAACTGATGCGGGCGGCAATGGGGCTCGACCCGCTCGCCTACCGCACCGAACCGCGTCTGGTGGAATTGAGTTTCGGCGACTGGCAGGGTTTTACGTTTCGTGAGCTCGAGACCCGGCATCCTGGATCGACGCATGGACGTCGCGCCGCCAAATGGGATTTCCAGCCGCCCGGCGACGGCGCCGAGAGCTATCAGATGCTGCTCGAACGGACAAAGCCGTGGTTCGACGCGCTTGACCGGCAGACGGTCTGCGTCACCCACGGCGGCGTCATGCGCTGCCTGTTCCGCTTTGTGGAGGGGGTGTCGAAGCAGGAGGCGGCGAGCCTCGAGATCCCGCAGGACCGCCTGCTCCGGCTGGAGGGCCGCAGCCTGGAGTGGCTGTAAACGCTGCGGCCTGCCGAATTCAGGTCAGGCCGGCCTCACCTGAATTTAGTTCGCGTCGCTGTCCGGCAGCTGCATATCGGTCACGACGTTCTCGCCGTTGGTCACGTCGAAGGCGATGACGATGTCCATGCCGGGCTTTAGCGCGTCGAGATCGGTTTCGGCGTTGAGCTTGTAGGACTTGCCGTCGTCCAGCGTCAGCGTCAGCGTGTCCTTGTCGACCTTCTTGATCAGGCCTTCAGTCTGACCGGCGAATGCGGCGGTGGAAATCATGAGCATGGCGCCAACAGCGCCAATCAGGGTACGCATCGTCGTCCTCTTTGGTCATTGCGCCGGCTGGTCAGCGGCGGATCCTCAACGGCGGATGGAAGAGAGCAGAAACCAACCGAATGTGTCAAAACTAAATCCTTGAGATCACAGATTGATGCATCCGATCACCGTTTGACCGCTGTGGAAAACGCCAATAGAAGGCACCCTTGAACCGGCGAACCGGGCTCCGCCGCCGGGCAGGGCGTTTTTCTATGTCTCACAACACATTCGGCCATCTTTTTCGCGTCACCACCTGGGGTGAAAGCCATGGCGCCGCGCTCGGCTGCGTTGTAGACGGCTGCCCGCCCGGCATCCGCTTCAAACGCGAGGATATTCAGGCCGAGCTCGACCGGCGCCGCCCCGGCCAGTCGCGTTTCGTTACCCAGCGCCGCGAGCCGGATGAAGTGAAAATCCTCTCCGGCTTCATCCTCGACGAGGACGGCGAGACGATGATCACCACCGGCACCCCGGTGTCGATGCTGATCGAGAATGTCGACCAGCGCTCGAAGGATTACGGCGAGATCGCGCGCCAGTACCGACCGGGCCATGCCGACTACACCTATGAGGTCAAATACGGATTGCGCGACCATCGCGGCGGCGGCCGCTCCTCGGCGCGCGAGACCGCGGC